>JAJBTC010000153.1 GCA_020861095.1 Bacteroides sp.
GGATTTTACTTTATTAGGATCTAACCTTTTTCGGATGAATATTGAAAACTAATGGCTTTTTCAACCTCTTTAAATGAATATGTGGTTCTCCAAGTCCTGCAGGACTTGAAAGTATCCTCCTTTCTTATGGTGATATAGGCTCATTTTATGGTGATATAGACTCATATTGTAAAATGTGCGGGAGTTCTGCTGAGATACAAGTATTGTAAATAGTTGTTGGTTTCCCATGAATCTTATATAAATGATTTTATATAATTCCTCTTTCTGAACAATGGATTTTTACTGCATTTGCCTTTTCTATGCTAACATTTTTATAAATTTCCTTTCTACTATTTATCTGTCTATAATGAATACTTTCGAGTATACTTGTGATTTTTTTCAGGTAATGAATGAAAATTGTAACATAGATATTAAAAAACGACTCTCTTTTAACAAAAACTCAATTAATCTTTCAAGTTTTCACATGGCATTTACATGGTTATATGGGACTTTTTTGTATTTTTGGGAAAATCTTTTAGATTATCAATTTAAACTTCTAAAATAGTCCCCTGATTATGGAAAACAAAATTCAAGAGTTGACCGATAAGCTTTATCGTGAAGGTGTTGAAAAAGGTACACAGGAAGCTGAAAAACTTATTGCAAATGCTCAGGATGAAGCGAAGAAAATCATCGAAGAGGCTCACAAACAAGCTGAAAGTATTTTAGCGGATTCACGAAAATCTACGGATGAGTTGGCAGAAAACACAAAGTCAGAGCTTAAATTGTTTGCTGGTCAGGCGGTGAATGCACTAAAATCTGAAATTGCAACCCTGGTAACGAATAAGATTGTGGAAGCTCCGGTGAAAGAATTTGTCGGAAATAAAGATTTTCTCAATGCTTTTATTGTGGCCCTGGCTTCTAAGTGGAGTGTGGATGAGCCTATTGTAATTTCTGTTGCTGATGCGGAATCTCTCAGGAAATATTTTGCTGCCCATGCTAAAAAACTTCTTGATGGTGGCATACGTATAGAAGAGGTGAACGGTATCAAGACTTTGTTCACTATCTCTCCCGCTGATGGTTCTTATAAAGTGAATTTCGGTGAAGAGGAATTCATGAATTATTTCAAGGAATTCCTGCGTCCACAGTTGGTGGAAATGCTTTTTTAATCCCTTAAACATACCTGCTGAAGACTTTTGTGCACAGGTTTGTAACGGACTTGTATGTTGCGATATGGAGTCTTCGCCAGCAATCTTTATATATAATATGAGTCAATATTATTACTTAATAGCCAGTTTGCCTGATCTATCGCTGGAAGACAACAAACTGAACTATACAGTAGCCAGTTTCAAAGAGGAACTTTATGACTCTCTGACGGAGAAGGATAAACCGTTGATTGATCTTTTTTATCTGCAATACGACAATGCCAATGTGCTTAGGTTGCTTAAAGATAAAGAAGCGGATATTGATCCGAGAGGGAAGTATACTGCGGAGGAGTTGAGCGAATACATCGCTGTTCTTCAGGAGGGGGGAGAAGTACATCCTGATACCTTCCCTTCTTATCTGAGTTCTTTTGTCGCTGCCTATTTTGAGGGTTCTGAAGAAAATATCCTCTGGGAAGATAAGCTGGCCGCTTATTACTATGCGTACGGTATGAAGTGCGAGAATACATTTATTTCAGATTGGTTTGCTTTCAATCTGAATATAAATAATATTCTGGTAGCTCTGACAGCCCGGAAATATAAGTGGGAAGTTGCTCCCTTGATTGTAGGAGATACCCCTGTAGCAGATGCTTTGCGTACTTCCGGTACCCGTGAGTTCGGATTAGCAACTGAGGTGGATTACCTGGAAGATCTGATCAAGATAACCGAAACCCCGGAGTTGATAGATCGGGAAAAGCGGATAGACACATTGCGGTGGAACTGGCTGGAAGATGCTACTTTCTTTAATTATTTTACTGTGGAGCGTCTGTTTGCTTTTCTGGTGAAGCTGGAAATGATTGAACGTTGGATCGCTCTGGATAAAGAAAAGGGAAATCAGTTGTTCCGGAGTATGATAGACTCATTGAAGAACAATGTGCAGATCCCTGACGAATTAAAAAAATAAACATAAATATATATGGCAACAAAAGGAACTGTGAATGGCGTTATTGCCAATATGGTAACCCTCATTGTTGACGGCCCGGTAGCACAGAGTGAGATCTGCTACATTGAGACAGGTGGCGATAAACTGATGGCAGAGGTTATCAAGGTAGTTGGGAAGTTTGTGTATGTACAGGTATTTGAAAGTACGCGCGGCCTGAAAATGGGTGCGGAGGCGGAATTCACCGGACATATGCTTGAAGTAACTCTTGGACCGGGGATGCTTTCGCGTAATTACGACGGACTGCAGAACGACCTGGATAAGATGGAAGGAGTATTCCTGAAACGCGGTGACTATACTTTCCCTTTGGATAAGGAAAAGAAATGGCACTTTACTCCCCTGGTGCAGCCCGGTGATAAGGTAGAAGCTTCTGCGTGGTTGGGACAGGTGGATGAAAACTTCCAGCCGCTGAAGATCATGGCTCCTTTCACCCTGACTGAAACCTGTACAGTTAAATCTGTGGCTGCTGAAGGTGATTACCGGATCTATGATACGATTGCTGTGCTGACAGATACCAATGGCAATGATATAGAAGTGAATATGGTACAGAGATGGCCGGTGAAAAAGGCCATGAGTAATTATAAAGAGAAACCCCGTCCGTTCAAACTACTGGAGACTGGTGTACGTGTGATAGACACGATGAATCCAATAGTGGAGGGGGGAACCGGATTTATTCCCGGACCTTTCGGAACAGGAAAAACAGTGCTTCAGCATGCAATTTCCAAGCAGGCGGAAGCAGATATCGTAATTATTGCTGCTTGTGGTGAACGTGCCAACGAGGTCGTGGAGATCTTTACCGAATTCCCCGAACTGGTGGATCCGCATACGGGTCGGAAGCTGATGGAACGTACGATTATTATTGCCAATACATCCAACATGCCTGTAGCGGCACGTGAGGCATCGGTATATACGGCCATGACTATTGGTGAATATTACCGCGCGATGGGACTGAAAGTATTATTGATGGCCGATTCTACTTCGCGTTGGGCGCAGGCATTGCGTGAAATGTCGAATCGTATGGAGGAATTGCCCGGACCGGATGCTTTTCCGATGGACCTTTCAGCAATTATCTCCAACTTCTATGGCCGTGCAGGATATGTGACTCTTGCCAATGGTGAAACAGGTTCTATTACTTTTATCGGTACTGTATCACCTGCGGGAGGTAACCTGAAGGAACCGGTAACAGAAAATACCAAGAAGGTGGCCCGTTGCTTCTATGCGTTGGAGCAGGATCGGGCTGATAAGAAACGTTATCCGGCGGTGAATCCCATTGATTCTTATTCGAAATACCTGGAGTATCCGGAATTCGCAGACTATATCAACGAACGGATCAACGATCAATGGATTGATAAGGTAAATGATCTGAAAACTCGTTTGCAGCGTGGTAAGGAGATTGCCGAACAGATCAATATCCTGGGGGATGACGGTGTTCCTGTGGAATATCACGTTACTTTCTGGAAATCGGAACTGATCGACTTTGTGATCCTGCAACAGGATGCTTTTGATGAAGTAGATGCTGTGACCCCTATGGACCGTCAGGAAGCTATTGTGGATATGGTGATCGACATCTGCCGGACAGAGTTTGAATTTGATAACTTCAACGAGGTAATGGATTATTTCAAGAAGCTGATCAACCTGTGTAAGCAGATGAACTACTCCAAGTATCAGTCGGAGGCTTATGACGATTTCCGTAGTCAACTCCAGGCGATGGTAGAAGAGCGGAAAATCCGGTTGTAAAACATAAACAGATAAATTGCAGATATCAAGATGGCAACAAAAGCATTTCAAAAGATATATACCAGGATCACTCAGATAACCAAAGCTACCTGTTCGCTGAAAGCGACGGGAGTGGGTAACGATGAGTTGGCTACTGTGGACGGAAAACTGGCTCAGGTAGTGAAAATTGTTGGAGAAGAGGTGACTTTGCAGGTGTTTCAGGGAACAGAAGGTATCCCAACCAATGCAGAGGTCGTGTTTCTGGGAAAAGCTCCCACTCTGAAGGTGAGTGAGCAACTGGCCGGACGTTTTTTCAACGCGTTTGGAGACCCGATAGACGGTGGGCCGGAGATTGAAGGTACGGAGGTGGAACTGGGCGGACCTTCTGTGAATCCGGTACGTCGTAAGCAGCCGTCGGAACTTATTGCTACCGGTATTGCGGGGATCGACCTCAACAATACGTTGGTATCCGGACAGAAGATCCCGTTCTTTGCCGACCCGGATCAGCCTTTCAATCAGGTAATGGCTACGGTGGCGTTGCGTGCCGAGACAGATAAGATCATTCTGGGAGGTATGGGGATGACGAACGATGACTACCTCTATTTTAAGAATGTATTTTCCAATGCAGGTGCCCTGGACCGTATTGTGAGTTTTATGAACACGACGGAAGACCCGGCGGTAGAACGTCTGCTGGTACCTGATATGGCACTGACGGCGGCTGAATATTTTGCAGTGGAACACAACCAGAAAGTGCTGGTACTGCTTACGGATATGACTTCGTATGCCGACGCTCTGGCGATTGTGTCTAACCGTATGGACCAGATCCCTTCGAAAGACTCTATGCCCGGTTCGCTCTATTCGGATCTGGCGAAGATCTACGAAAAAGCAGTGCAGTTTCCACAGGGCGGTTCGATCACCATCATTGCCGTGACCACGTTGTCAGGTGGAGATATCACCCATGCGGTGCCCGATAATACCGGTTACATTACGGAAGGACAGTTGTTCCTGCGCAGAGACAGTGACATCGGTAAGGTGGTCGTAGACCCGTTCCGTTCGCTCTCTCGTCTGAAACAGCTGGTAACAGGTAAGAAGACACGTAAAGACCATCCACAGGTGATGAATGCAGCTGTACGTTTGTATGCGGACGCGGCCAATGCCAAAACGAAATTGGAGAATGGATTCGACCTGACCAACTACGACGAACGTACCCTGGCATTTGCCAGGGATTATTCCAACCAGTTGCTGGCGATTGATGTGAACCTGAATACAACAGAGATGCTGGATGTGGCCTGGGGACTGTTTGGTAAATACTTCCGTCCGGAAGAGGTGAATATCAAGAAAGAGTTGGTAGATGAATTCTGGAAATAATCGGTGTGTGGCAGACACAGGCAGATATTTCCACCCGATTCTAACGAATAATCATAGAAATGGCTATAAAATTTCAATACAATAAAACTTCGTTGCAACAGCTCGATAAACAACTCAAGATGCGGGTACGTACGCTTCCTATTATCAAGAATAAGGAGAGTGCCCTGCGTATGGAGGTGAAGAAGTGCAAGACCGAGGCTGTGGCAATGGAGGAGAAACTGGAGATTCAGATCCAGACGTATGAGGCCATGTTCGCGTTGTGGAATGAGTTTGACCCTTCCCTGATCAGCGTAAAGGATGTACATCTGGGCATTCGGAAGATTGCCGGTGTAAGAGTTCCGATGCTGGATCATGTGGAGTTTGAAGTACGCCCTTATAGTTTGTTCAATGCTCCGAAATGGTATTCGGAAGGGATTGAACTGTTACAGGGATTGGCTCAGACAGCTATTGAGAGAGAGTTTCTTGTAGCTAAACTCAGATTGCTGGAACATGCGCGTAGAAAAACCACTCAGAAGGTGAATCTTTTTGAGAAGGTGCAGATACCTGGGTATAAGGATGCATTGCGGAAGATCAAACGTTTCATGGAAGACGAAGAGAATCTTTCCAAATCGTCTCAGAAGATCCTTAAATCGCAACAGGAGAAAAGAAAGGAGGCTGAGGAATGATAGCAAAGATGAAAAAACTGACCTTTCTGGTCTATCATAAGGAATATGATGAGTTTTTGCAAAATATCCGTGAACGGGGAGTAGTGCATGTCACTGAAAAACAATCCAGTATTGCCGAGAGTCAGGAATTGCAGGAAAAAGCACGCTTGACCCTCCGATTGACGGCTACCCTGAAACAACTCGAAGCACTGCGTACGGAGCCTGCGTCGGATACGGAAGAGGACCCTGAACGCGGTCTGAAAGTGATGGAAGAGGTAGATGCGCTGAGCACGGAAAAGAGCAGACTGCAACAACAGTTACAAAGTTACGATAAGGAACTGGAGCAACTGATTCCCTGGGGAGATTTTGATCCGGCTTCTGTGCGTCAGCTGGAAGAGGCCGGACTTCATATCGGCTTCTATAGCTGCTCGGAAAATAACTTCCGTGAGGAGTGGGTGACTGATTTCAATGCGATTGTCATCAACCGGCTATCCTCCCGGATCTATTTCATTACTGTATCCTGGCCGGGAGAGGAGGCTGTACCTGAAGCGGAAGAAATGAGATTGCCGAAACATTCTATCCGTGAAGTAGAACTGCTTTCCGAAGCGATACGTAAGGAACTCACAGCGAATGAAGAGGCATTGAAGACACTGGCAAATACGGAAATTCCGTTGGTGAAAGCTGCAATCCGTGACCTGAACAATCAGGCTGAACTTTCCCGGGTGCTACTGAGTACCGAGCAGTTGTCAGGTGATAAACTGATGCTTTTACAAGGTTGGATACCGGCAGCAGAAGAGAAGGATCTGAAAGCCTATCTGGATACACAGCAGGTATACTATGAAATAGCGGATCCTACTCCGGAAGACAATGTACCTATTTTGTTAGACAACAAAGGATTTTTTTCCTGGTTTGAACCGATCACGAAGTTGTACATGCTTCCTAAATACAATGAACTGGATCTGACCCCCTTCTTTGCTCCCTTCTTCATGGTCTTTTTCGGACTGTGTCTGGGCGATTCGGGGTATGGACTCTTTATCTTTCTTTGTGTGACGGGATATAGCTTGTTTACCCGGAACAAATCCAGATCTGTGAAATCGATCATTTCCCTGGTACAGATATTGGCTGTATCCACCTTCTTCTGTGGATTGCTTACCGGGACGTTCTTCGGTTTCAGTTTGTACGACATTGATGTACCCTTCATTCAACGGATCAAAGATGCGGTTTATCTGGACAACAACGATATGTTCCAGCTGGCTCTTATCCTGGGATGTGTGCAGATCCTGTTCGGTATGATCCTCAAAGCGGTGAATCAGTTCATACAGTTCGGGTTCAAATATGCGGTGGCAACCATTGGCTGGATTATTCTGCTCATCTCCACTGCATTCGCGGCATTGCTTCCGGGTGTTATGGCGTTAGGCAGTACACCTTATCTGATCTTGTTGGGCATCTCTGCTGCCATGATCTTCCTTTACAACAGTCCGGGAAAGAATATTTTCCTGAATATCGGACTGGGTTTCTGGGATTCTTACAACATGGCTACCGGCTTGCTGGGAGATGTACTTTCGTATGTGCGCCTTTTCGCTCTGGGATTGTCCGGAGGTATCCTGGCCGGAGTATTCAATAGCCTGGCTGTAGGAATGAGTCCGGATAATATAATTGCCGGGCCTATTGTCATGGTATTGATCTTTGTGATCGGACATTCGATCAATATGTTTATGAACGTGTTGGGAGCTATGGTGCATCCTATGCGTCTGACCTTTGTGGAGTTTTTCAAGAACTCCGGGTATGAAGGCGGAGGAAAAGAATACAGCCCTTTTGGAAAAATGAATTAATCGGATTATAAACAGTAAAACAGAATAAAATTATGGAAATGAATTTGTTTATTGCCTATTTAGGTATTGCAGTAATGGTTGGTTTGTCTGGTATCGGTAGTGCATACGGTGTAACTATCGCGGGTAACGCCGCTATCGGTGCTTTGAAGAAAAACGATGGAGCTTTCGGTAACTTCCTTGTATTGACCGCTCTTCCCGGTACACAGGGATTGTATGGATTTGCCGGATATTTTATGTTCCAGAATATCTTTGGTATTCTGACTCCGGGTATCAGTGCTATCCAGGCCAGTGCGGTACTGGGAGCAGGTATCGCACTGGGTATTGTGGCACTTTTCTCTTCTATCCGTCAGGGTCAGGTATGTGCCAATGGTATCGCTGCTATCGGACAGGGTTATAATGTATTTGGTAATACGCTGATCCTTGCGGTATTCCCCGAATTGTATGCGATTGTAGCTTTGGCTGCCACCTTCCTGATTGGTAGTGCTTTGGCATAAATGGATCAATCTTTTTATATGATAGAAGGCATTCCGGAATAAATGGGATGCCTTTTGTTTTTGTTTTCTGTACGAACTATTTTTTCGATCTTATAGGAGAACCGATTCCATACTTTTTGTCTGAAATTTTTAGTTTATTCTGATTGCGGATTAGATAACATAGCATCTGAAAAATGTTCAGATAACGGATGATGGGAATATACTGCCACAGTAGGTGCGAAGTCCCGTATTTATAGTATATCTCTTTTGTTGCAGGTGGTTGTTCTTGTCTGAAATTCCGTACTTTCCGAGTACCTGATTTCATTACTTTTTCTTTAGAGTGAATAGGGATTTCCTTATTTCTTTCTTTGCTGTAGCTATGTAGGCTGCAAACGTTTGTTTGAAACATCTGATTAACATTTTTCGATTAATCTATTATTTTTCAATAAATAATCTGTATTTTTGCGTCTGCAGTTAAGAAAATAGGAGTTTTAACAAAATTATGGTTAAAGATTTACTGACTCCCGATTACATATTTGAGACCAGTTGGGAAGTATGTAATAAAGTGGGAGGTATTTATACGGTGTTGTCTACACGGGCAAACACGTTACAGAATAAATTTCGCGATAGACTTTTTTTCATAGGCCCAGATATATGGAAAGGAAAAGAGAATCCTTTGTTTTCAGAATCCGATAATCTTTGTGTAGGTTGGAGAGAGCATGCCCGCGCAAAAGACAATCTGGAAGTCAGAGTCGGTAGGTGGAACATCCCGGGCAATCCGATTGTGATCCTGATCGATTTTCAGCCTTTCTTTTCTCTGAAGAATGAGATTTACGCGGAAATGTGGGATAGCTTCCAGGTAGATTCTCTTCACGCATACGGAGACTATGACGAGGCTTCTATCTTTTCTTATGCTGCGGGAAAAGTGGTCGAGAGTTTTTATCACTTCAACCTCACAGAGAGTGATAAGGTTATTTATCAGGCGCATGAGTGGATGACAGGTCTCGGAGCCTTGTATCTGCAAAACGCAGTTCCTGAGATCGCGACTATTTTTACTACACATGCCACTACAGTAGGCCGTTCGATTGCCGGAAACGATAAACCTCTTTATGATTATCTGTTTGCCTACAACGGCGATCAGATGGCACAGGAACTGAATGTACAATCCAAACATTCCATCGAGAAGCAGACAGCACATTATGCCGACTGTTTTACCACAGTGAGTCAGATCACCAACAACGAATGCAAAGAGTTGCTGAACAAAGCTGCGGATGTGGTGCTTATGAATGGGTTTGAAGATGATTTTGTACCCAAAGGTATTACGTTCAATAATAAACGTAAAAGGGCCTGTTCCACGATGTTGCATGTAGCAAACTGTCTGTTGGGTACGGATATGGGAGACGATACGCTGATCATTGGTACCAGTGGCCGTTACGAATTTAAAAACAAAGGCATTGATGTATTTCTGGAGGCTCTTAATCGGTTGACACGGGACAAGAACCTACAGAGAGATGTATTGGCGTTTATCAATGTGCCCGGATGGGTAGGAGAGCCTCGTGAAGATCTTCAACTCCGTCTCAAAAGCAAAGATAAGTTCCGGACCGCGTTGGAATGTCCGTTTATTACCCATTGGTTGTACAACATGACCCATGACCAGGTTCTGGATATGCTGAAATACCTGGGTATGGGCAACCGTCCCGAAGATAAAGTAAAAGTGATTTTCGTGCCTTGTTACTTAGATGGCAGGGATGGCATTATGAACAAGGAGTATTACGATCTGCTGATCGGGCAGGATCTCAGTGTGTATCCTTCTTATTACGAACCCTGGGGATACACTCCTCTGGAGAGTGTGGCGTTCCATGTACCGACCATCACTACCGATCTGGCTGGTTTCGGCTTGTGGGTGAAGAACCTGCGCCATCAGTATGGACTCAACGAAGGTGTAGAGGTATTGCACCGTTCCGATTATAACTATTCGGAGGTGGCTGATGGTATCAAAGATACAGTTTCACTGTTCTCCTCGAAAACCGATAAGGAGGTGAAAGACATACGGAAACATGCTGTGGAGGTAGCGGAAAAAGCACTCTGGAAACATTTCATCGAATATTATTACGAAGCATACGATGTTGCGTTGCGCAAAGCAATGCAGCGTCTTTTATCATAGCATATTATTTTTCAACAAGTAAATACAAACATTATGAAGATTAAGGTTAGTAATGTCAATACTCCGACCTGGAAGGATGTGAATGTAAAGGCTCATATCCCTGCTGAGTTGGAAAAACTGTCTGAGATCGCGCGTAACATCTGGTGGTCCTGGAATTATGAGGCTACTGAACTCTTTCATGATCTGGATCCGGAAATGTGGAAAGAGGTGGGTCATAATCCCGTATATTTGCTCGAACGGATCAGTTTTGAGAAACTGGAAGTTCTTGCGAAAGACAAGGCGATCATCAAACGTATGAACGATGTATACGCTAAATTTAAAGAATATATGAATGTGGCGCCTGATAAGAAACGTCCTTCTGTTGCTTATTTCAGCATGGAGTACGGTTTGAATCAGGTTCTGAAAATCTACTCAGGTGGTCTGGGTGTATTGGCTGGTGATTACCTGAAAGAGGCTTCTGACAGTAATGTAGATCTGTGTGCGGTAGGTTTCCTGTATCGTTACGGCTATTTTACACAGAGCCTGGCTATGGATGGTCAGCAGATTGCTAACTACGAAGCTCAGAACTTCGGACAGTTGCCCCTGGATCGTGTCATGGATAAAGACGGCAATCCGTTGGTGGTAGCAGTGCCCTATATCAACTATACGGTATATGCGTATGTATGGAGAGTGAATGTAGGTCGTATCTCACTCTATCTTCTGGATACGGACAATGAGTTGAACAGCGAGTTTGACCGTCCGATCACTCACCAGCTTTATGGGGGTGACTGGGAAAACCGTCTGAAACAGGAGATCCTGTTGGGTATCGGTGGTATTCTGACCCTGCAGGCATTGGGTATCCAAAAGGATGTGTATCACTGTAACGAAGGGCATGCGGCTCTGATCAATGTGCAACGCCTGTGTGACTATGTGGCCGGAGGTCTGAATTTCGAACAGGCGCTGGAACTGGTACGTGCTTCTTCTCTGTATACGGTGCATACGCCGGTTCCTGCCGGACATGACTATTTCGACGAAGGTCTTTTTGGTAAATACATGAGCGGATATCCGGAGAAACTGGGTATCTCCTGGGATGATCTGATGGATCTGGGACGCAACAATCCGGGTGATAAAGGAGAGCGTTTCTGCATGTCGGTATTTGCCTGCAATACTTCACAGGAAGTGAATGGTGTGAGTTGGCTGCACGGAAAAGTTTCTCAGGAAATGTTCTCTTCCATCTGGAAGGGGTATTTCCCGGAAGAAAGCCATGTAGGGTATGTGACCAATGGGGTACATTTCCCTACCTGGAGCGCTACGGAGTGGAAGCAGTTGTATGCCAAACATTTCGATGCAAACTTCCTGCATGATCAGTCCAATCCGAAGATCTGGGAAGCTATCTATAATGTGTCGGACGAAGAGGTATGGAATACCCGTGTGACCATGAAGAACAAGCTGGTGGATTATATCCGCAAACAGTTCCGTGAAGCATGGCTGAAAAACCAGGGTGATCCTTCCCGTATCGTTTCATTGATGGATAAGATCAATCCGAATGCGCTGCTGATCGGATTTGGCCGTCGTTTTGCTACGTACAAACGTGCACACCTGCTGTTCACCGATCTCGACCATCTGGCTAAGATCGTAAACAATCCTGATTATCCGGTACAATTCCTTTTCACAGGTAAAGCTCACCCGCACGATGGCGCGGGGCAAGGACTGATCAAGAGGATCATTGAGATCTCCCGTCGTCCGGAATTCCTGGGCAAGATCATTTTCCTCGAAAATTACGATATGCAGCTTGCCTGTCGTCTGGTATCGGGCGTAGATATCTGGTTGAATACTCCGACCCGTCCGCTGGAAGCATCAGGTACATCTGGTGAGAAAGCGTTGATGAACGGGGTACTGAACTTCTCTGTACTTGACGGATGGTGGCTCGAAGGTTACCGTGAAGGTGCCGGATGGGCGCTGACTGAAAAACGTACGTACCAGAATCAGGAACACCAGGATCAGCTGGATGCTACTACGATCTACAGCATTCTGGAAACGGAGATTCTGCCTTTGTATTACGCGCGTAACAAGAAAGGCTATTCGGAAGGTTGGGTGAAATTTATCAAGAATTCTATCGCTCAGATCGCTCCTCATTATACCATGAAACGTCAGCTGGACGACTATTACAGCAAGTTCTACAACAAACTGGCCAAGCGTTCGAAAGCTCTTTCTGCCAACAACAATGCGAAAGCAAAAGAGATTGCGGCATGGAAAGAAGAGGTAGCAGCGAAATGGGATTCCATTGAGATCGTTTCCTTTGAAAAGGCAGAAGAACTGATCACTGCTTCTATTGAGACAGGTAAAGAATATACAATTACGTATGTGATTGATGAGAAAGGCCTGAACGATGCGATCGGATTGGAACTGGTTACTATCTATACCAATCCGGATGGCAAGCAGCACGTCTATTCTGTAGAACCGCTTGAAGTGGTTAAGAAAGAGGGTACTCTGTATACTTTCCAGCTGAAACACAGCTTGTCCAATGCGGGTAGCTTTAAAGTGGCTTATCGTATGTTCCCGAAAAATCCGGAACTGCCTCACAGACAAGACTTCTGCTATGTACGTTGGTTTAGTTGATAACTACATATATTAAATGAAGGAAGGCTGCTCCGAATGGGGCAGCCTTCTTTTGTATAAGCGTATGTAGGTATCTTCTATCTTTCTGTTGCTAATTTCAGCCTATGTTTCAGAAACTTATATTTGTTGCTACTTGCACCCAATGTACTTCCGTTTTTCAGTTTGATCTGGTAGCTATCCTTGCCAAACTGTTCGACCCGGAGTATCTGATGTATATGCAGGATATAAGAACGGTGTATACATAGGAATAAATGATCAGGCAGATGGGCCTTAAAGTATTTCATCGACTGCTCTTTTACATATTGTCCTGAAGATGTGAATAGGGTTACGTAATTTCTGCAAGCTTCTATGGAATGGACCTCTTCTATAGGTATGACATCAATGGGTGTTCCGTTCTTTACAGAAGACATGTTGTATCAGGTTTTCGGGTGTTTTTGATTTCTTTGCAAAAGTAGAATTCCGGGCTTTGTTAACCAACGGATGGGCGGTGGAAAGATGCTTTTTCCCGGTAAATGACCGTTAATTCCCGATAGATACACTCTCACAGATCTGCCTGTAAACCATAAAGAGGCTGACTCATTTTATCAGGGTGAGTCAGCCTCTCTTTTAACTGGTAGGTTTACCTATAAAAATCTCCTTGTTTAGTATACTTTCCGTCGGGAAAATGCCATGAAACAAGGAGCTCTTACTGGAAGAGGTTTCCACATGTACGATTTCTGAAAATCAAAATCTGTTTGGAGACAGCCTCTTCTATCTGATCGTGGAGAAGATCAACGGAAGATCTCCGCCAGTTTTTCTTCTAATACATTCCCATAAAGTCCCCTGGAGATGATAGTACCCTCCGGATCTATAATGATCACATGCGGAATGCTTTGTACATTATATAATTGCGCACCTTCACTGTTCCAGAATTGCAGATCCGACATTTGCGGCCATGTCATGTTATACTTCTTTATGGCTTCTTTCCACGCCTCTTCTTCGCGGTCCAGGGATACACCTACAATCTCAAGTCCTTTGCTTTTGTATTTGGCGTAGAAATTTACAATGTTGGGCATCTCCCGGATGCACGGACCACACCAACTGGCCCAGAAGTCGAGAAGTACATATTTCCCTTTGCCGGCATAGTCGGAGAGTCTGATCGGATTTCCCTGAGGAGATTCCATTTCAAAATCAGTGAACTTTTGTCCGACTTCTGTTTTTTGTGCTGTTTCGTATTGTTGTCTGGCCTGGATAATGATCGGGTCGTTCTGATATTGTGCAGGAACCTCAGCCAACAGCGGTCCGATCTCCGTCGCTTCTAAAGTAGGGTAGAATTGTCCCAGAAGGAATATACCTGTCGCGTTGGATATATTTGACTTCATGTATTGCCGAATGGAGGCGATCATTCCTTCTCCCAGCGTATTGATCTCATTGAGTTTAGCCATCTGCTCTTCTTCCGAGAGCATACCGCTCTGCAAACTGTTAATTACTTCCCTTTCCTGTGCGGAGTAAGCTTCCATTTTCTCTCTTAGTTCCTGATAGGAATTGTTCAGCGGCGTACCGGTCACTCTGTTTTTCTCTCTGCCCAGATCGGCCCGGATGGTTCCGTTTTCCAAGAAAATCTCCGTGATGATCTCATCCTCGCCGTTATCGAAGGTCAGGAAACGTACAACTGCCGTATCCTGTTTTCCTTTGAAGGTATATTTCCCGTTCTTCACAGGGGCCGACTGGATCGTGCTGAGGAATTGCCCCTGTCCTTCTTTGAGATAGACCATCTCGTTGTCAGAGGCTCCTTCTACGGTTCCCTGGATTTCATATCCTTTTTCGTTGTTACAGGCCGACAAAATAAAGAGGGCAGTAGCAAGCAGATAAATAAGTTTCTTCATGCGTGACGTTGTTAATGTAATATTTACTTCTACAAATATAGATTATATTTTTAAATAATAACCGACAAGCCGAATTGTTTATTCTTTTCCGATCCTGAAATCTTTTTTAATTTTTTCATGTTTTGGTTTCGTCACGACAGATATTCATCAAGTACGAATAAACAGAATGTTAAATGAATATTTATTTATGGTAAAGAAGAAACATTCGGTAATCTATTGCCCAAATAACTTGTTTATACAAATGATTTGTATGAGAAAGCGGGAAAATATGTACCTTTGTACTCCAAAAACAGAATAAGTATGCAAGAGAACAATTACATTATTGAAGTGCAGAAGGTCTCTAAATTCTTTGATGATAAGACTGCTTTGGATAATGTAAGCCTGAATGTGAAAAAGGGAGAGTTTGTGACCATCCTGGGACCCTCCGGTTGCGGTAAAACCACGTTGCTGAGGCTGATTGCCGGTTTTCAGACCGCTTCCGAAGGAGAGATCCGGATTGCCGGGAAGGAGATCACCCAAACGCCACCTCATAAACGGCCTGTGAATACTGTCTTCCAGAAGTATGCTCTGTTTCCTCATCTGAATGTCTACGATAACATCGCTTTTGGCCTGAAACTGAAAAAAATGCCGAAAGACATGATGGAAAGGAAAGTGAAAGCCGCTTTGAAAATGGTGGGGATGACAGACTATGAATACCGGGATGTGGATACGCTTTCCGGCGGTCAGCAGCAACGTGTGGCCATCGCAAGGGCCATCGTCAATGAGCCTGAGGTCTTGTTGCTGGATGAACCTCTTGCTGCATTGGATCTGAAGATGCGCAAAGATATGCAGATGGAACTGAAGGATATGCACAAGACCCTGGGCATTACTTTTGTATATGTGACGCACGATCAGGAGGAGGCACTTACCCTGAGTGATACAATAGTTGTAATGAGTGAAGGCAAGATCCAGCAGATAGGTGTACCTACGGATATTTACAACGAGCCTGTAAACTCATTCGTCGCGGATTTCATCGGTGAGAGTAATATCCTGAACGGGGTGATGATCCACGATAAACTGGTGCGCTTCTGTGATACCGAATTTGAATGTGTGGATGAGGGTTTCGGGAATTTTGTTCCGGTAGATGTGGTAATTCGTCCGGAAGATCTGTATATATTCCCCGTGTCGGATGCGGCGCAGTTGTCGGGTAGGGTCCAGTCGTCTGTTTTTAAGGGAGTACATTATGAAATGACCGTGCTTTGTAACGGATATGAATTCCTGGTGCAGGACTATCACCATTTTGAAGTAGGCACGGAGGTAGGACTGATCGTGAAACCGTTTGATATTCATATCATGAGGAAAGAGCGGCTGTTCAATACGTTTGAAGGTAAGTTGATAGATGAAACCCATGTTGAGTTTCTGGGAAGTACGTTTGAATGTCGCCCGGTACACGGAGTGGCTTTTTCTACTCCTGTGACAGTTGAAGTGGATTTCGATCGGGTAATCCTGCTGGATAACGAAGAGGATGGAGTACTTACCGGTGAGGTGAAGTTTATTCTTTATAAGGGAAATCATTATCACCTGACTATCCTCTCCGATTGGGATGAAGATGTATTTGTAGATACACTGGATGTGTGGGATGATGGTGACCGTGTGGGGATCTCTGTTCCTCTGGATGGGATCCGTGTAATCGTTAATTGATAAATACTCAGATAGAAGTGAATAAGATAACCCTCTTCTTTGCGTCCCGTAAGACCTGGACCATCCCTTACATTCTATTTGCGGCCATATTTGTTGTGCTGCCGCTTCTGCTTATTGTTGTTTACGCTTTTACCGATGAGAGCGGACATCTGACACTGCAGAACTTTGCTAAGTTTTTTGCTCATCCTGAGGCGATCAATACATTTGTTTATTCCATTGGTATTGCTATCATCACTACCCTGGCTTGTATTTTACTGGGATATCCTGCTGCCTGGATTCTGAGCAACAGCAGTATGAACCGTTCCCGTACCTTAGTGGTGCTTTTTATCCTGCCCATGTGGGTCAATATCTTAGTCCGTACGTTGGCTACGGTTGCTCTGTTCGACTTTCTCAGACTTCCTTTGGGCGAGGGTGCGCTTATCTTTGGTATGGTGTATAACTTCATTCCTTTTATGATCTATCCCATCTACAATACGTTGCAGAAGATGGATAAAAGTTATATCGAGGCAGCGCAGGACCTGGGAGCCAGTCCCTGGCAGGTATTTTTTAAAACGGTATTTCCCCTTTCTATGCCCGGAGTGATGAGCGGAGTGATGATGGTGTTTATGCCAACCATTTCTACATTTGCCATAGCAGAGCTTCTTACGATGAACAACATCAAATTGTTTGGTACTACCATTCAGGAGAATATCAATAACAGCCTGTGGAATTACGGAGCCGCTTTGTCACTGATCATGTTGCTGCTGATCGGTGCTACGGCACTTTTCAATACCGATGATAAGGACAATTCTAACGAAGGAGGCGGATTATGGTAAAAAGGATACTGGCTCAGACCTATTTGTGGATCTTGCTCCTGCTGCTCTATTCACCTATACTGATCATTGTGATCTTTTCCTTTACTGAGGCTAAAGTGTTGGGGAACTGGACCGGGTTTTCTACCAAACTCTATACCTCACTCTTTGCGGTAAGTACACACCATTCTCTGATCAATGCGCTTATCAATACAGTGACCATCGCGTTGATCGCGGCCACAGTTTCTACCATTCTGGGTAGCATTACTGCGATAGGCATCTTTAATCTCAGGTCACGTTCCCGCAGAGCAATTGAGATAGTAAACAGCATTCCCATCCTGAATGGGGATATAATCATCGGAATTTCTCTTTTCCTGCTGTTTGTTTCCCTGGGGATCTCTCAGGGATATACTACAGTGGTACTGGCGCATATCACTTTTTGTACTCCGTATGTCGTGTTGAGTGTATTGCCTCGTCTCAAACAGATGAATCCGAATATCTATGAAGCGGCACTGGATCTGGGTGCAACCCCTTTCCAGGCACTGCGTAAAATCATTCTGCCGGAGATCTGGCCAGGTATGATCAGTGGTTTTATTCTGGCTATTACGCTTTCCATTGATGATTTTGCCGTAACGGTATTTACCATTGGCAATGAGGGACTGGAGACCCTGTCGACTTATATATATGCGGATGCCCGTAAGGGAGGGCTTACTCCTGAATTGCGTCCGCTCTCCACCATCATTTTTGTGGTAGTGCTTACTTTGCTGATTATCATCAATTATCGTGCGGGAAGGAATAAAAAAGACAAGTAGCAGGTATGTGTATACAAATTGTAGGATCGGATCATTCTCTCAAACAGGTAGTTTAATTTTTTGTCTATGTCCATAAAAAATATAATATATATATTCTTTCTCTCTTTGTGGTTTGCGGGTTGTTACAACCGGAATGAACCCAGAGAGCATGTCCTGAAGATCTATAACTGGGCCGATTATATAGACGATAGTGTGCTGGAGGAGTTTAAAGCGTACTATAAAGAAGAAACCGGTCAGGATATACGCATTGTCTATCAGACATTTGATATCAATGAGATCATGCTCACTAAAATAGAGAAAGGGCATGAAGATTTTGATGTGGTTTGCCCATCGGAATATATCATTGAGAGAATGCTGAAAAAGGACCTGCTTCTGCCTATCGATACGGCTTTGGGTCATACACCTAACTACCTGCAGGATGTATCGCCTTTCATCCGTGAACAGATAGACAAACTGAGTCAGCCTGGAAAAAGGGCATCGGATTATGCGGTTTGTTACATGTGGGGTACGGCAGGTATCCTGTACAATACTGAGTTTGTACCCGAGGAAGATGCCGAGAGCTGGCATTGTCTCTGGGATCCGAAATACGCAGGTAAGATCTTGATGAAAGAGAGTTACCGCGATGCTTACGGAACAGCGGTAATCTATGCGCATGCCAAAGAATTGGAAGAGGGCACTGTGACCGTGGAAGATCTGATGAATGATTATTCTCCCCGTGCCATGCAGCTTGCCGAAGACTATCTGAAAGCGATGAAGCCTAATATCGCAGGCTGGGAAGCGGATTTTGGTAAGGAAATGATGACCAAGAACAAGGCCTGGATCAATATGACCTGGAGTGGAGATGCTGTCTGGGCCATAGAGGAAGCGGAGGCTGTTGGAGTGGAACTGGACTATGTGGTGCCACGCGAAGGAAGTAATATCTGGTACGATGGATGGGTGATACCCAAATATGCGCGTAACCCCAAAGCAGCCAGTTATTTCATTAATTTCATGTGTCGTTCCGATATTGCTTTACGCAATATGGACGAAATAGGATATGTAAGTGCAGTGGCCACGCAGGAGGTTCTGGAAGAAAAAATAGATACCACATTGGAGTATTATTCTGATCTGAGCTATTTCTTCGGACCCGGCGCAGACAGTGTTCAGGTAAATCGTATCCAGTATCCGGATAAAACTGTGGTAGAACGCTGTGCCATGATACGTGATTTTGGAGATCAGACAGAAGCTATCCTGGAGATCTGGTCACGCGTCAAGGGAGATAATCTGGGTGTAGGTATTACCATTTTTATTTTTGTAGTGGTAGCGGCAATGAGCGGATGGCTGATATACAGACGCATCCAGCAATACAAACGTAACCGGTTAATAAGGGGAAAAAACGTCGCAGGAAAAAGAGAAAATAGTTACTCTGCTTTTCTTGGCTATGGTAGTTAGGTCAATAGCCGGATGCTCACAGAGCTCCGGCTATTTTTTGTATATCACTGTAGTATATTTTGTTGTTTCCGTTAAACAAAAGGTGCAGAGTGCTGTTTGATAAAGAAAGTACTTATTTCTGAAAATGGGTTCTTTTGTGATTTCTTTTGTATAAGAAACTTAAATTCTCTGAGAAGGTCATTGTTCGAACTGTTTGCTTTATCTTGTTGTATATACCTATGAAAAGTTCAGGTCTGTTTCTGATGATTCTATCTTGTTTGTGTTGGTTGCAAAGTTGTGACTCCACATCTTCCTATTCAGATTATGATGAGAAAACCCTGACCCTTTGTTTCAATGACTGGACCCAGTACGTAGATCTGTCAACCGGAGAAGAGACCAGGCAGACCCTGCGTTTTTATCTGGATGGTACGGGAGAAGAAGAACTCACCTATAGGGAAGAGAGAGATCTGGTATCGGATCTCATTCCTTTTCAGTGGGGATGGTTGAGGGGGGGTGGCAGATACGCTTTATTTGTCCTATATGAATAAACAGATCTTTTATTTCAGAGATATTTCTATTGAGTATAATGTAATGTGTGGAGTCTGGGAAGAACAGGAAATTTGTTTCCATGCAGTTGTCAAATGAACTGTTCTCTACGTATTGTAGTTTCCGACCAGTAGAACTCCGGAGCACAACGAAGAGTTGTTCGGAGTTTTACAGAGAGAACTCCGGATCTTTACTTGTGGAGACCCGGGTGTCCAATAGCTGGAGACCCGGGTCTCCACCCCATGGACACCCGGGTCTCCAGCAGAAGAGTTCCTGATTTTTATAAGTATAACTCCGTAGTAAAAAAGATACGCTACCGGAGTTGTGTATCTACCTCTGTATATACCGTTCCGGAATACCTTTATGGAGATTCTCCGGCCCTTATGCTCAGGCTTTTACCAACTCATACAAGAAGACATACTGCTTGCGTAGCTCTTCTGTATTCAGTATTCCGAAATAGGAAGTTATATAGGATATACCATAATAATAGTAATAGAACTGATTGGCTAATGCGGTTGTATCCAATTCTTTCTTCACTTCTCCGCTTTCCTGAGCCTTTTTTATAATACGAGTCCACAATGCCAGTTCGTTGATCATGAGTCTCTCTTCAAATTTCAGAAAATCAGGATGGTACTTACTGGCCTGCAAGACAAAGTGATAGTAATAGTTTGTCAACTCTGTCTCTTTGATCTCTGTGACGGAATGTACGTATTTTGCCGTGTTGTCAATAGATTTTGTATATATCTCTATGAATTCTTGCAAGGTGCATTCTTCCGGAACAGAAAATTTCTGTTGTACATCATGAAGTTCAAATAAATATTTATTGACCACTTCAATAAAAAGGTTTTTCTTATTTCCTGTGTGGTGGAAAATGCCTCCACGGCTTATACCTGTTGCTTTTTCCAGCTCAGGAACAGTTACTTTCTCATAATTGTGTTTTAAAAACAATTGGAACGAACCTTTTAAAATTTTCTCTTTAGTATCTTTCATTTCTCTCTCCGTTTATAATTTATTTTTCTCGTTAGTAGGATTGTCTCAATCCATATATGGGATTAGGTCTTATTTGCGGATTCATTATATCGTTGCAATCAAATTTCTGATGACTGTAGCATGTAATGTATGTATTATATCTTATTATCCATACCCATACAAAGATAAGATATAGTATGTACTTACAGGAGTTGTATGTATCGGACAGAGGAGAGGTGCGGCATTTCTATTTGACTTCTGACCCGGATCCGACTTTTATGATATTCTCTCTGGCTGTAAAAGAATAAAGTGAAAGTACAATCTCAACTATACATTTTTCCTTTTTGTATATAACCGGAAATACGCTGATCGTTGGAAGCTAAATTTTAGTCTGCCTGTATCTTTAAGTTTGATCAGTTGTACCAGCTTAAACCTCTTAACATACAAAGCCATTATTCAGATAATCCGTAACAAATATATATAATGTGATAAGATTCACATAATAAAATAACAACAATTTGCTTTTTATGTGTCGTTTTTTGAATGTGGGAAAGGTGAGATAGGGTTCTTTCGTTTTTAAATGAGCAGACGATACTGACTTTTTGCTATAAATACACCATGTCCGGATAAACAGGAACAGGTTGGACATCATTCCGGAGTGAATCCTACATTTTGGTATTGTAAACAGAGATGTTTACATCCTGCCCTGTTCACCTATGCCCAAAAATGTAATGAAAATAATTCGAAATAAACCGATAGAAAGTTTTCTGAGACACCACACCTCTTAGTAAGTAAAACGGTAAGGATGTGATAGGGTAGAAGAATAAAATAAAAATCTCCGATACGAAATAGTACCGGAGATTTATGTGTAATCGTGAACTTACTGATCGAAGTCTGATTATTCAGCAGCAGTTTCTTCAGCTGCAGGAGTAGCTTCCTCAGTGGCGGGAGTCTCTTCAGTAGCCACTTCTTCTGCCGGTGCTTCTTCAGGAGTTTCTTCCGGAGCGTTAGCAGCTTCTTCCGCGGCTTTCTTTTCCGCTACTGCTTTGGCTTTGGCTTCATTCACCTTTTTCTCTGCTTCAAGACGTGCTTTCGCTTCTGCTTTTTTAGCTTCTTCCTGTTTTGCCTTCAGAGCGGCAAGTCCTGATTGTTTGTTGTTCTTCCATGCTTCAAATTTAGCTTCCGCTTCCGCTTCGCCAAATGCGCCTTTAGCTACACCACCGAGCAGGTGTTTTTTCATGTAAACCCCTTCGCGGGAAAGAATGTTACGTACAGTGTCGGTTGGCTGTGCACCGGTCATCACCCATTTGAAAGCACGATCAAAATTCAAATCTACTGTAGCAGGATTGGTATTGGGATTGTAAGTACCAATCTTCTCAATAAATTTACCATCACGTGGTGCTCTACTGTCTGCAATCACGATAGCGTAAAAAGCATATCCTTTACGTCCGTGTCTTTGCAATCTGATTTTAGTTGCCATTTTAAATAAAAATTTAAATAAATGATTTGAATTATGCTATTATCTCGTAATAGCGGGGCAAAGATACGGTTTTTATTTGAAAAGACAAGGTAAACAGATGATTTTGCTGATAAAACGGTAGTTTATCTCCTTGATTTATAGCCTGCTTTTTAGTACAACATAATCTTGTTGAATAGATTTTGTACTCATTGTTGTGTTTCTTATTTTCTTGATAAACAGTGTATTTTTGGAGGGATGATAGGTTGGTGAGTATATGATTTCCTGGGTTTTATATAAAAATATCCGGATATTTCCATGAAATACCCGGACATTCCTTATTCTTTATCGGGAAGTATGTTACTTCACATCGATCTGACGTTGAGCCTTTTTGACTTCCTCTTCCGATAGTTTGGGGATATCAATAGACAAGACTCCATTTTCTACTTTAGCGTCGATCTTTTCTTTATCTACATTATCGGGCAGGATCATGGTCTGCTGGAATTTTGTATAAGAGAATTCGCGCCGTAGATAACGACCATCTTTATGCTCTTCTTTCTGTTCCTGCTTTTTTCCATACTGATAACTAAATTGTTATCTTCATCAATACGAACATTGAAGTCTTCCTTAGTCATCCCCGGAGCAGCTAACTCTACTTTGTAGTCGCTATCGGTTTCCATTACGTTGATGGCGGGTGCAGTGGAATTTGCTCTTGCCATCCAGTCATTGTCAAAGAAATCATTAAAAACATTTGGCAACCATCTTTGTGATCTTCTAACTGGCATCATCATTTTTTCCTCCAATTTTAGGTTAAACAATACATTTTACTTTGTCACAAAACAATGATTTTAAACTCTTTGTTCACTTAGACAATCACAAGAAATATACCATTTGCATTCTTTGTCTTTTTGTCAGAGAGGAAATGACAAACTTACTTATCAATAAGTTTGTTCAGTTAAAATGTAACATTACAGGATCTTATATATAGATATTTATTTTCTATATTTCTACACAAAGTACGTACATCGTTTCTTTCCTGTAAGGACTAATCTGATCCGGTAGGAGGATAGATCGTTGTTTTTACAGATAAATTTAATTTTATGTATGCCCCGTTTATCCTTGCAGAAAAGGTTATATGACCTGTGGAAAATGAATAATAAGTTATAATATATATATTATTTTCATTCATCCTCCATGAAATTTAGACATCAAACAACTATCTGATCTTATTGAAAAATATGGTGTTATAGATGGTTCTATCGAAAGAGAGAATTTATATTTTTTGTTCCTTAACAAGGATTTTTTACTAAAAAATAATCTGTTAAATGAAACTTA
>JAJBTC010000189.1 GCA_020861095.1 Bacteroides sp.
AATATATGAAGAGCAGTATAAATATAAAGAAGCAATGGAAGAATGTTTAAAAGCTGAGCAATATTCATATAATTCCACGGATAGGCACAAAGGATTAATTCAAAATATTATAGGACGTTTATTTTTAGCACAATCTTTGACTGAAGAAGCCCGGGGAAATTTCTATAAATCGTTAAACTATTTTCATGAAATAGGGGATTTAAGTAACGAAATCGTAATATACAATCAAATTGGAAATTCATTTTTAATGGAAGATGATATAGAAAATGCTTTTGCTAATTATGATAAATGTGTAGAACTTTTGCAGATTCAAAAGGATTATGTTCAAAGGGTAGATATCATGATTAATTTATCGGTTGCTTATATGGTAGTAGGAGACAAGAATAGAGCGCGGTCATATTTGGAAGAAGTTCTTAGTTATCCGGTAAGTAGAGCACAATTGGCGCGAGTTTATTTAAATCTGGCAGAAATTAATACTGAGCAATCTGATATTATGTATAATTATGTGGAGAAAGCACTGAATTTAGCAGAAATTGAAAATGACTTAATTTTATTATCTAATATTTATAACTTTCTATCTTCTTTTGAAGAGAGTAGAAATCAACCAGGGCAAGCTTTAGATTATTATAAAAAGCATTCATTATATATCCGTGAATATTTAGATCTTAATTTCAATGAATCTATGTTGCATATACAAAATAAATATGAAGTAAAGGAACTTCAAAATAAAAATATGAATTTAACCATTAGACACCAACGTCTTATCATATTAGCTTTGTTATTTGTCATTCTTCTTATAAGTTATTGGGTATTCATTTATAGACAAAAAAAAGATCCTTATTCAAGCAGAGAAAAATATAGTGCATTTACAAAAAATGTCTGCATTATATAATGAAAAAGAGAAAACGTTAAAGAATATAGTATTGAAAGACTTCAACATATTAAAGAAAGTTGCTTTGTTAGAGAGTTATTTGATTAATAATGAAAGTAATAATAAATTAATCAAAAAATTTAATGAGATCGCTTATAATCAGGAAATGATGGATTGGGAACGATTGTATGAAACGATGGATAGTTTATATGATAATTTATTTACTAAATTGAAGAAGGCTTTTCCACAGTTAGACGAAACAGAATTTCGGATTTGTTGTCTTTCAATTGCTAAATTCTCTAATTCAGAAATTGCAGTTATAATGAAATATAGTACAAGTTCTATTCAATGGAGAAAAGCCTCTATACGTAAGAAAATGGGTATAAAACCTATGGGAAATATACTTGAATTCTTGAACTCTTATTTTGAAGTGAATACCGATAAACGTCAATCTTAAAATAATTAATTACTGTTAACCAGACTTTTAATAAGTGTATGATATCAAAAACACAACAACACATATGATAATCCTTGTTCATTTTTTTAGATTCTCCTACTTTTGCTCGTAGCATCTAAACAAAATGATATGAATGGATTGTATATTTTAATATTGAATTTGTCATTAGTTACTTCCTTTAGTAGTGTTGAATTATGGGGACGATTGAGTAATATAGCAACTCGTTCTATCATTTCACCAGTTACAGTTTATCAATGTAATGAGGCTTTACAACTCGAATTTACTATTTCTGATTTGGAGCAACTGGATATTAAAATAGAAAATACCATGACTTCCGAAGTCATGTATAAGTATAGCCTCAATCCTCAGCAGGAAACCACGCTTTACATTCCTATTTCGGAATGGGAGTCGGGGAGTTATACCATTTATTTCGTCAATCCAATAAACGATCTTTATATGTATGGGGAATTTTATAAAGAATAGATAAGGCTTTATGAAATAAGGTAGGTGTGAGCGTTATTCTTCTGATGAGCTTGGCGGTTCCTGGTCACAGAATATTCGCTCACACTTTTTTTGTCTTTTATGTAAGTAGTAAATCGTGTTAATCTCTCCTGTAAATCAAATAAATTGGCTAATTTTGCGGTATGGAACAGACCAATCCGGAACTGGCACTTGCCTGGCAATTTATAGAACATACAGGGACTCATCTTTTCCTGACCGGTAAGGCCGGTACGGGGAAGACTACTTTTCTGCGCAAACTGCGCGAAGCCTCTCCCAAACGTATGGTGGTAGTGGCTCCTACAGGGATCGCTGCGATCAACGCGGGAGGAGTAACGATACACTCTTTTTTTCAGCTTCCTTTTGCTCCTTACGTTCCGGATACCACCTTCTCGGCTGCTCAGACTCCTTATAAATTCGGTAAAGAGAAGATCTCCATCATCCGCAGTCTGGATCTGTTGGTGATCGACGAGATCAGTATGGTGCGGGCCGACCTGCTCGATGCGATGGATGCCGTACTGCGCCGTTATCGCGATCGTTACAAACCCTTTGGTGGTGTGCAGTTGCTTATGATCGGTGATATGCAGCAGTTGGCTCCGGTAATCAAAGAGGAGGAGCGGACCCTGTTGAGTACTTACTACGATACTTCTTTCTTTTTCGGAAGCCGTGCACTTCGTGAGACGGATTACGTGACCATTGAGTTGAAAACCGTCTACCGGCAGAGCGATACCGTTTTTCTCTCCCTGCTCAATCGCATACGCAGCAACCGGGCCGATGATGAAGTGCTCCGGCAACTCAACAGCCGTTATCTGCCTGGCTTTCGTCCGGCAGAAGAGGAAGGATATATCCGTCTGACTTCGCACAACCACCAGGCACAGCGACACAACGAGTCGCAACTGGCGGCTCTGCCGGGCGGTGCGTTCCGGTTCGTGGCACAGATTGAGGGTACTTTTCCGGAAACGGCTTATCCTGCCGATCACACCCTGGTGCTGAAGGCGGGTGCACAGATCATGTTTATCAAAAACGACACTGCCGCGGATAAGCGGTACTACAACGGAAAGATCGGCCGGGTGATGAGTGTGGATGCCCGCACCATCGTGGTGAAGGGCAATGACCCGCAGGACAAACCGTTCACACTCGACCGGGAAGAGTGGAGCAACAGCCGCTATACGCTCAACGAGATCTCGCGGGAGATCACCGAAGAGATAGACGGCGTATTCAGGCAATATCCCATCCGGCTGGCCTGGGCCATCACCATACACAAAAGTCAGGGACTCACCTTCGAGCGGGCCATCATAGATGCCAACGCCTCTTTCGCGCACGGGCAGGTATATGTAGCCCTGAGCCGTTGCAAGACACTGGAGGGGATGGTGCTGAGTTCGCCGTTGCGCCGCGAAGCCATTATCTGTGACGATGCCATCGAACAATTCAATGAAGAAGCACGTGCCCGCACCCCGGACGAAGCCCGGCTGCAAACCCTGCAACAACAATATTTCTATGAATTGCTATGCGAACAGTTCGATTTTAAGTTGCTGGAACGTCACTTCTCCTATGTATTGAGGTTACTGGATGAACATTTGTACAAACTGTATCCCAGGTTATTGGAGCGGTATAAGCTGGCCCATGGACTTTTTGTGGAGAAGGTGAGCAAGGTGGCCGATACATTCAAGACACAATATACCTCTCTGCTTGTCTCTGCCGGTGAGTCGGGGGACCGCGGATTGCTGGACCAACGGATCGTATCAGGGGCAGGTTATTTCCATACCCAACTGGAGGAGTTTCTCGTGCCTGTGGTGAAGGAGAGCCAGATGGAGACAGATAACAAAGAGGTGAAGAAGAAACTGACAGAAGGGTTGGAAGCCCTCCGGCAGACCCTTCGGATCAAGCAGGGAACGCTGGAACAGACCGCGGCAGAGGGATTTTCTGTCACTGCTTATCTCAGAAAGAAAACGGTATTGGCGCTGGATCAGGAGAAGGCCAAAGAGAAGGCTACCGCGGAGCGCAGGAAACGGACGGCGGAGAAGATAGAGGTTTCTTCGGATATCCTGCATCCGGAGCTTTATCGCCGCATCATGGGCTGGCGCAGCCGGGAGGCTGTCAAACTCTCTTTGCCTGTCTATACGATCATTCAGCAAAAGGCTGTATTGGGGATTGTCAACCTGTTGCCTGCCACTGCGGATGAGTTGCTGTGTATTCCCTATTTCGGAAAGAAGGGGATAGACAAATACGGAGATATACTGTTGCAGATGGTAGATGAGTATATCAGTAAACACAACGTAGCCCGTCCGGAAACTTCTGAGCTTCCCTTAAAGAGTTCTGCGCGCAAAAAAAAGGAGAAAGAGCCGAAGCCTGCCAGAGAAGATACGAAGGAGATCACCTATCGTATGTTCCGCGAAGGAAAAACAGTTGCAGAGATTGCTAAAGAGCGGGAATTAGTCACAGGTACCATCGCAGCTCATCTGGAGCATTATATACGCGGCGGTCAGCTTCCGGTGGAAGAGGTGGTGGAACCGGAGAAGATCCGCCTGATCCGTGAGTGCATCCGCCAGCGGGGATTGGCAGGGGGAATGACCGCTTTGAAAGTGGCTCTGGGAGATAAAGTCTCCTTTGCCGACATTCGGTTGGTGGTGGCTGCTGCACAGGGGAGATAACCTGCTGTCACTTATCCACCTTTTCCGATGTTTCCTGGATGTATTTTTTTGTCTGTTCTCTTTTCTCAGGTGACCCATCCATTGTGTATTTCTCTATGAAGATGACTGCTAAGTCTCCTGCAAATATAAATGGTTACCTGTTTGCCCAGGCTCATGTTCTTTACCTCAGAAGTAAATTTCAAATCATATGAGATTGCGATTTTTAAGTTGGCAAGTCCGGAGGACTTGAAGGTGAACCAACGGCCAGAGTCATTCCTTACAGTTTATAACTTTATAAAAGAACAATCAGTTTCTGATACGGACTTTTTTCTTATAAGATTCTGATACATTTTTTGATAGATTATAGGTTAAATTCAGAAAAAATGTTATTTTTGCCCGGACAGTGTTAAACGTAAAATACAGAGTAGTATGTTAGACAATTTTTCTGGATTTTTGTATCTTATTATCGGTATCATAGTGGTAGCCGGTATATTTCAGAGTGTGAGAAACCATAAAGTGGTGAGTTTGTCCCTGTCTAAATTTGTCGTTGATCCCAATTCGGAAGATCAGATCATTATCGAAGGGCGTAAAACAGGTTTGTGGCAGTGGATATTGGTACAGTTGAAACTGGGAAACATCTACAAGATCCATGTGCGCCAGACCTTTATCAGTTATTCGGAAGACAGCGTGCGTGGAAATATGCTGATCCTGACCCCTGTGCATAAGATCTCAAGCACGACGTGTGGTTTTCGTAAACCCATTGGTCTGTTGATCACGGGTATACTGCTGGTTGTATGTTCTGTTATGTTGTTGCTGATGGGAGAATTTGCATATTTTTTTCTGGGGCTGGTTTTCGCCGCGCTGTGTGTCGCGTTGTATATCTACAGAAAATATTTCCTGATCACTATTGAAACAGTAGGTAGTCAGCGCTTTGGCTTCTCTTTTAAAAGAAGTGTCATCGAAAATGTGCCCATTGAAATTGAAAAGATTGAGCAGGCTATTATGCATATAAATAATCTGGTCATAGAAAGTAAATAATCTGTTTTTTATTTTATTTTTTTAAACATCTGGTTAATAGTATGAAACGTAAAAATCTTTTTTTGCTGCTGGGAGTGGTATGTCTGTGCTCCTGCGGCGGTGGATCGGATAGTATCAACACCTCGTTGATCCCGGTAAAATCTCCTACAAATGAGTCTGGTGTTGTTTACCTCAACGACAAGGGTAAAGTCGCTGCCGAAACGGAGTTTTCCGCGAGCTATTTCTCTGACGGACTGGCCCGGGCGCATTTCGACCGCATGGTAGGGTATGTCAATACCAAAGGAAAAGTGGCTATTGATGCCAGGTTCTACAATGGTTTGCAGTTCAGCGACGGACTGGCGTGGGTGACGTATGAGAATAGTTATCCGATAGCTATCAACAAAAGCGGTAAGGAACAATTTACACTGGAAGATGTACGTCAGGTGAATCAGTTCAGCGAAGGATTGGCTGTCTTTACACGTTCCGCAGAGGATGGGAGCACCACTTATGGGGCGGTGAACAAGTCCGGTAAGACCGTGATTGCCCCGCAGGCCAATGAGTTCCGTCGTTTCTCGCAGGGCAAAGCGGCCTGTCGGAACAGCGATACCCACAAATGGGGGTATATGGATAAATCCGGAAAGGTGGTGATCAATTTCCAGTTCGACGAAGTGCTGGATTTCAATGAGAATGGTATGGCTTGTGTGAAACTGGGTGACAACTGGGGAGTGATCAATGCGAAAGGAGAATATGTGATCAACCCCAGATTCAGCAGGATCTGGCCGGATGGCGATTGGTTTATGATCTATGAGAATGGAAAAGTGGGCTGGTGCGACAAGAAAGGCACTTATACCATCAATCCTCAATTTAGTACGGCGTTGCTGTTCAACGGATCGGACCTGGCCCCGGTGATGGAAGACCGGAAATGGGGATATGTAAATAAGAAAGGATTGGTAGAGATCCCTTATCAGTTTGAAGAGGCTACTTCCTTTATCAACAATAAGGTAGCAGTTGTGGAGATGGGCGATCAGTTTGGTATGATCGATAAGAAAGGAAAATACATTGTAAATCCTCAGTATAAAGGAGTGGATAACTGGCTCCTGAGATACATCTCCACCGGAGAAAAACCAGATGATTACATCCTCTCGCGCTTTTTCGATGTGGAGAAATCTGTGAATGCCCTGAAAACCCTGATCACGGACAGCGGAATAGACCGCGTGTCATACGGCAGTACCGTGGCTGAGATCTGTGACAAGTACGACCTGAAAGAAAATAGCTTTGCCAAGCGTACAGGCAATACTACACTCCATACAGGATCTCTGGGTAGTAGCTCGTATACACTGGCGGCATATGGCATGCCCTGGCGCACGGAGCGTAAGGGATGGTACTCTAACTATGTATTTGTGCCCAACTATCGTCCGGAAGCTTATGTGATGGAGATCACTGTGCCGTTCCAGCATACAGAGAAGACCTATATGCTGGCCAATGAAATATACAAAGAGTTTTCGGGTTCGGAAACCTTCCTGAATGCCGGAGAGAACTATACCATAGAGAAGCCGGACCGTACCCTGGAGGTTTCTTTTAAAGACAGTAAGGTGACGGTGCGGGTGAAACCCAAAGCATAAAGGGATTTACAATTACTTCCTTCGGTCATGACCCTTATCCGATAGGGAATGTTAAGGAACGTCGGACGATTTACGAACCAACCAACGGTCGACGAAGTCCATTGCGATTGAAATCACTCTTTATTTCATTTGATAGGGTTTCTTTTTATTCTTCTGTTCTTCTATTCAATGAATAGAAGAACAGAAGAATAAAAAAATATACGAACAAAAGGAATCCATATATCGCTGAGACCTATCTTATAGGATTGAACCTGTATCGTGGAGACTCACGGTGTGCATGGGTATCCGGAAAAATAGGTTAAGATTTACGGAACTATCCCAATGACACTTATTTACTGCGACTTCCTCCGACTTCCTTTGATTTTCTCTGACTTCCTTTGATTTTCTCTGATTTTCTCTGAAAGCCCGGAGGGCTTTACTGTGCATAACCCCCAGTGAAGCGCAGTGAAGGGCCATAGCCCGTAACGAAGCGACTGGGGGTATATCTGAGGCATCTACAGTCAACCCCAAAGTGGGTTGAATACAGAAAAACTCCATTCTACATGGCATGAGCACGATTTGACATCGTTATCTGCAGGATAGGATCATTCAATCCACTTTGTGAAGACACAGGACGGATTTATACCCCCAGTCGCTCCGCTATGCTCCGCTTCACTAGGGGTTATGCACAGTAAAGCCCTTCAGGCTTTCAGAGTGGAATGAGTATCATTTGGATAGCCTATACAAAGGTTGCAGTTGAAAATACTCCTAATAAAAAATAATCTATAAATAATTGATATAAAAATATTTATAGGAAATATTAACGCTTTATTCTGGACATTACTGTATGCCATGCGTCTCGTATGTTTGCAAATAAAATATTACGCATTGGGATTTATACAAATATTCTTTTTGTATTTTTAATCGTACATCGTAAATCCCTTTGCTGACCGTTGGTTGACTTCGTCGACCGTTGGTTCGTAAATCAGTCAATCGTAACTCTCTTTGCGTTTCTACATGTAGATGTTACCGAGCTTTAGTATATTTGTCTTTCCAATTGTAACTCTCTTGGCATCTCTACAGGAAGATGCTTCCCATCTGGATGGTATTTGTTTCTTCAATCGTACATCATTGTCAATCCTCGGATCGTACATCCAAAGGTTTCTTTCATTCCCTCCTCTATACTACGGGGTTCATAGCCCAGGATCCGGCGTGCTTTTTCGATAGACAATCCGCTGTTGTGGGGGCGGGGAGTGACTTCCCGCATCTCTTCGGTAGTGACCGGATGGATCAGCGAGCGGTCTAATTGCAGATAATCGGCTACCCGGTAGGCGATCTCCGCTATGCTGATGTGGTCTTTGCCGCAAATATGAAAAATACCGTTTACCGGTACAGCCATGAGGCGCTCTACACCCACGGAAATATCTCCGACAAAGGTGGGAGTACGCCATTGGTCGGATACCACCCGGATCGTTTCTCCGTTGCGCAACTTATGGGCCACAAGCTGGAAGATATTGCCATGCTGTCCGGGCAGGGCTTTTCCGTAGATGATAACTACCCGTGCGATGGCGTAGTCGGAACAATGGAGCGCTACAGCTTTCTCTCCGGCAAGTTTGGTGAGGCCATAGTAATTGACCGGCAAAGGTATATCGTCTTCGGTATAGAGCCTGTCGGTATTGCCATCGAAGACAAAATCGGTAGAGAGGTGGATAAACCGGGCATGGAATGCTTCGCATAGCCGTGCCATCTGCTCCACGGCCTTTGTATTGAGCAGATCGGCTTCCGCGCGGTGGTTCTCACAATAGTCGGGTACCGACAAAGCGGAAGTATTGACCACTACCTCCGGACAAACCGTTTCAAAGAGGTGACGCAGTGCTGTGGTATCGCGGATATCTGTTTGTATAAATTCATATCCCTGTGCCGGTGCGATATCCGGGCTCAGGGAGCAGCCTGTAACCAGATAAGCAGGATCGGACGCGAAATCTGTCAGCAGTCTGCGGCCGGTGAATCCGTTGGCACCGACGATAAGTAGTTTTTTCATATGTGGGTAGAAATGGGGGTGTATATGGTTTGTCTGCCGATTGGATCAGTAGGGGAAATAGGGATTGTTGCGTCGTTGTACTTCTACTCTCACACCGAAGTTACCGGACTTAAATTCAACAGCTCCCTTGAAATCGTTCCTTTGCCAGGGGAGTGCCGAAGGATCTCTCTTTCTCCAGCCATCGGCGTTGTATTCTCCATACAGATTGAGTCTCTTGTTTCCCTTGAGCTGTAAAGTTGCCGACTGCATATAGCTGCTGCCTCCGAAGGGAGAAAAGCCATAGTATCCCGGTCCGGACGTGGAAAACCCTCCTGTATATCCCTGGCCGAATGTCCATCGGGATCCGGGAAAAAGGATCTCGTTGTAGTTTTTGGGAAAAGGGACATCCAGCAGATTGATTGCCGGCAGGGCAGGAGCAGGCAGGGTCATCAGGCCCATATCAAACATGAAATCGCCATACATCTTTATCTCAGATGGCTGTCGCGTGAGGCTGTCGCCCGGGATCTCTGACTGGGCATACCCTACGGCAGTCGTAAACAGCGCGAAATACAGAACAACTAATTTTTTCATACCTATGCCGGGTTTCGTATACAAAGATATAAAAACCTTCGGATTTCCGGGAATGCTTTGACTCTCTTTAAGGGAAAAACAAAAAGACAAGGAAATTTACGATGGACAGAACCAACGGTCGACGAAGTCAATCGCGATGTACGATTTGACACTATTTGACACGTTTTTTATTAGACATAAGAACAAAAGAACATAAAAGAGTTATAAGTTTTAAGTCATAACTTGTAAATATATGTCAATCGATATATTTAATCTTTCTTTCTATGTTCTTTTGTTCTTCTGTCTGAAAAATCGTCCAATCGTAAATCCCTTCATTTTCTTTTCTTCTTCCCATAATAGACCGGGCCAAAGATGGGGGTATTGACCCATTTCATTTTGATGGGGTCAAACTCCCGCTGCATGCCTGCTTCCACTCCCCAGGTTTCGTTGATCCGGAACTCCATAGTGCCTCCGTAGTGGTTCTGGGGATACATGGGAGTCATTAGCCCTCGTTGGGCATTGGACTGGCCGTTGAGCGAATACTGTCCGAATCCCTTTATCGTAAAGCGTTCGTTGATCTTATAGCTGACAGAAGCATTCACTCCCATATCGTTGTATACCCTTTGCAGGGTAGAAGGCATACTGTATTGGGTGGCATACAATCCTCCGGAGAAGACCCAGTTGCCATCCGGAGAGTAGATGTACGAAGCTCCTGCCTGTATGTGAGTACCCAGGGTAGGGTAGGTCTGATGGAAGGTGTAAGTCTGTATGGAAGATACGGAATTGAGCCGGAAACGATCGACCTGGCTATAATCCCAGGCGAACGGATTCCTGGCCGTGCCCAGGGGAGGAGTCACCCAGGGATAAGGTATATATTCCGGAGGGGCAATACGCATAGTGACGGTATCCCTTTTTATCTCCGCGGGCAAGGCAGGATAAGAAATATCGAAATCTCCGTATCCTCCTTCCCGGGATGGGGAGAATAGGATATCCGGACGGCCCTGATCCGGCAGAGGCCGGAAGATACTGTCACCGGGTTCGGTCTGTGCCTGCGCCGGGAGACAGTAGCTGACCAGGATCAGAAGAGGTAGAAGTTTTTTTCCCATGGCTTTATGTGGTAGAGTGAACAATCAGTTTATATCCGATGCCCCGCACATTCAGGATGCGTATATCCGGGTCTTTTGCCAGCTTGTGCCGGATCTTGGTAATAAATACATGCAGGCTCCGGCTGTTGAAGAAGGTATCGTCGCCCCACAGATCGAGTAGTATATCCTGAGTATGTACGACCTTCCCGCGGTTTTCACACAGTTTCTTCAGTATTTCTGCCTCCCGATGGGAGAGTTCTGTCTGTTCGCCACCGAAGATCAGTTGCTGGGTAGCCGGATCCAATCTGTAGCAACCGATCTCAAGGAGGTGCTGTTTTTCCGATTCCTCCCTGACGAATGCTCTTCCCAGCAGGGATTTGATCCGGACGATCAGTTCCTGCATGCCGAAGGGTTTTTTCAGGTAGTCGTTGGCCCCCAATTCAAACCCTTCCACCACATCCCGGATGGCCGAGCGGGCAGTGAGAAAGAGAACGGGAGTCTGCATATCGGCCTGCCGGATCCGCCTGACCATAGTGAAACCATCCATCTGAGGCATCATCACGTCGGCAACTACGATGTGCGGACGGAGTTCAAAGAAGAGACGCAATCCTTCTTCACCGTTGGCAGCTGTATGGATCACAAACGATTCCTCTTCCAGGGTGTCTTTGATGATCATGGCCAGCGTGAGTTCGTCCTCTACCAGTAGTACCTGTATGTTGTCTTCTCTTTTCATCTGTTGCAATTAATCGTACCTCGTATAGTATAACGTTCTTTAGCGTTCATCCTCCAGTGAGGGTCATAACAAAGGAGTAGATCCCTACTTGCCGGGAAACAACAAGGTGAATACGGAGCCGCCTCCTGGTCTGCTTTCCATGTATACCCCTCCGGCATGTTTCTCCATCAGCGCGCGTACATAGTAGAGGCCCAGCCCATACCCTTTGACCTCATGAAGGTTGCCTGTAGGCACACGATAGAATTTATCGAATATATATTTCTGCTTTTCCGGTGCGATCCCTATGCCCCGGTCGGCTACCCTGATCTTTATGCCCTGTGAGGTAGCTTCTGCACGGATGCTGATGTGGGCCTCCGGAGTGGAATATCTGACAGCATTGTCTATGAGATTGCTCAGTATGTTTCCCAGGTGGGCGCGATCGGCTGTCACGGTCAGATCCGCGGGTTCTATATTGCAATCAAAATATACAGGCTTGTCTGCTTTGAGACGGTGCTGTTCCATCAGTTCGTTCACTAATTCGTAGAGGGGTACAGGCTGTTTATCCAGATGAAAAGTGCTGCGTTGTTCCATGCTCGTATTCAGGATTTGTTCTACCAGCCGGCTGAGGCGTTCCAATTGATCCTGACAGATGTGCAGGTACTTTTCACGTTTCTCTTTCTTCTCTGCCTGGTTGAAGTGTAACAACGCGTCATTGGCAGCGTAGGCTATGGCAATGGGAGTCTTCAGCTCGTGAGTAATGTTGTTGGTAAAATCACTCTTCATCTCTTCCAGGGTTTTCTGTCTGAGCAAGGTACGGATCAGGTACCAGAAGGAGAAAGAGAGAATACACAATATGACGACGGAAGTAGCCAGAATGCCTCTCATCTGAGTTGCTATTGCCGAGCCGACAGGTTCTAACCATATCCGATAGCCACGGCGGTTGTGAATGTCAAAAAAACGATCGTAGTGCGTCGCTCGGGCAGAGGGAATGTAAGAGGTGTCGCTGGTGAACTCTTCCATGATTTCTTCTTCTTGCGGATCGTAGAAATAGATCACTTGCGTCAGATGAGGCGAAGTGATCCCGTGAGAAATCAGTTCAAGAGTGAGCAGGCTGTCGAATCTCTGCAAATCGGGATCTATATAGCTATCCAGACTCGCGTGCAGGCCCTTCTGAAAGTAATTCTGAAGGGATTGTACATCCTGATTTTTGTGCAGGATCACACCCATGCCTTCGTGTGTGCGGAGCATCGATAGTTTAGATACGGTATCGGTGTCGGTCACTCTCTCGGTCGTGACGGTGGCAGTGTCGTTTTGAATGCCTATGGATGTTGAAATGCTACCGGTGACAGAACTGTTTCTCAGGGCTTCTATACGCAAAAGCATTTCATTGTAGTCACTGATCTGTATGGAGGTATGTATATTCCGTTCCATTTCCTCTTTCAGGGTCTGGTACAGACGTACCAGCCAGTATCCCTGATAGAGAAAGATGCCTGTCAGGGAAATAAGGACGAGTACGGTGATCAGTTTCAACGGAAGTTTCATATCTACAAAGTTAAAAGTAATATCGGTTTGTCGGTCTTCCGGTAACACTAAATAACACTACATAAGTAATGGATAACCTATGTTCTACCTGTTTTTCGCTTCTTTTGCCTGTGTAACTAAAAACACAAGATGTATGAGACGTAGTTTCGGAGTGGTTGGTATCTGTTTGTTGCAGACCATTTGTATCGTATGGGCACAGGAGATGCCCGCAGATTCGCTGGAGATGTATATGGATAGCCTGTTCCGGGAACTTCCGGAAGTGATCGTCCGGGGCGAACGTCCCATTGTAAAAGCCGAAGCGGGCAAATTGGTCTATGACATGCCCCGGCTGATCAGGGACCTGCCTGTAGAGAACGCGTATGACGCCATCAAACAGTTGCCGGGGATCGTGGATATGGGAGAGGGGCTGCAACTGGCCGGGCAACAGGTGAATGTAGTGATCGATGGCAAGGTAAGTACCCTTTCCGTGGCTCAACTGAATGAGTTGCTGAAAAGTATTCCTGCCAGTCGCCTCAGCAGTGCCGAAGTGATGTTTGCCGCGCCGGCACGCTATCAGGTACGGGGTCCGGTAGTCAATATCGTGCTGGAAAAAGGAACCCGGTCCTCTTCTTCCCTGAAAGGAGAACTGTATAGTTCCTGGAACCAGAAACATTACGAGACCCTTCAGGAAAGAGCTTCTCTGCTCTATCAGGATCAGAAATTGTCTACGGACTTGCTTTATTCCTATACCTACAGACGCAGTCTGTTTGAAACGGAGAAGGAGGCTGTACATACCCTTTCCGATGGGAGGGTACATCCCCTGGAGATGTATACCAGAAGAACCGGGAAGGGCCATGCGCACAACATCCGCTGGGGCATGGATTACAGTCTGCCCCGGCAACAGCAACTGAGCTTAGTATATACTTCCCAGCTCTCGGAACAAAGCAGCAGAGAGTATTCACGGGGGAATGAGATCTCGGATGTCTCTTCCGGAGGTGAAAACTACATGCACAATGTGAAGGCAGATTATCGCTCTTCGTTCGGATTGTCGGCTGGTGCCGGGTATACGTTCTATCGTTCTCCTGGCCATCAGACCCTCTCCAGTATCCTGGAAAAGGAGCAACTGGACCTGTATAGTGAGAACGAACAGCGTATTGATCTCCGGAGAGTATATGCCGGGCAGGAGCATAGCTTGTCGAAAGGATGGAAATTGAATTACGGAATTTCTTATCAGGATGTTGCGGACCGGAGTTTCCAGTACTACTACGATCCGCAAAGTGGAGATTTCCTGTCCGATGCTTCGGCAAAGAGCCGCAGGGAAGAAAAGACCTTCAATGGATATGCGGGAATAGGGGCAAGTCTGGGTAAGAAAGCTTCTTTAGATGCTTCATTGGCAGCGGAATACTATCACACTGCTGTGTGGAACGAGTGGACCCTGTATCCGACATTGAATTTCTCTTACCTGCCTGCCGCGGGACACATCCTGCAATTCTCTTTATCGAGCAACAAATCGTATCCTCCTTACTGGAGCGTACAGGATGTGACCTCTTATCTGGGAGCATATTCGGAGATACGGGGTAATCCGCTTCTGAAACCTTCGGCGGGTTACCGTACCAGCCTGGGTTATATACTTCAAAGTAAATACGTCTTTACCGGGTTCTTCAATTATACCAAAGACCGGTTTCTGCAATTGCTGTATCAGTCGCCGGAGAAATTGACCGAGATATATACGTATATGAACCTGGATTTTGAGCAGACAGCGGGCCTGCAGGCTACTGTTCCGGTGCGCGCGGGCCGGTGGATGCAATCCCGTTTTACCCTGACAGGAATGTACATGCACCAGAAAGACAGTGACTTCTGGGACCTGTCTTTCAACCGGAGATTGTATACTTTTATAGCCACGATGCAACATACATTCACACTCTCCGCCAAGCCTGATCTGAAGTTTATCCTGACCGGATTCTACCAGAACCGGGCGATACAGGGGAACTATGACCTGCCCCGTTCGGGCAACCTCAACGCTGCCCTGAGATGGACCTTTGCCGCTGAGAAGACCCAATTGACCTTACAGGGAGAAGACCTGTTTGATACATCAGGCATCTCACCCCGTATCCACTTTGGTAACCAGCTGGTAACCAACCGGTATATCCATACCCATCGTGCCTTTATTCTCTCTCTCAGTTATAAGTTCGGCGACTACAAAGAGAAACGTCGTGAGGCGGTAGATACTTCACGGTTTAAGTAGTAAGTTTTAAGTAGTGAGTTAGAGGTGATAAGTAGTAAATTTAAAGTAGTAAGTTAAAGATTGTAAATAAGAAGTTCCGGATTTCAAAATATTGATTATTAATTTCTTACATTAAAGTCGCTTCAGTCTTCCCCATCAGTAAGTTATAATTTACAATTTATGACTTATTCTCTTTTTTCTTAAGGAAAGGAATTTGTGGTACAGAAAAATTGGTTTGACAAACCTGTCAGGAATAGCTTAAAATGCCTATATTTGCCATAAATCCACTTCGAAGAAGTGGTGGAGTTTATTTAAACAGCGTTTAGCTTTTATCGTAGCGACTGGAAACTGGTAATTTTCAATTATGTACGAAGATAAGAGATTAAATGCCCTGCTTCTTGCGTGGGCATGGCTTATATGTACATAAAGGTATACCAGTGCCTCAGTCGTCTGTAAGCTATTGTCCCACGCTTTTTGTATTATGGGTTGAGGAGGGACAAACAGCCTCGCACAAAATTATAGAGACATGTACAAGACCCCGTTTACTGCTCTGACAGATAGCTTGATCTTGTCTCAATGGGTGGTAGGAAAGACCCGGGAGGAGATTTTTGAGATGCCGGAGCGGTTTCGCAGACTTACTTCGGAACTGGAGGAAGATGAAGATATATATGGTGAACTGATCCGTCTGGAAATAGAAGGTAAGAATCTTTTCTGTCATTTCAGACACGAGAGCCTGATATGTACGAAAAGTATTCTGGAATTGGTTGTCGAACAGCTGGATGCTTGTCGGGAATATTGTGTGCGACACTATTCTCCGATAGGCTCACAAAAGTGGATAAACACGGAGTATGAAGTCATCCTCTGTATCGTCTACGGAACTATTCCGGGAGGATATATAGAGTGTCTGCCTTCGCAGGGATATAAAGTCGGATTTTTTAAGAAAATGGTGAATCTGTTCCGTTGAGAACAGGTTCGTTTCCCGAAAACGTTCCTTATCGTACAGGATACAGATAGATGGATCTCATTTTATCGATATCTACCTCCACTACTTCTTTCAGGTATTTTTCTACGGAACCATGTTCTTCCCGGATGCGTTTTACGCCTGCTTCCAGAAAACGACGATCCACAGTGAGCAGCGGTGCCAGAGCAGGGTAGGCCTGGATATAAGTTCCGTATTTTCCCTGCAGGTATTTGTTGGAATCCAGGTAATTGCTGAAAATGGTCTCTTCGTCCACTCCCAGGCTGTATAGAAAAAGATAGGCAGCCATTCCCGTGCGGTCTTTACCTGCCGTACAATGGAATACCAGAGGCAGGTTTACTTCATCCTGCAAAAGACGGAAGAATTTTTTGTCATTTCTATTGCTTCCGGCATAGAAACCAGCAGTTCATTTATCATCATCATGATGCTGTCTGCCTGTTGCTCACTCAGGCTGGTGATGTTTTCTATTGAGAGATCGCCCAGATTGCCAGGGCTGACGGAAAATTCGTAATCTCCGTTCACGGAAGCCGGCAATCTGTCCGGCGCATTCTCTATTTCGGTCTCCGAACGAAAATCGACTACAGATACAATGGGGATGTTGTTGAGGTAGGTCAGGTCATAGTCGGTCAATTGGCTCAGGTCGTCCGAGCGGAAGATCCGTCCCTATTTTACATACCTGCCTTCTGCAGTGCGTATGCCTCCCAGGTCTCTGAAGTTGAACGCTCCTTCCAGCGGCAGATGCTGTTCGGCAAGCAGCGCTTCTCCTTTTGGAGTCACCACCTGAAAATAACTCCTGTAGTCCGCAGGTACATCCAGCACGTACTCTCCGGCTTCATACCCCTCCAGAAGAGGTGCTCTGAGATCGATAGAGTTTGCCGAAGGTCCGCTGTAAATTTTCCAGGAAACCGGGGATGCTACTGTCAGGACGGTTTGTTTGCTTGTTCTGTCACGCTGTATGGATAGGATATTCGAAAGGTCTTCTCCGGAATATCCTGTTCTATCCGTTCTTTTGGAGCACGATGTTGTCATAAGAGTTATTCCTGCTAATAAGTAAAAGATATATATTTTTTTCATAATTTCCATCCAACTAAGTTACACATTTTTTTCGAATCGCTGAAATATAATTCTCTTCTCTTTTTTTCTTCTTGCCGATAAGGGATTTCTGTAAAAGGGAATATGAAAAGAATAACAAAATTTTCTTCCGATTGCTCACGGAAAAAGACAAAGGATGTATGGATTTACGATGTACTGATTTACGATGTACGATCTGGTAAGATAAATATGCTGACGATCGGTAATTCCAATCTGTATAGACACGGAGAGAGAGTTATAATTACTTCCTACGGGCGTGACCCTTATCTGAATAGGTAACACCAGGGAACGTTGGACGATTTGGAAGGACAAATATGCTAACGATCGGTAACCTACACCTGTAGAGACACATGGGGTGCAGGAGTGTCCGCTAAAATAATTTAAGATTTTTAAAACGGTCCAAATGATACTCCTATCCTGTGATTTTCTCTGAAAGCCCGGAGGGCTTTATATGCATAACCCCCAGTGAAGCGAGTAAGGGCATAGCTCGTGACGAAGCGACTGGGGGTATGAGGGTGGACACATCTCTTCAACCCCGAAGCGGGTTGAATATAGAAATATGCACTCCAGGATACGATGAACAGGATCTTACATCGTTTCATGCCTCAGAAAATCATTCAACCCACTTCGGGGTTGAAGACAGAGAACGGATCCATACCCCCAGTCGCTTCGCTATGCTACGCTTCACCGGGGGTATTGACTTCGTCGACCGTTGGTTCAAATTAAAGCCACCTCGGGCTTTCCGAGGAAATCAGTGTCAGTTGAATAGCTTCCGCTATAAATAGAGGAAATCAGTATCAGTTGAGTAGCTTCCGCACATGTAACAGGTTGAGATCTTCCGGGTAAAAAAACGGATAGAAATAATGGAAATAAAATAGATAATCTCACATGATAACGATGGATTCGGGACACTATTGTACGCTGTGCGTCTCCGCGATACATATCCAATCCTATAAGATACATCTCGGTCATGTATCTATTCCTTTTGTTCTTATGTCTGATAAAAAACGTATCAAAGGATTTCAGATCGTGCATCGTAAATCCCTTTGCTGACCGCCTGTTTGGCTACGCCGATCTTCGGTTGACTTCGTCGGTCAACGGTTCAGTCAACCGTAAATCACTTCCCTCCTTTCCATTCCCTTTTATATTTTTTGTAACTTTGTACTACGAATATGAAAAAGTGACAGATCATGAAATCCGATATTGAAATAGCAAGAAGTATCCCCTTGAAAAAGATCAAACAGGTGGCCACGGAGATAGGTATTCCGCGCGAGAAAGTAGATAATTATGGGCGGTATATGGCCAAGATACCGGAATACCTGATAGATCCGGATCTGGTACGGCAACATCACCTGATCCTGGTCACTGCCATAACTCCCACACGTGCGGGCATTGGCAAGACCACGGTCTCCATCGGGTTGACTCTGGGACTCAACCGGATCGGTAAGAAAGCGATTGTTGCCCTGCGTGAGCCTTCCCTGGGACCTTGCTTTGGCATGAAAGGGGGAGCTGCCGGAGGAGGATATGCTCAGGTACTTCCTATGGAGAAGATCAATCTGCATTTTACCGGCGATTTTCATGCAATCACCTCTGCGCACAATATGATCTCAGCACTTTTAGACAATTACCTCTATCAGCATCAGGAGAAAGGGTTCGGACTGAAAGAAATCCTCTGGAAGCGGGTACTGGATGTGAACGACCGTTCGTTGCGCAGCATTGTCACCGGGCTGGGACCCAAGAGTAATGGCATCACGCAACAGTCGGGTTTTGATATTACCCCGGCATCGGAACTGATGGCTATCCTTTGTCTGTCCCGGGACCTGGACGACTTGCGGCATCGTATCGAGAATATCTTGCTGGGATTCACCTATGATAATTCTCCTTTCACCGTCCGTGATCTGGGAGTAGCAGGTGCCATTACCGTTCTTCTCAAAGAGGCATTGCGTCCCAACCTGGTGCAGACCACGGAGGGCACAGCGGCTTTTGTGCATGGAGGGCCGTTCGCGAATATCGCGCATGGCTGTAATTCTCTGATTGCGACTCAGATGGCTCTTACCTTTGGAGAGTATGTAGTGACGGAGGCCGGATTTGGTGCTGATCTGGGGGCAGAGAAATTCTACAATATCAAATGTCGCAGAAGCGGTCTGCAACCTAAGCTGACAGTACTGGTGGCTACCGCGCAGGGATTGAAGATGCACGGTGGAGTAGCGTTGGACCGTATCAAAGAGCCCTGTATGGAGGGACTCAGACAGGGATTGGCCAATCTGGACAAGCATATCCGCAACATCCGCTCCTTCGGGCAGACGGTGGTGGTCGCTTTCAATCGCTATGCGGAGGACAAGGAAGAGGAGATAGATCTGGTGCGCAGGCATAGCGAAGCATTGGGAGTGGGGTTTGCAGTGAACAACGCTTTCAGTGAAGGGGGACAGGGTGCGGAAGAACTGGCTCGCTTAGTAGCGGAGACGATTGAGAATCAGCCTTCGGCACCGTTGCAGTTTACCTATGCAGATGAAGACGTGACAGAAGTGAAGATAGAAAAGATTGCTTCCCGGATCTACGGCGCCAGTCTGATCACCTATAGTACGGCGGCCCGCAACATGCTAAAACGCATTCAGGAATTAGGGATCGCACATTTTCCGGTGTGTATTGCAAAGACCCAGTTCTCTTTTTCTGCCGATCCGAAAATATATGGAGCAGTAGATCATTTCGAACTGCACATAAAAGATATAGTAATTAACAACGGTGCCGGAATGATCGTTGCTGTAGCCGGAGAGATCCTTCGCATGCCGGGGTTGCCCAGAGATCCGCAGGCTACTCGTATTGATATCCGGAACGGAGAGATAGAAGGACTGAGCTGACGAACTAATTGTATCTTGGGAAACAGTCTAACGGGCGTTTTCGCTGTCCGGAGACCTTTTGTTGCTGCAAAGCAACCCCGGGATAAGGTAAGAAAGTCAGAAGATGTACCTGGAAAGAAAGGGGATGTTTCAAAAAATATCCTCGCCGATCTGCAATGAAAATCGGCGAGGATATCTGATATAAATATATATATGGGATTTGGTGTATCAGTCCTTAGTCTGCATTTCCAATACGCTGTAAGATTGCAGTACCTTATTTTTGTCATACTGCTCGGAGCGTACTACGCCCACTCTGGGAGAATACCACTCGTAACCATATCCTTCTGATTTGCCTTGTGGGGTCCAGAGATCAATGTCGAATTTCACTTTGGTACAGTGGAACGTACCTGCCGGAGTGGTAATCTCTTCGTCTTTTTCATATTGACGATTTCGTATAGAGATACGCGCACGGTTGTCTTTGTTATGCTTTTGATAAATGCTGATGTCTCCCTCTGTGAATCCTACATTGTCGTCCGGATCATAAGGATCTGTTCCGGTGAAGGCATTCGGATAGGGCATCAGGCTGCTTACCAGTAACACGTCGGCATCCATCATATTCAACGCATTGGTGAATGGGATGCGATTCTTCATATCCAGATAGAAATTATCGTCGTCGCAACGTGCTACCATCTGACCCGATGTCAGTGTCTGGTTCGAAGCATCCGAATAGGTATAGTCTGCAATTACTTCATATCCTGAAGGATAGTCGTACGAGTTCTCTACTGTGATAGTGAATACATTGGTGAGGGTGCCCTGGGCATCGTAGCAGTTACGCACTACCTGTTGGCCTTTGTCCATTGGAAAGTAGAAGGTACAGTCCTGTGCCATTGTGTGTGTAGCGTACATAGCAGCTACTAACAGGAATAAATTTTTCATTTTCATAATCAAGTTCCGGTTTAAAAAGTTGATTTATGTACTAACAACAGTATATAAAAAGGATGGTTTCAGAGATAAAAGTTAAGAATAATTAAAACAATCTTTACAAATAACAGAGAGGGTAAAGTCGTATTCCGCGAGAACCAGGAGGATAACATAAAAAGAGAGCCCGCGCCAGAAGTCTGCGCGGGCTCTGATCTGTTTCCATCTGTCGGAGGAATCGACCCGTGGATGTGGTCAATAAGCAAACAGCGGATATTCTGCCATTTTTTCATTGACACGTTTGCGTACGCCGGCGATAACCTCTTCATTCTCTACGTTGGAAAGTACGGTCTCGATCATTTCGGCAATCTCTGTCATCAGGTCTTCTTTGGCTCCACGGGTTGTAATCGCAGGTGTACCCAAACGGATGCCGGAGGTCTGGAAGGCAGAGCGTGTATCGAAAGGTACCATGTTCTTGTTGACGGTGATGTCTGCGGCTACCAATGCTTTTTCAGCCATCTTACCGGTGAGGTCAGGATATTTTTCCCGCAGGTCTACCAGCATGGAGTGGTTGTCTGTACCTCCGGAAACAATGGTGAATCCACGGTCTGTAAGTGCTTGTGCCAGTGCGGCCGCATTTTTTTGTACCTGTTGCTGGTATATTTTGTATTCGGGTTGCAGACATTCGTGGAAAGCCACTGCTTTGGCAGCGATCACATGTTCCAGAGGTCCGCCCTGTATGCCTGGGAATACAGCAGAATCCAGTAGCTGAGACATCATTTTGATCTCTCCTTTCGGAGTGGTCTTGCCCCAGGGGTTGGGAAAGTCTTTGCCCATCAGGATCACTCCGCCGCGGGGACCACGCAATGTCTTGTGAGTGGTAGAGGTAACGATATGAGCATATTTCACCGGGTTTTCCAGCAATCCGGCCGCGATCAGTCCGGCAGGGTGTGCCATATCTATCAGCAGGATCGCTCCTACCTTGTCTGCGATCTCACGCATGCGTTTGTAATCCCATTCGCGTGAATAGGCCGATCCGCCTCCGATGATCATTTTGGGTTTCTCGCGCAGAGCTACCTCTTCCATCTGGTCGTAATCCACACGTCCGGTTTCACGGTCTACATTGTATTCGCAGGGAGTATAGAGGATGCCTGATGTATTTACTAAGGAACCGTGTGAAAGGTGGCCGCCGTGGGCCAGGTTAAGTCCCATGAATTTGTCTCCGGCATTCAGAACGGCTAAGAAAACAGCCGCGTTGGCCTGTGCTCCGGAGTGTGGCTGTACATTGGCCCATTCGGCTCCGAAGATCTCTTTCAGCCGGTCGATGGCTATCTGCTCACTTTGGTCCACGACTTCACATCCTCCGTAGTAGCGCTTTCCCGGGTAGCCTTCGGCATATTTATTGGTCAGGCAGGAGCCCATGGCCTGCATAACCTGCTCACTTACAAAATTTTCCGATGCAATAAGTTCGATGCCTTTCAGCTGACGCTGATGCTCTTTTTCGATGATGTCGAAAATCAAATCGTCTCTTTTCATTTGGTCTTGTGGATAAGAAATAATATTAAATCGGGAATCTTTTATTAAGCGTACAAAATTACGGAAAAAGAATGAATCCGCATACTTCCTTTCCGAATAAATAAGGAAAGTATGGGATTTGATTTACAATTTATTCCTTCGTCATCACCATTATTTGATTATTAACAGGAAGGAACGTTGAAAAACAAATACCTCAACGGGAATAGCATCGACTTGTAGAGATGTATGCCGTGCATTGGTGTCCGGAATATTATTTTAAGATTTACGGAACTATCCATATAACAATCATTTACTGTGATTTACTACGATTTCCTCGAGTTTTCTCCGATTTCCTCTGCTTTACTCGGATTTTCTCTGAAAGTCCAAAGGGCTAACTCCCAGTGAAGGGAAGTAAGGACCTTGCCCGTAACGAAGCGACTGGGGGTAGTCACCTATACACATCTCTTCAACCCCGAAGTGGGTTGAATGTAGAAATGCTCCTTTCCACATAGTATGACTGGACTTTCCCCTCGTTTTATTTATCTCTGAACAAATCATTCAACCCACTTCGGGGTTGAAGACAGAGATTGGATCCATACCCCCAGTCGCTCCGCTATGCTACGCTTCACTGGGGGTTAGTCACATTAAAGCCCTTTGGGCTTTCAGAGAGAGTTGTGTACAGTAAAGCCACTCCGGTTTTCAGAGAGAGTTATGCACAGTAAAGTCACTTCAGGCTTTCACAGAGGGTTATGTACAGTAAAACCACTTCAGGCCTTCAGAGAGAATAAATGTGATTTGGATAGTATGGGGAAAATGTAATCGTTTGAAATTTTCCGAGCAAAAAACCGGATATACATAAGTGAAATAAAATATATGATCTCAATTGTTAATGATTTATTCCGGATATCAGTGAACCCCGTGCGTATCCGCGCGGTATACGTCCGATACAGATATGTATCTGATGAAATATATATCTGATTGTCTGGTTTCTGGCAAGCCTATGATGAGGAACGGCTTGTAGAAGGCCAAATATTTGTTTCCCAAGGTTATAGCGGATACAACAACACAGATGGTAAGATACAACATCCAATAATAGAAAACTATCATCATGAATATGTATCCCTGGAACAATATACAGATGAATGAAAAATACA
>JAJBTC010000226.1 GCA_020861095.1 Bacteroides sp.
CCATGGGTATCTGTGATCTTCAGTAGCCTTCCGAACGGGTCGTACTGGTAAGTAAAAGTATCGCCATTGGGCAGAATGGTACTCAGCAGTCCCGTATGGGGTTTGTAGACATACGTAGTGACCAATGCCGGTAGTGAGGTGAGTTTGTTGCGTATCTCTGCCGCTGTAGCGGCGGTGATGGCCTGATTGGTGGCCAGGGAATTGATGTAATTCTCGGTAAGCGCTGCTTTTACCTGCTCGTAAGTAGCTCCTTCGATTTTAGCTACCGGATATTGGTAGTTGTAGCCCCACAGATAGACAGTTCCCGGTCCGTCTGTGGTGCGGATCTCCTGCGGATTTCCCCGCAGGTCGTATCTCTCGAAGGAGGAGGACCAGTAGGGATATACCGAGGCAAGCGGTCCGCCGGAGGTATAGGTAGTCGGATTGCCTGTCTGCCCGGTGATCTGGGAAACATATGTCCGTGCCGGAAGTACCAGGTTGCTATTGCCGAAGACCTGGTATTCGGTGAGTGTGGCCTCTATCAGATTACCGTTGCGCAATACTTTTTCCTCGACCGGGCGATGGATCCGGTTCTCCTGTGTGAGCCGCGTGTAGGGAGCAAAATTGTAATGATTGGGATAGGAATAACGGTAGGTCAGTACGTCGCTACCTGTGGCGCTGTGCTGCCGTTGGGTGAGTTGCAGGGTAGAGGCGTCGTAGCCATATTCTTCTTTCACACTGACCCCGTCTGTCCGGATCGTTTTGTTTTGCAGGGTCACGTCGTAGGCATTGAGCTGATGTAGCAGGATGGTCATACGTCCCGGATAATATCCTTTGTCGTTCTCATAAGACTCCGGCCGTACCAGAGGCTCGCGTGAATAGATACCGGGAAACATATTGAAATTGTCCCGGACATTCACTCCAAAATAATGATGGACATCCTTGATCTGATAGGTATAGGATTCGCTGGATTTGACTTTGCCCTGACTGTCACAATGGGTTATACTGATGGGTTTCCCGTTTGCCGGATCATCCAGCCGTACACTGGTCAGAGTGAATGTCGGTCTTTTGTTGTGGTACCGATACTCGGTGTATCCGGCATGGAGCCCGTTGCCCGTATGGATCTCTTTGACATAGGAATATCCCACTCCTCCTACGGTACTATAGGGGTTACTGATGATATTGCTGCCGGTGATCTCTGCTACATTTAGCCGGGCCAGTACATAGTTGGTGCCCGTCACTGCCAGGTCGCGCAAATAACTGAAGGTGCCGCTATAGGGCTTAATAAACTGTATTTGTTCCTGAAGGATACCGCTGGATTCTCCGGTAGCGGGATCTTTGTATTCATAGCTTACTGATTTGAACGGAGTGGCATCTCCTTTTTGCTGGTAGAAATCAATCTTCCTGATACGTACCCCACAGCCCTGTTGTTCTGCCCGAGTAATAGATGACTTACCGGTACTATACGTCAATATCGCTTTCATGGAGGTGTGATTGGTGCTTGCTCCATATTGATTTCCCAGGGCACTGGGGATCTGAGCTACCAACGTGTAAGTGTATTGTTGACCATTTGAGTTATGAGATAGCAGATTCAGAGTTGTCTTATAAGAAAGATAACCGTTGGTAGGGTTATGATTGGCCTGATACAGGCAATCATCTGCAAAATCTTTTCTTACTACAGCGGATCCGTCTCTTAACAGCTGACAGAATACTGACCCATGTTTCCAGAGATCTACCCAGGGAGTCAGACCGCGGGATAGTGTAAATTCAATTTCCGCTTGTGCATCTTTATCCAGCTGGAACTGTTGGTAAGATTTATAAAAAGAATTATTCCAATCTTCTACGCTAATTGTATTTTTGGAAAGATTCTGATTTTCTTTCAGGTCCATAAATGAATTCAATTCGTAGGTAAATTGTGTATAACCACCAGTAGGGTATCGGATGCCGGTAAGTATGCCTGCCTGACAAAAGCCGGAAGTGGCAGAACGGTCGTTGTGAGAAGTATAATGGTATTTCTCGAATAGATTGGAGAGTTCTTCATAATTACCGTTATTTAGAATATGTCCCCATTTCATGGTCCGTATATTAGGCAGATAAGTTTCGTGAGTTCCTTTTCCGTTATAGTATCCCCAATGGTCTGTCTGATATGAATATTTGTCAGCAATGTCTGTCGTATTGTAAGTAAATTCGTATTTGTCGCTGATGGTTGTACCTGCTTGTTGATAAACAGCGTCGAGTCTGAGCCTTTTTGTCGCATACTCTTGGTTATATCCTCCTACGGGCGGACGCCATTTTGCACCAGTGTTAGACGCAGTATAGTAACTATATTGGAACCGGAATTCCTTTTCAAAGGGAGTTCCTGCGGTAGAGAGGGACGTTATTTTCATGGTATTTAGCCTGCGTCCATCCTGTAAATCACTTCGGGTACCTAATTCGAAGGTTATGTTGTAATTTGAAGTAATAAGACGACTCAGATAAAATTCCGATCCTTCGTATGTAGAGGTGGAAGAAGTACTATACCAGTCTCCCAGGAAGCGGGAAGTACCACTGGAAGCATAAGGTGCCTGAAAAGAGAAGTTCTTTTGGTACGAACTATGCTTCGTTTTCTGGTATTGATAAGCGACTGTTTGTCCGTTGGGATAGACGCTGGAGGTCAGCACATAGCTGACAGATACCAGGTTGAGCGGGACATTGAGGTGTGACATCTGTGTATATTGGGTAAAATAGTGTTTGATCCCCTCGGTGGTGGTGATCCTAAACTCCTGGATACTGGCTGCCTGGGTGGAAGAGGTCCCGGTAATCTCTATCTTTATATTCTCTTCCCGGTTGAGGATATGGATCTGGTCGGTGCGGTAGTCGATGATAAATTTGCCGCTTCCTCCCGGATAGGAATAATAGAATACATCCGGATTCATTTTACCGGCTCTGTAGCTGACATTATGCATCCCACTGGGAAACGCATTGTGTATCGTTTGGGTATAGGGGTAGGTAGACCAGTTGTATATCCGGTCGGTGGTGAGTTCCATCCGGCTGAGCAGGTTTTTATACTCGGTATCGATCTGGTCGAAGTCGCCCACGGTCTGTTGGGTGATCACCCCGCCGACCTGCAGGTTCCACCCCAGTCCTACCCATCCGGCTTCTTCGCTGACTTTGATACCCGAGGAGTTGTAGCGCAGGGCAATCGGCAGACGGATCATTCCGTCTTCCAGGGTAATCAGAGGAACGGTGATCTCCGGTGTGCCTGTATACGGGCTGACCGGTTGATCGACAAATTTGTGAAAGGAGGCCGCCACCGGGGTATTGACCTGCGGGAATTCGGGCGTCCGGTTGAGAAATCCCCGCGGCTCCTGTGCGCACAGGGAGAAATGCAGCACACAGGCAGCACATAGTAGTAATATCTTTTTCATTTTATGTTGTATATAAATGGATGTACTGCCCTTTTTTTCTTCCTTTCCAACAGACAGGGCAGAGGGACTGCCGGAAGGGGGTTTCTCATGAAAAACTGACTAAAGGCAGAGGGAAAGAATGAAAGAGAAAAACACCCATTTTTATCATGAAACGTTAGTGCGTCATCATGAAAAGTTATTGTGTCATGGTGAAAAAAACTTTGAAAAAAAATGTGGCCTACAGGTATCCACAGCAGGGATAACAACGAAAAAATGACCCAAAACCGAAAAACCCGAAATTCCGCACGGAAAAGACACCGGAAAAGGCCGGATTTTCTCTGGAATTTAGCAGATGTTATAATTCCCTCGCGATGCGGAAATCAGGAAAGAATGGTGTACTTTTGCACGGAAATGAAACCATACGCAGATGTCATATTGCCTTTGCCACTGCCCCGCACTTTTACATACCGGGTGCCGGAAGAACTGATGGATACGTTGCAACCCGGTTGCCGGGTAGTAGTACCTTTCGGCCGGAAAAAATTCTATACGGCGCTGGTGCGTCGGGTACATGCGGAGAAGCCTGTGGGGTATGAGGTCAAAGATGTATCCGCATTGCTGGACCGGGAACCGGTATTGCTTCCGGTACAGTTTACCTTCTGGGAATGGCTGGCAGACTACTACCTCTGTGCAGTAGGGGATGTGTATAAAGCGGCATTGCCCTCCGGACTGAAATTAGAGAGTGAGACGGTGGTGGAGTATAACCCTGATTTTGAGGCAGACGAACCGCTGCCTGAGCGGGAACAGGCGGTACTGGACGAACTGAGCCGTACTTCGCAACAGGCCATCACCAAATTGCAGCAGGCTTCGGGTGTGAAAGACATTGTAGGGGTAGTGAAGCGGTTGCTGGACCGGGAAGCGATCTTCGTGCGCGAAGAGATGCGGCAGTCGTACAAACCTCGTACGGAGGTGCGGGTGAAGCTGGCAGGAGCGGAAGCCGCAGGAAAGGAGAGACTGAAAATGCTTTTCGACCGGCTCGGAAAAGCTCCCCGGCAGTTGGATCTGCTGATGAAATACATTGAACTTTCCGGAGTGGCTTCCGACAGAGAACTTCGTGAGGTCAGTAAGAAAGGGTTGTTGTTGCGATCGGGCAGTTTGCCCGCCGCTTTCCATAGCCTGGTAGAGAAAGGGATCTTTGAAACCTATACGTTTGAAGTGGGACGGCTGGATCGTCAGCCGTTGACGGCGAGTGAACTGAATCCGTTGAATGAATTCCAGCAAAGGGCCTATGAGCAGATCCGTGCCTCTTTCCGGCAGAAAAATGTCTGCTTGTTGCAGGGGGTTACTGGTAGTGGTAAGACTGAAATCTACATTCACCTGATCCGGGAAACCTTGCGACAGGGCAAACAGGTGCTTTACCTGCTTCCGGAGATCGCGCTCACCGCCCAGATCACCACCCGTCTGAAACGGGTATTCGGCAACCGGCTGGGGATCTATCACTCCAAGTATCCCGATGCCGAACGGGTGGAGATGTGGCAGAGCCAGCTACAGGAGGACAAGGAATACGACATCATCCTGGGAGTGCGCTCTTCCGTATTCCTGCCTTTTCGCCGGCTGGGCCTGGTGATCGTGGATGAGGAGCATGAGACAACCTACAAGCAGCAAGATCCCGCGCCCCGCTATCACGCGCGTAACGCCGCTATTATGCTGGCATCTTATTACAATGCCTGTACGCTGCTGGGTACGGCTACTCCGTCGGTAGAGAGCTGGTTCAACGCGATGGAGGGCAAGTACGGAATGGTACTGCTGAATGAGCGCTACAAAGAGATGCAACTGCCTCGTATACTTCCTGTGGATATCGGGGAACTGCTGCGGAAGAAACGGATGACGGGGCAATTCTCCCCGCTGCTGGTGGAGCATATAGCCGGAGCACTCTCCCGCAAGGAACAGGTGATCCTTTTTCAGAACCGCAGGGGATTTGCACCGATGATCGAATGCCGTACGTGCGGATGGGTACCCAAATGCAAACATTGCGATGTAAGCCTGACCTACCACAAGGGGATGAAACAACTGACCTGTCATTACTGTGGATATACGGAGGCGGTACCCCGGAGTTGTCCGGCCTGTGAAGGGCAGGAACTGACCCCACAGGGATTTGGAACGGAGAAGGTAGAGGAAGATGTGCGCACGCTCTTTCCGCAGGCTAAGGTGGCCCGCATGGATCTGGATACGACTCGTACCCGTACGGCGTATGAGAAGATCATAGCCGACTTTGAGCAGGGGAAGACCGATGTATTGATCGGTACGCAGATGGTATCGAAAGGACTGGATTTTGATCATGTGAGTGTGGTGGGTATCCTGAACGCGGATACATTGATGAACTATCCCGATTTCCGCGCTTATGAACGGGCCTATCAGTTGATGGCGCAGGTGTCGGGGCGGGCAGGCCGGAAGAATAAACAGGGAACGGTGATCCTGCAGACCCGTAGTTCGGAGCATCCGCTGATTGCGCAGGTGATGGCCAATGACTACCCGGCTATGGTAAAGGGCCAGCTGAGCGAACGGAAACTGTTTCACTATCCGCCCTACCACCGTCTGGTGTATGTCTATCTGAAAAACCGCAACGAGCGTCTGCTCGATCTGATGGCACGCACCATGGCTTCCCGCTTGCGGGCGATCTTCGGCAACCGGGTGCTGGGACCGGACCATCCTCCGGTGAAGCGTATACAGAGTCTGTATATCAAGAAGATCGTGGTGAAGATAGAAGCGGGCGCGTCGCTGGCACAGGTGAGGGAATTGCTGCACCAGGTGCAACAGGATATGCTGGCCGAGGAGCCGTTTAAATCGTTGATCGTGTATTACGATGTAGACCCTGTGTAGATTTACGATATACGATTGGAAATACATTTTTGTGTATCATATAGTTTTAGGTAATTCTTTACATAATAGAACGGATTATCTTTGTTTATGTAACCGGGGATGGATCGGGACAGGATTGTTTTCGATACGATCCATAACAGAACTGTTACACAAAATGGTTTTTCTGATAAAGGAATGTGATTAAAATACCAGGATATGAAAAAGAAAATATTGTTTGTGTGTCTGGGAAATATCTGTCGCTCCTCTACTGCCGAAGGTATTATGCGTCGGTTGGTAGCGGAGGCGGGCAGGGAAGAGGAGTTTGAAATAGACTCGGCCGGGATACTTTCGTATCACCAGGGAGAATTGCCCGACTCCCGTATGCGCGCGCATGCTGCTCGTCGGGGATATGAGCTGACCCATCGGTCACGTCCGGTAACTACCGATGATTTTTATCGTTTCGATCTGATCCTGGGCATGGACGATCGGAATCTGCAAGACCTGCGCGACCGGGCTCCCTCGCCGGAGGAAGAACGTAAGATAGGGCGGATGACGGATTATTGCACAGAGATAGACGCGGATCATGTGCCCGATCCCTATTATGGCGGGTCGGCAGGATTCGAACGGGTGATCGATATCTTAGAAGATGCCTGTCAGGGGTTGCTTACTTCTTTAACTCCGGGTAGCTGATACGGGTGTGATAGATCGTCTTCAGTTTCTCTTTGAAGACATTTTTCACTGTTGCAATGTCTTTAAAGGTGATCGGACATTCTTTAAAGAATCCTTCCTGTACCTGTGAGTCGATGATCTTATCCACCAGATTGCCTATGCTCTCCTCCGTATATTCCGGCAGGCTGCGTGAAGCGGCTTCCACGGCATCGGCCATCATCAGGATAGCTGTCTCCTGAGTAAAGGGATTGGGACCCGGGTAGGTAAACAGGGAGTCGTCCGGTTCTTTGCCGGGATGTTCATTCTTCCAGGAAATATAGAAGTACTTGGTCTTGCCCGTACCGTGGTGTGTACTGATAAAATCTTTGATGACCTGCGGCAGGTTGTACTTCTCCGCCAGTTTCAGTCCGTCGGTGACGTGGCTGATGATCACCTGAGCGCTCTGCTCGTAGCTGAGCGACTTGTGCGGATTGATCCCTCCCATCTGATTTTCCGTGAAGAAAGCCGGATTTTCCATCTTACCGATATCGTGATACAACGCTCCGGTACGGACCAGCTGACTCTTGGCACCGATGCGGTTGGCGGCTTCCGCGGCCAGGTTGGCTACCTGCAGGGAATGCTGAAAGGTACCGGGAGTGGTTTCCGACAGCCGGCGCAACAGGTCGTTGTTGATATTGGAGAGCTCTACTAAGGTCACGTTGGAGGTGAAGCCGAATGTTTTTTCCAGCAGGAACAGCAGGGGATAGGTGAAAAGTAGCAACGCTCCGTTGATGACGAAGTAGATATACATGTTTATATTGAGCTTGGAAAGATCACTTTCGATGATCAGCTCATAAGCGAAATAGACAATGAAATAGCTGAGAACAATGAAGAAGGTGGTCCGGAAAAGTTGCGAACGCTGGGAAAGTTCCCGCAGACTGAATATACCCACTAATCCGGCTATGATCTGGAGAAGGATGAACTCGTGCGGATAGACCATGCTGATGGAGCAGATCAGCATGGTGATCACATGAGCCATGAAAGCGGTGCGGGAGTCGAGGAAAATACGTATGATCATCGGCAGCATCGCATAAGGGATGATGTATACGTTGAATACCGGGTGCTGATTGAGCAGAGAGGTGATGACGCAATAAATAATAATGAGCAGGAAGAGCAGGAGCAGGCTGCGACGTTTGCTGTAATAGTCTTTGCGGAACAACTCTACATAGAGCATGAAACACAACACCATGATGCTGACGAAAAGGATCTGTCCGGCCAGGACGATCCGTCTTTGTGTGGCGGAACTGCTGCGTTTGTTGGTCTCTTCGCGCAGCGACTCCAGGATGTTATAGGTATTGCGGGTAACAATCTCTCCCCGGTCTATGATCTTCTGGCCACTGAGTACGACCCCACTGGCACGGGAGTAGCTGTCTAACATTTCCTGACGGGCTGTCTCGGTATAAGGCCGGTCGTAGGTCAGGTTGGGAGTGATGTATTCGTTGAGCGCGCACTGGCGCAACAGCTCGGCATCGTACCGGGCAGTATCGGCATACAGAATGTATTCGTAGGCCTCCTTGACGGAGAAAATGCCATCGGTCATCCGGATGGTAGATTCTTTCCCTTCGATGACACGGATGGAAGTGATGCTGTCTTCATACAACATCTGAATATCTTCCGTAGAGAGTATGCCGGATTTGTAGACCTCGGAGAGGGTGCGCTGTACCTGCCGGATGTAATCGGTAGAAGGGAGTATGTTGCGCAGGTAGCTGTTGTAGTTGACCCGGAGTTTCTCCAGTTCCTCTTTTTCCACATTCGGTTGCAGGGTAAAATAGGGCTGAAAGGTGGCCAGGAGACTGTCTGTCTCGCGTTTGATGACAGCCTCTTCCTTGTAGATCGGAAAATCGAAGGTGGCGATCAACTGTCCGTATTTCCAGGGCTTGTTGATATCGAACTGATAACCGAAATCATCGTCTCTGGGTAGGAAATAGACAATAATGGTGACTGTCGCTATGAAAATCAGGATTTTATATAGCAAATCTCTATAGGAGAAACTCTTTTTTCTTTTCGTGCGGTTCATACCCTTCTTTATATTTTTGCGAAAAGTACAAAAAAAAACAATAGTGTAGAAAAAAAGATTTAATTTTGCCGGGATTTAGTGCCTGTTTACATTTTGTTCATTATTTTAATTCAGGCCTTTTTCGGAAAATTCAAACAGGCGCTTATTCACAACAACCTAAGATGATGTCAGATAGAAAAGTGAGGGTTCGTTTTGCCCCCAGTCCGACCGGTGCGCTCCATATCGGTGGCGTGCGTACAGCATTGTATAATTATCTTTTCGCTAAGCAACATGGCGGAGAGCTGATCCTCAGGATCGAAGATACGGACTCTACCCGGTTTGTACCGGGAGCGGAGGAATACATCCTGGATTCGTTCCGCTGGTTGGGCATTGCCTTCGATGAAGGTGTGGGCGTTTCTCCGAAGGGAGCCTATGGCCCTTACCACCAATCGCAACGCCGGGAGATCTACAGGAAGTATGTACAGATCTTGCTGGACCATGAAAAGGCCTACCTGGCATTTGATACTCCCGAAGAGTTGGAAGCCAAACGCAGGGAGGTGCCTAATTTCCAGTATGACGCGGCTACCCGGATGGAGATGCGCAATTCCCTGACGCTGTCCGCGGAAGAGGTGAAGGCTCTGGTGGAAAGTGGGGCTCCCTATGTAGTGCGTTTTCGTATCGAACCGGGAGAAGAGGTGATTGTGAACGACCTGATCCGTGGAGAGGTGAAGGTAAACTCTTCGGTACTGGACGATAAGGTCTTGTTCAAATCTGCCGATCAGCTGCCCACTTATCATCTGGCAAATATCGTGGACGATCATCTGATGGAGATCAGCCATGTGATCCGTGGGGAAGAGTGGTTGCCTTCGGCACCGTTGCACGTACTGATCTATCGGGCGTTCGGATGGCAGGAGACCATGCCTGTTTTTGCTCACCTGGCTCTGTTGCTGAAACCCGAAGGCAACGGAAAACTGAGCAAGCGCGATGGCGACCGTCTGGGATTTCCGGTGTTTCCGCTCAACTGGCGCGATCCGAAAAGCGGAGATCTCTCTTCCGGTTACCGGGAAGCAGGGTATCTGCCCGAAGCGGTATTGAATTTCTTAGCTTTGCTGGGGTGGAACCCGGGCAATGACCAGGAGGTGATGACGATGGAAGAAATGATCCGTTTGTTCGATCTGCGTCGTTGCAGCAGATCAGGAGCTAAGTTTGATTATAAAAAAGGGATATGGTTCAATCATCAGTATCTGCAAATGAAGTCCAACGAGGAGATCGCCGATCTGTTTGTACCGGTCCTCAGGGAGCACGGTGTGGAAAGTTCGCCGGAAAAAGTCGCTTGGGTAGCAGGATTGATGAAAGAACGGGTGAATTTCGTGAGTGAGTTATGGGATGCTTCTTCGTTCTTTTTCCGGGCTCCGGAGACCTACGACGAGAAGACGGTGAAAAAACGCTGGAAAGAGGATTCCGCTGTTTCTATGACCGAATTGTCTCACCAGCTGGCTGCCCTGGAAGATTTCAGCGCGGCTTCTCAGGAACAGGCTGTCATGGAATGGATAACCTCGAACGGCTTCCATACGGGAAATATCATGAACGCCTTCCGGCTGGCTGTCGTAGGGGAGAGCAAAGGGCCTCACATGTTTGACATCACCGCTGTCATTGGTAAAGAAGAGACCTTGCAACGTCTTTCTAAGGCTATTGAAACCCTGAAGTGATCGTGTAGTGTATGATCTACAATCTTGCCATTCTCCTGTATGACCTGGTGGTACATCTGATCGCTCCTTTCAGCCGGAAGCCCCGGAGAATGATGAAAGGGCATTGGGTGGTATATGACTTGTTGCGCCAGCAAAGGGAGAAGGATGCCCGTTATATCTGGTTTCACGCGGCTTCGCTCGGAGAGTTTGAGCAGGGAAGACCGCTGATCGAAGAGATCCGGAGGCGTTATCCCGAATACAAGATATTATTGACCTTTTTTTCTCCGTCGGGGTACGAAGTGCGTAAGCATTACCGGGGTGCCGATATGGTTTGTTACCTGCCTTTCGATAAGCCCCGGAATGTGAAGAAGTTCTTAGACATTGCACAGCCCTGTATGGCTTTCTTCATCAAATACGAATTCTGGAAGAATTACCTGGACGAATTGCATAAACGTCGTATTCCGGTCTATAGCGTCTCTTCTATCTTTCGCAAAGAACAGATCTTCTTTAAATGGTATGGAGGCACTTACCGCAGGGTGCTGACCGATTTCGATCATCTGTTTGTACAGAATGAGACTTCTAAGCGTTTCTTGTCCCTGCTCGGGATAAATAAAGTGACAGTAGTAGGGGATACCCGGTTCGACCGGGTGTTGCAGATCCGTGAGGAGGCAAAAGACCTTCCTCTGGTGAAACTCTTCAAGAACGATTCGCTGGTTTTTGTGGCCGGGAGTTCGTGGCCGGAAGATGAAGATCTTTTTATTGAATATTTCAATACCCATCCCGGGATGAAACTGATCATTGCTCCGCATGTGATTGACGAAGGTCATCTGGTAGAGATTATAAATAAACTCAAGCGTCCGTATGTACGCTATACCCGGGCCGACGAGAAAAATGTACGTAAGGCGGACTGTCTGATCATTGACTGCTTCGGACTTCTCTCTTCCATCTATCGGTATGGAGAAATCGCTTATATAGGTGGAGGATTCGGAGCAGGGATACACAATACGCTGGAGGCGGCTGTATATAGTATACCCGTGATCTTTGGACCCAACTACCAGAAATTTATGGAGGCGATCCAATTGCTGGAGGATAAAGGGGCCTATTCGGTTTCCGACTATTCCGCGTTGGAGAGTCTGCTGGACCGGATGCTGACCAACAGAGATTTCCGGGAAGAGACCGGTCTGCGCGCCGGGAATTATGTGGTACGTAATTCAGGAGCTACGGAGAGGATACTGAATATGATCAACTTCTGACCTCTTTTCCATACCAACAGGAACTGCCGCATCGGGATCCTTATCAGGGTACGGTGCGGCAGTTTTTAATTGCTGAGAGAGGGGTTCTTTATTTGTACCAGTCTGAGTACATCAGGTAGTTGTGAGCGATTTTCTCATTTAATTCTTTGGATTGTCCGGGATCTGCCTGTTTGATGAATTTGGCGGGAACTCCGGCCCAGATGGAATAGGGCTCGATCACCGTACGACTGAGTACCAGGGACCCTGCTGCCACGATGGCCCCTTCGCCTATTACGGCATGATCGAGCAGCGTAGATCCCATGCCAATGAGGGCGTACGAACGGATCGTAGCCCCGTGGATGGTGACATTGTGCCCGATAGAGACGTGATCGTCAATCTCGATGGTAGATTTCTGGTAAAGGGTATGCAAGACACTGCCATCCTGTATATTTACTCCGTTGCCGATGCGGATGGAATTGACATCTCCCCGCAATACGGTATGGTACCAGATGCTGCAATCCCTGCCTATCTTTACATCGCCGATGATCACCGCTGTCTCTGCCAGAAAGCAGTTTTCTCCGATTTCCGGAGTGAATCCTCTTACGGATCTGATAAGTGCCATAGTTTATTATTGAATGTATGAACCGAAATTCTTCCCGAATGATTGAAGAACAATCCGGGTATAGCTTCGGATCTGTATTTTACTGTTATTGAGCTTTTTTAGTTTACTTACGAAAAACAGAGAGAAATTTACTGATTTATGATGTACGATCGGAAATACCTGTATTCCTCTGGAATCATCTACTTGTAGAGACGCACGGCGTGCGTCTCCGCGGTGCAGGTCCAACAAAAAAGCCTCCGGTTGGTAGATGCATTCCCATTCGGTGTGCTGAGACGCACGCCGTGCGTCTCTACAGGTGGGTGTTATCAACCGTTAGGATATTTGTCTTTCCAAATCGTACATCGTAATTAGCTTTGATGACCGTTGGTTCAGTACATCGTATATCTCTTTATCTTATCAGTGGACTGGTCTGCTCCCGAAGCCACGTCTGCTCTGCAGGAGTGAGGGCAGGAGCGATCTGTCGGTATACTTCGGCATGATACGTATTGATCCAGGAGATCTCTTCATCTGTCAGCATATGCAGATCGATCCCTTTCCGGCAGATGGGGCAAAGCGTCAATGTCTCAAAGGCATAATATTTGCCATACATTCCCTCTCCGTCTGGCCGTACCAGGATCAGATTCTCGATACGTATGCCATGGCTATCCGCTTTGTATACACCGGGTTCGTTGGAGGTAACCATGCCTGGTTGGAGCACGACTGGATTTTCATTCATGCGGATACTCTGCGGACCCTCATGTACATTGAGGTAGTGACCCACACCGTGACCGGTGCCGTGCAGGTAATTCATGTGGTGTTGCCAGAGAGGCATGCGGGCCAATACATCGAGCTGAGCACCCCGTGTGCCTTTGGGAAAGCGGGCGGTAGCCAATGCTATATGACCTTTGAGTACCAGGGTATAATCTGTGATCTCTTCGGAGGTAAGTGGTCCAAGCGCAAGGGTACGGGTGATGTCTGTGGTCCCGTCCAGATACTGTGCCCCGGAATCGAGCAGTAAAAAGCCTTCCGGCAGGAGGACCTGATCGCTTTCCGAAGTAGCGGAATAGTGAACAATGGCACCGTGTTGCCTGTAACCGGCAATCGTATCGAAGCTATCTCCCTGAAAGAGAGGATGTTGGGAGCGGAAGGCATGCAGCCGCGCGGTGACGCTCATCTCTGTTTCTTTGCCTGCGGGTACAGCCTCCGATAGCCAATAAAGGAACTTACAAAGAGCAATGCCATCCCGAACCATAGCCTGACGCACACCCCGGATCTCTGTATCGTTGCGGATCGCTTTCATCAGCGGTACGGGAGACTCTTCCCGAATGATCCTGCAATCACCGGGAACTGAAGAAAATACGGCATAATTGGTTTTGGAAGGATTCAGAGATAACGGTGAGGGTATCCCCGAACTTAGGATGGTTTGTACACTCTCGTAAGGAACTGTCTGTATATCCTGACTGGTCAGGTATCCGGCTACTTCGGGTGTGATCTTCTGCGGAGCGATGAACCATATGACTTCGGAGGGAGTAATGAGCAAATAACTGATTACTACCGGATTGCATTTGACATCTTTTCCGCGGATATTGAGTACCCATGCGATCTCATCCAACGCGGAGAGAAACAGGGACGAAATCTTTTGTTTTCGCATCTCTTCGCGGATCGCTGCGATCTTGTCCTGACTGCTGGTACCGGCATAAGATAATTCGTAGACAGAGGCTACGCCTGTGGGTAGAAGAGGACGGTCTTTCCAGATCTTCGGGATGGGATCAAAATCCGTCTGCAGCGCAAGAGAGAAAGACGATAATTGCTCCCGGAGTGTTTCGACTTGCTGAGTAGAGAACACTTTTCCGTCTATCCCCACCTTTTCTTCTGCTTGCAGAAAAGTGCCCAGGAAAGTAGGTATATCCGGTGTTCCCGGAAGCATATCGCGATATAGGTCTATGCCGCTGCCTGCAAGTTGCTCTTCCGCCTGTAGGAAATAACGGGAATCTGTCCATAGTCCGGCATCCCGGGAGGTGACAACCAAGGTACCGGCAGATCCGGTAAAACCTGAGAGCCATTCCCTCGTTTTCCAGTATGAAGCTACGTATTCGCTCAGGTGCGGATCGGTACTGGGAATAATAAAAGCGGAAATACCTTCTCTTGCCATGACATTCCGTAAGGAAGAGATACGTTCTCTGATAATTTGTTGCATAGATATAGATTTTTTTCAAATATAGCCACTTTTCGATAAACAGGCAATAGACTCCGGCTTATGGGGGAGACGTATAAATAGACTTTATATACAATATGGAGAGTAATGTAGAGAAAATGTGTCTTCCTGTTCAAATACAGGGAAAGGAATGCGGCTGGAAGCACAAAATGTATCTGATAACTTTGAAAAGAGCAGGTAAAAGGTCATTCAGGTGATTAACAGTTGGTTTACCTATATAGGAAAGATGTTTTTTGACTATAATCTATCTAAAGAAAGCTAATAAACTGAAATAAATTATATATTTGCACCCATTAATTGAAATTAACTATACTACGCTGCGACAAACTTTGAAAAGGATATGCGGGAGTGAACACATCACATATTGTAACTGAGACATACTTATATATCTTGTTATCAGGCTCTGTCTGTCCACAGGTTTGTCTTTCATTCTCTATTCAGATGCATAGAGGAAACTTATCGGTAGCGATTTTGAAACAAAAACATTTCATATGAAAAAAGAAAAGCGAATGTTCTCCCTCTTTTTTCTCCTTTTGGGTATGTCTCTGTATGTATACAGGGCAGATGCTCAATCTGTGGGGATCAAGACGAATGTCTTATATGGGGCTACTACTACTCCCAATCTGGGATTGGAGATCGTATTAGGTAAGAAAACCACTCTGGATATAACCGGGGGCTATAATCCCTGGCTGTTGAGTAATAAGGAAGATAATAAAAAGATCAAGCACTGGTTGGTGCAGCCGGAATGGAAAATATGGAACTGTGAAGCTTTCAATCGGAGCTATTGGGGATTCCATGCTTTGTACGGGCGTTACAATATGGGTAATATGAAATTTCCGCTTGATCTTTTTCAGGGAATGAAAAGTCATAGGTACGAAGGAGATGCCGTAGGAGGCGGAGTGAGTTACGGATATCAGTGGTATCTGGGAAACCGCTGGAACCTGGAGGCTACTTTTGGATTCGGTTATGCCTATTTTGATTATAAAAGATTCGAGTGTGTACGCTGTGGGAAGTATCAGGGAAAAGGCCACAAGCATTACCTGGGCCCTACCAAAGTCGGTGTTTCTGTTATTTATCTCATCAAATCTAAAAAGTATCCTTTATGAGAACCCTATCTATATTCATGGTTGCCCTGTTTGTTCTTACGACCGCCTCTGCCCAGTCGGTTGTCGGAGATGTATTTGTCAGAAACAAAGTGTTGGCACAGCAGGAGGATTCGTTGAGACTGGAACTCGAGATAGAAGTAAATGCGTTGGCTATGAATGCCTGTCAGAGTTGGACCATCGTTCCTGTGCTGTGTGATAAAAAGGGAGAAACTCTCTATTCTTTTCCGTATGTGCTTGTGAATGGTACAAACAAGGCTCGTATGTATAACCGGAGAATGAGTTTCAGGAATAAGGAATTGTTGTCTGATGAACCGTTCGAACGGATCACCGTCGGCCGTAAAAAGAATCGGTATGTTTTCGATTACGGCATAAGTATACCGTATGAAATGTGGATGGATACCACTTACCTGCAATTGCGGCAGATCCTGACCTCCTGTGCCGGAAGTCAGCAGTACTTTACTGTAGAAATGAACCGACAGATCGACCTGGAGCCGTATGAGCCGTATGTCTTACAACCGCAGTTGGCCTATCGTACTCCGGAGAGAGAGTTGAAAACACGAAACGTACAGGGCAAAGCATATCTGGATTTCCAGGTAAACAGAACTGAGATCCTGCCTGCATACCGCAGGAATACCGAGGAACTGGCCAGGATACGCGAAACAGTCAATATGGTGCGTAATGATAAGAATGTGGAGATTAAAGGGCTCTATATCGAAGGATTCGCCTCTCCGGACGGCCCGTATCTGACCAATGAACGTCTGGCGCAGGGACGTGCCCATTCTTTGAAAGAATATATCCGGACTCAGTTCAACCTGTCGGACAAATTATTTAAAGTAAGTTCCGTGGCAGAAGATTGGGATGGACTGATCACATTGATAGAAGAAAGTGATATCTCTTATAAAGATCAGATCCTTCAGATCATAGAGACGGTAGATATTTTCGATGGAAGAGAAAGCAGATTGATGCAGCTTGCAGGAGGTGTACCTTATCGGCGAATGCTGAATGATATGTTCCCGCAATTGCGCAGAGTAGAATATCAGATAGATTATCTGGTGAGAGACTACAGTGTGAAAGAGACAGAGGAGATACTTAGCAGCAAACCGGAACAACTGAGCGCCCTGGAATTCTATCTGCTGGCAGAAAACTATGGGCTGGAAACCGAACAGGGAATAAGTACTTTGGAAACCGCGTTGCGGATACACCCGACGGAAGAGGCAACCATCAATAACGCCGCGGTGGCTATGATCCGTACAGATCAATGGAATGCAGCCAGAAGGTATCTGGAGCAGCTGAACGAAACTCCGGAAGTCGTGAATAACCGGGGTGTGGTATATCTCTATCTGGGTGAACTGGAACTGGCGGAAATAACGTTTAAGCGTGCGGAACAACTCGGAGCTGTGCAGGCTGCACATAATTTGGAAGAAGTAGCGCGTAAACGCGAAGATCTGAAAAAGCAGGAAAGATATCAGAGATAAGGAGAGGAGATACAGGGGCGTTTGCCCTGTGATTACAATGCACATACAACAGTTGGCCCTGAAGAGAGGGCGGCTATCAGACGGAACTTTTCTACAGGCATCCTCTTCAGAGTTGAGTTTGTAATGCTGCCTGTCCGAAGGCCTTTGTAGGGCTTCACTGGCGTGACCTGTTACAAAGCCAACCCCGGAAGAGGGATATATGACCTACAGGGAAATCCGGGAAAGTAGGTTTTTCCAGATCTGATTGGAAGAAATAATCCCCGAAAGTTTTGTCAATAAAGAAAGTATGTGTAATTTTACGGCGCATTTTGTACCGAAATTCAAAACAATAACATATATTAAACATTAAGAAATGATTGTAGTACCTGTAAAAGAAGGCGAAAACATTGAGAAATCGCTGAAGAAATTCAAAAGAAAATTTGAGAAGACCGGTATCGTAAAAGAGTTGCGTCGCAGACAGCAGTTTGACAAACCATCTGTTACCAAAAGACTTAAAAAAGAACGTGCCGTATACGTTCAGAAACTTCAGCAGACAGAAGATTAATAATTCGTAATTTTCTTTGAATTATTGATTTCTTTTCATACATTCGTTGCACGATATCAGATGTGACGTTTTATGTTAACAGACTCTTTTCTTAACTATCTCCGGTACGAGAGGAACTACTCAGATAAGACCGTAACGGCTTATAGAGAAGACCTTGAACAATTCCGGAGATTTGTAGAGGAAAGAGTTGATTCTTTTATTCCCGACCGGATTGAAACTACAGATATCCGTGACTGGATGGTTGTTCTGATGGATCGGGGATATACAGCAACTTCGGTGAACCGGAAACTGAGTTCCCTGCGTTCCTTTTATAAGTTTCTCCTGAAGCGGGGAGAGGTGACAGTAGATCCGCTACAGAAGATAATAGGCCCTAAAAAGAAAAAAACTCTTCCTTCCTTTATAAAGGCGAAAGATATGGATCGTCTGCTGGATGAAACAGACTTCGGGGAAGGATTTGAGGGGATAAGGGATAAGTTGATCCTGGAGGTCTTGTATGTAACCGGTATACGGCGTTCCGAACTTATAGGTCTGAACGATAAGGATGTGGATCTTTCGGGGGAAGTGATGAAGGTCACCGGAAAACGGAATAAACAACGTCTGATCCCTTTCGGAGAAGGGTTGAGTATAGCAATAAAAGCATATCTTACCGTGCGTAATGAAACCGTTGCCGGAAACAGCGAAGCATTTTTTGTCCGGGAGAACGGGCAACGGCTTTATGACGGTCTCGTCTACGAAATTGTGAAACGGCACCTTTCAAAAGTAGTTACATTGAAGAAAAAAAGTCCCCATGTCCTGAGGCATACCTTTGCAACAGCCATGCTGAATAATGATGCAGAGTTGGGAGCCGTAAAGGAATTACTGGGACATAGTAGCCTGGCTACTACGGAAATTTATACACATACTACTTTTGAAGAGCTCAAAAAAGTGTATAACCAGGCTCATCCCAGAGCCTAAAAAAGGAGGTTAGTATGGATATTAGAATTCAATCGATTCATTTTGACGCGTCGGAACAGTTGCAGGCATTTATTCAGAAGAAAGCGGCCAAACTGGAACGTTTTTTTGATGATATAAAAGCAGTGGAGGTTGTACTGAAAGTAGTGAAGCCGGAAAGTGCCGTGAATAAAGAAGCGGGAGTAAAAGTTCTTATACCAAGCGGTGAATTATATGCAAATAAGGTATGTGATTCTTTTGAACAATCGGTAGATGAATGTCTGGAAGCTTTGGAGAAACAGATAGCTAAACACAAAGAAAAGCAGCGAAATAAATAAAAAAACGCAAATGTTTTGCGGAGATAAAATAAATACCTAAATTTGCAGCCGTTTCGCTCACTTAAGAACGCAACGGTTGCATTTTTAATTGACATGCCTCTTTAGCTCAGTTGGCCAGAGCACGTGATTTGTAATCTCGGGGTCGTTGGTTCGAATCCGACAAGAGGCTCAGAATGAACGGTGAAAGGATCGGAGCAGATCCATTCTTTCGTCAGAACTGAGATGTCTGTGCAGATTATTTGTTATCTGTATAAACTCACAACAACACAGACAGCCCGGATGTTCGGGACTGGTTGTTACCAAATAAAGGGCAAATACCAGAGTGGCCAAATGGGGCAGACTGTAAATCTGCTGGCTTACGCCTTCGGTGGTTCGAATCCATCTTTGCCCACGAAAGATGCGGAAGTAGCTCAGTTGATAGAGCATTAGCCTTCCAAGCTGAGGGTCGCGGGTTTGAGCCCCGTCTTCCGCTCTCTTTTCGCTGTTATAGCTCAGCGGTAGAGCACTTCCTTGGTAAGGAAGAGGTCCCGGGTTCAAGTCCCGGTAACAGCTCTTGATAATGTAAGTGCTGATTATTAATCAAATAAATAACAAGTAAAGCTATGGCTAAAGAGAAATTCGAACGTACCAAGCCGCACGTAAACATTGGTACTATTGGTCACGTTGACCACGGTAAAACCACCCTGACCGCCGCTATTACTACTGTATTGGCGAAAAAAGGTCTCTCTGAAGTGAAATCTTTCGACCAGATCGACAACGCTCCGGAAGAAAAAGAAAGAGGTATCACTATCAACACTTCTCACGTAGAATATCAGACAGCTAACCGTCACTATGCACACGTAGACTGTCCGGGTCACGCCGACTACGTAAAGAACATGGTAACCGGTGCTGCTCAGATGGACGGTGCTATCATCGTAGTTGCCGCAACTGATGGTCCTATGCCTCAGACCCGTGAGCACATCCTGCTCGCTCGTCAGGTAAATGTTCCTAAGCTGGTTGTATTCATGAACAAATGCGACATGGTTGACGATGAAGAAATGTTGGAACTGGTTGAAATGGAAATGAGAGAACTTCTTTCATTCTATGATTTCGACGGTGACAATACTCCGGTTATCCGGGGTTCTGCTTTGGGTGGACTGAACGGTGTTGACAAATGGGAAGAAAAGATCATGGAACTGATGGATGCTGTGGATACCTGGATTCCACTGCCTCCGCGTGATGTGGATAAATCCTTCCTGATGCCGGTTGAAGACGTGTTCTCAATCACTGGTCGTGGTACTGTTGCTACAGGTCGTATCGAAGCGGGTATCGTGAAAGTGGGTGACGAAGTTCAGATCATCGGTCTGGGTGCAGAAGCTAAAAAATCAGTTGTTACCGGTGTGGAAATGTTCCGCAAACTTCTGGATACAGGGGAAGCTGGAGATAACGTAGGTCTGTTGTTGCGTGGTATCGATAAGAATGAGATCAAACGTGGTATGGTAATCTGCCATCCGGGAAAGATCACTCCTCATACTTCATTCAAAGCAGAGGTATATATCCTGAAGAAAGAAGAAGGTGGACGTCACACTCCATTCCACAACAAATATCGTCCTCAGTTCTATCTGCGTACGCTGGACGCTACAGGTGAAATCACTTTGCCGGAAGGAACTGAAATGGTAATGCCGGGTGATAATGTAACTATCAGTGTAGAACTTATCTATCCGGTTGCGTTGAACGTAGGTCTTCGTTTCGCTATCCGCGAGGGTGGACGTACAGTAGGAGCAGGACAGATTACTGAAATCCTTTAATTATAATAAAGCAAGTCGGTTTTCGGCATATGCCGGGAGCCGATTGCCTTTACGGGAGTAGCTCAGTTGGTAGAGCACCGGTCTCCAAAACCGGGTGTCGGGAGTTCGAGCCTCTCCTCCCGTGCTAATATTTGCAAGATGAAAAAAGTTGTATCTTATATTAAGGAATCTTACGACGAACTTGTCCATAAAGTGTCGTGGCCTACTTATTCTGAACTTACCAACAGTGCGGTAGTTGTTTTATATGCTTCCCTGCTTATCGCTCTTGTTGTGTTCGGAATGGACTCCTTATTTCAAGCCGTAATGAATGTTGTTTATCCAAGCTAAAGAGGATTAGAATGTCTGAGATCGAAAAGAAATGGTACGTTCTGCGTGCTATCAGCGGAAAAGAGGCAAAGGTAAAAGAGTATCTTGAAGCTGATATTAAAAACAGCGACCTTGCCGAGTATGTTTCTCAGGTATTGATCCCTACGGAAAAGGTATACCAGGTTCGCAATGGAAAGAAGATTGTGAAGGAAAGAAGTTATCTTCCTGGATATGTCCTGGTCGAAGCTGCGTTGGTAGGTGAGGTGGCTCACCGTCTTCGGAATACACCGAATGTGATCGGTTTCCTGGGCGGTTCGGAGAAGCCGGTGCCTTTGCGTCAGTCTGAGGTGAATCGTATACTTGGAACAGTGGATGAACTTCAGGATTCGATAGAGAAGATCAATATCCCCTACGTCGTGGGTGAGACAGTTAAAGTAACTTTCGGGCCGTTCAACGGATTCAGTGGAATCATTGAAGAGGTGAACAATGAAAAGAAAAAACTGAAGGTCATGGTGAAAATATTCGGGCGGAAAACATCGCTTGAATTGGGCTTTATGCAAGTGGAAAAAAAATAAGACTGGTGTTACGCAGGATTATTCTTTATTAGTGTTTATATATAAATCAATTAAAAAATGGCTAAAGAAGTTGCTGGACTAATCAAATTACAGATTAAAGGAGGCGCGGCAAATCCATCACCACCAGTAGGACCTGCATTAGGTTCGAAAGGGATCAATATCATGGAGTTTTGCAAGCAATTCAACGCCAGAACCCAGGATAAAGCAGGTAAAGTATTACCGGTAATTATCACTTATTACGCAGATAAATCTTTCGATTTTGTCATAAAGACCCCTCCCGTAGCTATTCAGTTGCTTGAAGTGTCTAAGATAAAAAGTGGTTCTGCCGAACCTAACAGAAAGAAGGTTGCGGAATTGACCTGGGATCAGGTTCGTGCCATCGCTGAAGATAAAATGGTGGACTTAAACTGCTTTACGTTAGACGCAGCTATGAAAATGGTTGCTGGAACAGCCAGAAGTATGGGTATCACTGTTAAGGGTGAGTTCCCGGTTAATAATTAATAAACTTCAATTAGAATGGGTAAACTGACAAAAAATCAAAAGTTGGCTGCAGAGAAAATTGAAGCAGGGAAAGCATACTCACTGAAAGAGGCTGCATCTTTGGTGAAAGAAATTACTTTCAGCAAATTTGATGCTTCTGTAGATATCGATGTACGTTTGGGTGTTGATCCGCGTAAAGCCAACCAGATGGTAAGAGGTGTGGTTTCACTTCCTCACGGAACTGGTAAAGAAGTACGTGTATTGGTATTATGTACACCGGATGCGGAAGCTGCTGCTAAAGAAGCTGGTGCCGACTATGTAGGTCTTGACGAATATATTGATAAGATCAAAGGTGGATGGACAGATATTGATGTAATCATTACTATGCCATCTATTATGGGTAAAATTGGTGCTCTTGGACGTGTACTCGGTCCCCGTGGATTGATGCCTAATCCTAAAAGTGGTACGGTGACCATGGATGTGGCGAAAGCTGTGAAAGAGGTAAAACAGGGTAAGATCGACTTTAAAGTAGATAAGACCGGTATTGTTCATACTTCTATTGGTAAGGTTTCTTTTGAAGCAGATAAGATCCGTGATAATGCGAAAGAGTTTATCGCTATGTTACTCAAATTAAAACCCACTGCAGCCAAAGGTACGTACATCAAAAGTATTTATCTTTCTAGTACGATGAGTAGGGGTATTAAAATTGACCCGAAAACCGTTGAGGAAGTCTAATAAATAGAGTAACAATGAGAAAGGAAGATAAAAATACAATCATTGCAGAGATTGCTGCTACCATCGGACAGTTCGGCCATTTTTACCTGGTCGATACAACTGCGCTGAATGCGGCTGCTACCAGTGATCTGAGAAGAGAGTGTTTCAAACAAGGCATCAAACTGATGGTTGTTAAGAACACTTTGCTTCAAAAAGCACTGGAAAGTCTCGATACAGACTATTCTGCTCTTTATGGTTCTTTGAAAGGTACTACTGCGATCATGTTCACGAATGTGGCAAATGAGCCCGCCAAACTGATCAAAAGTAAAGCCAAAGAGGGAATACCGGGACTGAAAGCTGCATATGCAGAAGAGGGTTTCTATGTAGGAGCTGATCAGCTCGATGCGCTTGTTAGCATCAAGAGTAAGAACGAAGTTATTGCCGAGGTTATTGCTTTGCTGCAATCTCCGGCTAAGAATGTGGTTTCTGCTCTCCAATCCGGTGGTAACACCATTCACGGAGTACTTAAAACACTCGGTGAAAGATAATCAAACATATTTATTTAGTAATTAAACAATTAAAATCATACAAAAATGGCAGATTTGAAAGCGCTTGCGGAACAATTAGTTAACTTGACAGTAAAAG
>JAJBTC010000198.1 GCA_020861095.1 Bacteroides sp.
TTTTCTTTGAGTTTTATCATGGCATTGGAAGTTTGGAGTTGTAAATAGTAAGTTTTAAGTTTTAATTCCTGAGTTTTAAGTGATGAATTTTAAATTTTGTATACACACAATTTATCCCGGACAGTAAAGTATCGGACTTAAAACGTAAAACTCATCCCTTACCACTTATTCATTTTTTTCAGGTTTTTATCAATCATACATTTCAATACATTCACCGAAGCAGAAGAGCACAAACCATCTTCAGGGGTATGCAGACAATAGTCTACCAGTTGATCTATGGTCGTAGTGGCTACATGCATACGTGTGTCAGAAGAAGCGTAATAAATAAACACCTTCCCGTCGTCATCGGCTATCCAGCCATTGGAGAACAGCACATTAGATACATCTCCCACACGCTCTTCTCCCCGCGGGGCCATCAGGTGTCCGCCGGGCGAAGCAATCAGTCGGGACGGATCTTCGAGCGAGGTCATAAACATATAGAGCACATAACGCAGTCCGGCCGCGCAGTTACGTACCCCATGCGCCAGATGAAGCCACCCCTTCGGAGTCTTGATCGGAGGTGGTCCCTGACCGTTCTTTACCTCTTTGATGGTATGGTAGTACCGATGATCTATAATAATCTCCCGGGTGATCTCTGCCCGGGTAATATCCTCCACCAATGCCCAGCCAATGCCACCTCCGCTACTAGTATCAATAAATCCATCTTGCGGACGGGTATAAAACGCATATTTCCCATCTACAAATTCCGGATGCAGCACTACATTGCGTTGCTGACTCAGGGATTTCAGATCCGGAAGGCGTTCCCAGGTTTTCAGATCTCTGGTGCGCGCGATACCCGCGGTGGCTGTAGCGGCTGACAAGTCTCCGGCAGAAGCCGTCTCGTCGTGCCTTTCCGCACAAAACGTACCATAGATCCATCCGTCTTCATGTGCTGTCAGCCGCATGTCGTACACATTGGTAGCCGGGACTATGTCTTCCGGCAGCGTAACAGGATAGTCCCAGAAACGGAAATTATCTACTCCGTTTGGACTCTCCGCTATGGCGAAAAATGATTTCCGGTCTACTCCCTCCACACGGACCACGATCAGGTACTTACCGTTCCACTTGATCGCTCCGGAATTGAGTACAGCATTCATTCCGATACGCTCCATAAGATAAGGATTACTCTTCTCGTCCAGATCGTAACGCCAGAATACCGGGGTATGCGCTGCGGTCAGGATCGGATATCTATACCGGGTATACACCCCATTGTCTTCCGCCAACGGTTCATTGGTACGCATTAACAGTTGTTCATGGTTGTTTAGCAACCGGTTTACTTTTTCATCAAACAGATTCATAACTATTTATTCAAAATGTTTATCTAAATTAAGAGGGTACATCAACAAAAAGGTGGTTCATCAGCAACCTATAGGTGCGTCATTTGTAGAGCCCCTTCAGATCTCCGGCAAACAGGGTACGGGGATCTTCGTAGAACTTCACAAAGTCGCCCGCGGATACTTGTCCGGGATAAGGAGCATAATAATGATCTTCCCGTTCACGGGCATTGCGCCATACCAGTGCGTACGAAAGTGGATATGCACTCAACAGCGGCAATACCGTCTCTGTCCACCACACCGGATCGGGAATGGTCTCGTATCCGAATTCGGTGACCGCGATCGGTTTGTGGTGAGTCTGTCCGATGTCAGTAAGAATATCTAAAGATTTTTTCATCTGTGTCAGGAAGATCTCCCGGTCGAACTGGTAACAATCGAATCCGATCAGATCCACAATACCGTCTCCCGGATAGCGCTGGAGGTATTCGGTCGTATCATTCGGTTCCGTACCCGGTGAATAGGCATACAACAGATTATTGATTCCTTTGTCTGTCATAAAATCATAGGTCATGCGCCAGAGAGCCTTGTATTCTTCAGGACTACACAACTCTTTGCCCCACCAGAACCAGCTACCGGTATGTTCGTGCCACGGACGGAAAAGTACCGGAACCTTCACTCCATCGGATGTCTCCAAAGAAGAGAAAAACTCGGCGGCTTTTCCCAGCCACTGCTGAAAGGTAGCATACTGCTCTCCACCCGGCAGAATAGCTGCTACCACCCCTTTCTCACTGACATCCCAGGAGTCTCCTCCGGTAAGCGGATTGTCTAAGTGCCAGCTGATCGTATTCATCCCTCCGCGTTCGTACTGGGCAATGATCTCCCGGCGGATCTTATCGAACGGGACGTTATCCAGACTTTCCGCGCGTCCCAACTCGATATGACCGATATCAAACGACATCACCGCCGGATAGTCTCCTACCACGCTCTTTACGTCGCTACGTCCTTCTTCACCTTCCCAGCCGATCCCATACAACGGATCGTCGTGATGTCCGAACATAAATCCCTGCTGCGGGATGGTCCGGAGGCTTTTCAGCAGATGTTCTGTCTCTGGTGTAAGGCCGTTATCTAATACTGTCACACTCTTCTGATTGCCTGCGCTCTGGCACGAGACAATCCCTGCCACAAGTAAGGTACCTGCGGTTAAATTCCTAATTTTCCGTATCATAACTTATTCTTCAATAGGAGGATGGAGAGTTGTTTCTGCCGTATCTTCTCCGTGTCCGGACAGATCCTTTTTCAGGTCGGTCCGGGAGGATCAGCGGGTGGATCGGTAAGCGATCCACCCAACCGCCTCTTTTCATCTGTTTACCCTTGAAAATGTATACCTATCCTCTTTGTTTATTTAACTGTAAATGTTTCTTTGATCAGATCTTCATCTGCCGATGAAGCACCTACCATTACAATGAAGTCGCCCGGCTCTACAATCCGGTTCATCTTCTGGTCGTAGAAAGCCAGCTTATCAGGGGTAATCGTAAAGTTCACCACTTTGCTCTCCCCTGCCTTCAACGGTACACGGGCAAAATCTTTCAACTCTTTCACCGGACGGGTCACACTGCTGTATACGTCGCGCAGATAGAGTTGCACGATCTCCACACCGTCCCGGCTGCCTGTATTGGTCACCCGCACACTTACGTCTACCGTGCCGTCTTTGGCTATCTCTTTAGAAGAAAGGGTCAGGTCATCGTACTGATACGTGGTGTAAGAAAGTCCGTAACCAAACGGCCAGAGCGGTGTACTCAGTTTCCCTGCCGCATACGGATGGAAATACTGCGACGGTTTGTGGTTGTAGATCATCTGTATCTGTCCCACACTGCGCGGGATGGTCACTGCCAGCTTAGCCGATGGATTCACCTCTCCGTAGAGGATCTCTGCCACCGCCTGTCCGCCGTACATACCCGGTGCCCATGCCTCTACGATAGCAGGCAGGTTATCAGCAGCCCACTCTACACCCAGCGGACGTCCGCTGACCAGTACCAGAATCGTTGGTTTGCCCGAAGCGGCTACCCGTTCGATCAGTTCATTCTGCAATCCTACCAGGTCGATGTCCGAGCGGTCGGTATCTTCTCCGTCCGTGCGGTCTTCCCATCGGAAACGCATCATATACTCTCCGGCTACCACAATATTAAGGTCGGCATCCTTAGCCTTTTCCGCGGCTTCGGCCACCTTCGCCGGATCCATGTTACGCGGGTCCCAGCCCTGATCTACAAAGGTAAAGTAGGTACCGGGAGCGACCTGACGCAGCCCTTTTAGGATCGTGATCACATTCTCCTCTTTCTGAGGGGCGGTCCAGTCACCCATGATATTTGCGTCATCGGCATTGATACCGGTCACCAATACATTCTTATATTTCGCAGCATCCAACGGCAGGATACCGTCGTTCTTCAGTAGTACGATCCCGTTGCGGGCAGCTTCCAGAGCGGTAGCCCGGTGTTCAGCACTCAGACGGATCTTCATGCTCTGCTCCGGATCAGCAAAAGGTTGTTCAAACAATCCCATACGGAATTTTATATCCAGGATACGGCGTACCGATTCGTCTATACGTGCTTCTGGAATGCGTCCTTCCCGCACCAGTTCCACCACCATCTCGTTCCAGTGTACACCGTGCATATGCATATCCATACCGGCCATGATCGACTGATAAAATGCCTCTTTGATATTCTCCGCCGTAGCGTGCAGGTCATGGATATGTTCGATATCCATCCAGTCACTGACTACAAACCCGGGGAATTTCCATTCCTCACGAAGAACCTCCTGCATCAGCCATTCGTTGCTATGGCAAGGGATACCGTTGAGTTCATTGTGCGCTGTCATCAGCGACATAGCACCAGCCTTTACACCGGCTTCAAAAGGTGGAAAAAACACCTCACGGATGGTCCGTTCGGACAGATCAGTGGGGGAACCGTTGGTTCCGTTGATCGGCTGGCTACCTCCTACAAAATGCTTGATACAGGCCAGTACATCTTCCGGTGAATTCAGATCGCCCTGATAGCCTTTGACAGACTCCACACCCAGCAAAGTCACCAGATAGGGATCTTCCCCGAAGGTCTCCCCTACCCGTCCCCAGCGTGGGTCACGTGCCACTTCCACATTCGGGTTGAATGTCCAGTGCATATTCATCGCACGCATCTCCTTTGCCGTCTGACGGGCGATGCGGTAGGCCAGTTCCGTATCGAACGAACAAGCCAGGTTGATATTGGTTGGATAAACCGTATTGTCCGGTGCATGCGCATTGCCGTGGATCGCATCGATCCCGAAAATAATAGGGATCTGCAAGCGGCTCTTCATAGCCAGGGATTGCAGGTAGTTGGCCTCTTCGATGGTAAGCACATGCAGGAAAGAGCCGATCAGTCCCTCTTCGGTCCAACGTTCCACGTCCGCTTCGGTCACTCCCGGATAGAACGCATTGGCCGTATTGTTCCTGAGTTCCTCTTCGGTCATCACCGCACTGTTGGCACGGATATGTTCTATGCCTACAAACTGGTTCATCTGTCCCACTTTCTCTTCGAGGGTCATACGTCCCAACAGATCTTCCACCCGGTCTCTGACCGGAGCGGAAGCGTCTTTATAAATCTGTTTACCATTGTCTGCCTGTATACAGACAGAAGCCATTAATCCCATTGCAATCAACATGTTTTTCATGAGTTCTCTTTTTTCTATAATTACGTAATAAATTTATCTTCTGTTCCTTATCCAGATACCCGAATAATTTCTCCTACAAAGATAAATATTATTTTAAATCAGGAAGCTGATCGCGCGTAATTACAAAATCATGTGACATGGCATCCTGCCACCACTCTTCACCGGCATGCTCGTGTTCGCCTGCTGTGGTATCTTCTTCAGCATTGTACCAGGGCATAAACCAGGACCAACGTCCCCCGGCAGCCCATTGTTCGGAGATCAGTCCTACAGAGCCACATTCGGTCAGTGCTATCATCTTATGTCCATATTCTTCGTCCACTTCGTCGTATTGATCCACAGCATCAGAAGCACCGGTATTGTACAGATCACGTCCGATGATATCTACATACGCATCTCCCGGATACCAGTCTTCATCCTCTGTCTCGCAGGTCCATACCCAGATCAGGTTGTTCAGGCCTTCAGACTGGAAGTAGTTGAACATCGTAGTCCAAAGAGTTTTGAAAGAGTCCGCGTTGCGACCCCACCAGAACCAGCCACCCGCTGCTTCGTGGAAAGGACGCCAGATCACTACAATGCCTTCCTGTTGCAAGGTCTTCAGAGACTCGGCCACTTTGGCTATATCTGTCCAGAACACATCGTATTCCCAAGCATCCGGATCATTGATATTGGCTGCATCAAACGCATTCTCTTCGATATAGAAATTATATCCGGCATCGGGGTTCACCGCAGGGTCTTCCACCGGTACATTCCAGTGCCACATCATAGAAACCAACCCACCAGCATCCCACCAGTCTTTCACCGGAGTAATGTCGTCATAATCGATCCAGTTGGATGGTGAAACATAGATATGTACATAATCAAAACAATTTATCGCCGGATATTTACCTGTCCATTGATACACCATTTCTGCCTCATTTGTGTTCCAGTTCACTTCTGCCATCGTACCGGAGAGTATTTTATTCTCGTAGTTTTCCAACAGATAGGAGAATACTTTCTGTGTGGCAGCCGTAGCATTGGGGTTGACAAGTGACTTATTCAATGCAATGGTGGAGAAACTGACGGACACCTCCGGAGCTTCTACCTGAGTAGGTCCCAATACTACCCCTTGTGGCACCGTGAGGGTGTAAGAGGTCTCTTTCTTCAGACGGGTGTGTATGGTAAAGTCTTCCGAACTGCCATACACATTGGCATCTAAGATCTCTCCGTCACCTGTGAGTGTAAGCAGATGAATATCTTCCGTCGCGAAAAAGACATTCTTATCATAGGTCAGAGTAATGTCTTTGTTCCCTGCTTTTACATTCGTAGCGTTCGCGGCCGGATCTGACTCTCCCAATACCGGGGCCCCTACCACGGGAGTTTTATGCTTTACATCCGTGTCGCATGCCGCTATGGAAAGTCCGATGGCAAGCATGAGTAGTAATTGTATCTTGTTCTTTTTCATACGTCATTTTTTTAATCTTTGGATTTGCAGAAATCATTCCACTCCCACACAGAAAGTAGAATATTCTATTCCATATCTGCCTGGTTTATTTGTTTTCAATACGTACATTATCAATACAGATATTGCTCCAATCAAAATTAGATCCCTGACAAGCCAGTCCGAAGTCACCACTACCAATTTCACTGATACCAATCACATCAAAATCTAATGTCACGGTAATCCATCCGCCACCGGTAGTACAAACACCATTCTCATCTACAGGGAAATGATCGCTTTGGCACCAGCCCCAGCTACCTCCAAGTACCCACTGAATATAATACCACTCGGGAACAAAGTCCTGATCTGCTTTCATATCAAACTTGAATACTTTTCCGGACAGATCATTCATTTCCGGACGTACCCCGGCATTGTCCGCAAAGAACCAGGTAAAACTCCATTCCGGAATGCTACCACTACCACGGAAATAACGATTTCCCGACTGAGTTTCAAATGAACCGGCTCCCCAGATATCTCCATCATAAGAACCACCTGATTCAAAGTCAAATAACATGATCGCATCGTCTGGTATCGGATCGGGACCACCGCAATAGAATGCAGGCATATATCCTTCATCACCATCTACTGTTACCATCAACGGAGTAATGGCTCCTGTCGCTGCCCCCAATACATGGTAGAATTCCAGGTAAGTTGCTGATTTGATTCCATAATCTGTCACTGGAATTGTATAGTTTCCATCTTCATCCGCCAGATAAATGGTTTTTATAATATCAAGATCTGTTCCCCGTACAGTGATCTTTCCACCGGGGCCTTCCACCTCAATACTTGTAATATCAGGTAAAGTCACATCCACGGTCACCTGTTGCGTCGTAATCACTTCGGTTCCATTATCTGTAAGCAGTGTCAGCGAACCCGACTCGGCTCCGACCGGAACGGTGACTGTCAAGGTAGTTTCTGTTGCCGAAACAACTTTTCCTGCCATTTCGCCAAATTTCACTGTGGTCACCAGATCCAGATTCTCTCCGGTAAGTACAAGTTCCTGATTCGCTTTTACGGTAGTGGCGGACAAGCTGCTTACACTTGGTTTGACAAAAGTAAGTGCTTCACCTGCTGTTTCCGTTTCGGACAATGTACGAAGAGTAAACATACCATCGGCAGCCTCTGCCGGCAAAGTCAATACGAGTTTGGTTGCAGTCTGCGATTCAAATTCGGTCAGACTCACTCCTTCCTCTCCTCCTTCAAAAACGACTTCCGACACTAGATCGAGATTCATACCAGTAATGGTAAATCCGGTATTGTTCTTTACTGTAGTTCCTGATATTGACCCAATCTCCGGTTTGACGAGTTCCAATGGTTCTGAAGCAACTTCCACTCCGGATTTCGCCACCAGGATGATCTCTCCTTCCTGAATGTCTTCCGGAGTTTCTTCTATCACGATCACATCCTCTGCATCTTCTATTTCCACTTCAAAACCACCGGGCAGGATCACCTTATCTACCAGATAGAAATCTGACCCGGTAATGGTGAGCGCATCCCCTGCCCTCAACGGAACCGGAGAGATGGATTCAATGGTTGGTAGTGTCACTTCCAGATCCTCTTCCGAATAGATCCAGTTAGGGATCTCCTGGCCGTCTGAGATAATGAGCTGACCGGTCTGAGCTTCCAAAGGAACCACTACTACGATCTCATTTCTACTCTGGCTCACAAACTCCGTTACCACCACTTCATCAGCAAAGATCACCTCTGTGATGAGGTTGAGGTATTCTCCGGTAAGGGTAATCTCTTCACCTGCCTTAGCTGATTTCGGAGAAAAGTCGTCCAGAGAGATCGGTTCCATATAGGTGATCGGAGTGATTGTAGTGATGTCTCCGTCAGGAGTTTTCAATACCACCAATCCCTCTTCGGCATTCTGTGGTACAGTGATACGGATCTCCGTATCACTGATCACTTTGATATCTGTTATCTCACCGCTACCAGGGAGTACAATTCCGGTCACCCGATCCATACCGCTTCCCAGGAAACGAAGTTCGCCTCCACGTGCCACCGGACTGGGACCGAAGACATTCAGTGAGATACCTCCTTTGTACTGATTGGTATCGTTGTCATCGTCGCTGCTGCAAGCTGTAAAAGTCAATTCGCTTCCAACAACCAGGCACATCATCCACAGTGCCCATATCTTATATTTCTTATTCATAACTTCAGTCAGTTTATCGGTAAAACTTACTCTGCAGGCATCACACGGATATTATCGATACAGATCACCGGTGAGCAGTCTGTTCCATTGATACCTCCCGCATACACGAAGAAGGTGAGTCCGGTAAAATGTCCGGGTCTCAGACTACCTGTAGACGTACCTCCGATGTGGGTATATTTAAATTCACTCAACGGAACAGAGATGGTTCTCCATCCATCCGTAGTATACGAACCGATTTCTTCCCACGGTCTCCACAACGCGCGTGGAATGCTCTCGTCTGTTATAAATGTATTATTATCATTTTCCAGACTGACCTGATCGGCAGTGGTAAATATCATCTGCAAAGCACAGGCACTCCAGGGCTGAGTAACATTGATCTCGAATTTCAGGGTCATATTTTCCCAGTCTTCCGCATCAAACAGATCCGGTGAAGAAGCATTGGCTGCCCAGTAGTTGAAGGAGAATCCGTCTTCGTTCCATGAAGCTCCGCTCTCCCCGTCCAGACTACCTTGGAAAATCACATAATCACCACTTATCCCCTCCGGATCAGTACCCTGTACTACTCCCGGGCGCCATCCGTTGGCAAATGTAGTATCCCAGTCAAGTAGTATATTCCGGTCGTCTTTGTATTGGAATTTAGATCTTCCGGTACCATAGATGGTAGTAACAGTGATGTATCCTTTGGAAGACCCTTCCGGCAGACAGAACGAAACAGCTGTTTTGGTAATGGACGTGATCTCCGTCACAGGCAGGTTGCCAGCCATCATTATACTTAACGGTCCGGATTCATCATCCAGGAAATAATCTCCATAGATAGTAACTATATCTCCTTCGTTGGCATACTCGTTCGACATGGAAGTCACCTGAGGCGCAGGAACCAGTACACTGAATTCATATCTCACTGTATCCTGCTTGGAGTTTACCAGATAGATCATATCTGTCACCTCTTCGGGAATAGTTCCGGGTACAGTAACAAACAGGGTATGATCTGTAATAAAACTGGTATTGAGAACAGCTTTCTGATCGTTGAAATACATTTCCGTAATGCTGCGCAGGTTGTTCCCTACAAAGCAAACGGTAGTACCCATGTAGGCTCCGGTGATCAGCGAATCGGCCGAAGCAATGTCGGGCATACGCGCATACAGGATCTCCGGAGTACCACTGGCGATCTTATACTTATCCGGTTCGTCTTCACAGGAAGACAATACGGCTACGCCGGAAACTGTCAGCACAGTCAGCAGCAACGTATATATCTGATGTTTTATATTCAATTTCATGGTTTTGATCTTTAGAGATTAGTTGTATGTATATTCCGAAATATCTACATGTTGAGGATCTTTCGAGAGGTTCGGATTCATCGTCAGATCTGTGGCCGGGAAGGGTAGTTGGAAACTATTGTTAGTGATATTCGGGATCAGCGGGTCTGTATCGTAATACGTAGTAGCTGGATCTAATCCGGCACTTCCGGCTTCATACGCCGTTTTGTAATAGGTGTCCAGACCATTGTAGAACGACCGTCTCTGGGAAATCAGTTCATTAATCGCATTTTGCGGTTCGTAATAGTGCCAACGCACATAGTCGTACCAGCGATCTCCTTCACAGGCAAGTTCCAGACGGCGCTCCTTCCATACATCTTCCCAGGAGATGGAAGAAGGTCTTTCGTAAGCACCGACAGACCGCCTACGCACTTTATAGAACGCATCAATAGCAGAAGCATCGGTCGTAGAACCGTTGTTACCGATCACTGCTTCGGCATAGATCAGGTATACATCCGCCAAACGCAGAATGTGTGTACTCAGGCTGGTTGCCATATTGGCCATCTCGGTACCCGAACCGGCTCTGTGATCTGCCATATTTCCTACCAGATGTTTCACCTCATTGGCACCGGTAGGCGACTGGAAACTACCTGGGCCGGGGAATTCTTCGTAATCACCATAGACAAAACGAATATAGTCAAATCCGCCCAGATCGGTATAGAAGTACTCATATACATCACCGTACATCATCATAGTAGCTTTGCGACGCACATCTACGTTGTTACGGGAAAGGCTCAACGCGTTTTCACCGAACGCGTCCTGCAGATCTACGGAAGGCCCGGCATAACCACCCCAGGTATCACCGAATTCACTGAAGCCGGTAATAGCAAGGTCAGACTGCAAGGTATTCTGTGAAGTCCAGTAGCTGGATACAGTCCAGTGCCAGGCAAGCAGACTTTCATCACTGAAATTATTGGCAATGCGGAAAATATCGGAATATTCCGGCATCAGTTCACGGCCGCTTTCATCGATCACCTTTTTGGCATACTGGGCAGCCTTAGCCAGATTGTCTGCATTGCGGCTTCCACTCATTCCGTAACCCGATTTGGTCAGGTAGACCTTGGCCAGCAATCCGTAGGCCGAATAGCGGTCAATACGTCCTCTGTCATTGCTCTCGGGCAACCATTCGATGGCCTGCTCCAGTGTCATAATGATGTAGTCATACACATTTTCTATGGTAGCACGGTATATACTGTTGTAATTTCCGTCACTGATCATATCCGTATTGTCATGGATAATGGGCACGGCGCCGAAACAACGCACCAGATAGAAATAGGCCATCGCTTTCCACACCAGACATTCTCCTTTACAGGTATTTATGGTTGACTGCTTCACATCTGAACCGGCCTTGGTATTGAGGTTCTCTATCACGGTGTTGCAATAGGCATTCACCGACCATAGAGAGGCCGACATATTCACCAGGTCTTCATCGGTAGAATTGGTAGTAAAGGTCAGATAGGGAGAACCTCCCCAATAGTAATTACCGGGCAATACTTCACCGATCTTGAAGAATCCGCGCTGAAAATCGTACCAGGGCGAGTTATAAATCGGATTCACTGCCTGAAAGCATTGTTCATCGGTCTGATAAAAATTGTCCGTATTGTAGTTATCTTCTGTCGGACGATCCAGAAAGTCCTCACAGGAAGTCAGTCCCATACCTGCCACCAGCAAAACACCATACAACCAGTTTTTAATATTTCTATATTTCATATGTACAACATTTATTTTTGACACTAATGTCATATGGAACTCGCTGTTTTTGTACATCGCTCCCGGCGATTTACGATAAAGTGCTCGTTTCATAATTTTCTTTTTTTAATGGATTATGACCCAATCAGAATGTTACATTCAGACCAAAAGAATATACTTTCGGTGAAGGATAACGTCCGTTGTCCAGTCCGTATACATTGGCACTGGCTGTACTTGCACCGATCTCCGGATCGTATCCGCTGTATTTGGTGAAAGTGAACAGGTTCTGGAAGTTTGCATACACACGCAGGTTATCCAATTTCCATTTCCGTATCATCCTGGAAGGGAAAGTATATCCGAACATAATGTTCTTGATACGCAGGTAAGAGCCATCTTCGATATACCGATCACTCACACGGGAGTTGTCGTTCGGATCATTGGCTATGGCACGAGGTACTTTGGCATTCGGATTGGAAACCTTCACATTGGTCACATCATCAAACCAGTTGTATACCGTCACACCATTTACCACCACACCGTTGGAGTAGTCAATATTGGCATTGATCGGTTCCAGACGAGCCCGTTCGGTCACCACCTTCAACTGGTTGTTCCAGGTACTCTTCATATTGGAAAGATTCATAGCCATATAATTGTAGATTTTGTTTCCGTACGATCCGTTCATAAACACGGTCAGGTCAAAATTCTTATAATGGAATGTATTGGTAAAACCGAATGTAAATTTAGGCATCGGAGATCCCAGATTGGTCTTATCGTTCTCATCGATCACACCGTCTCCGTTGAGGTCTTTGTATTTGATATCCCCTACCCAGGTCGTGTTGTAACGGTTGAAGACACCGTTACTGGGATAGCTCTCCGGCTTGGCAGAGGTCTGCAGGTCTCTCAGATCTTCATAGACTCCGTCACATACATAACCGTAGAAGTTGTACAGAGATTCCCCGATGCGGGTCAGAGAAACCACATCACTCCACTGTCCATAGCCTTCGATGGCTGCATCCTCTGTTCCGTCAAGTGCCACCAGTTTGTTCTTGTTGAAGGAGATCTGGAATTCGGAGTTCCACTCGAAAGGACCAGTCAGGTTACGGGTACCCAGAGTAATTTCCAATCCCTTGTTGTTGATCGTACCGTAGTTGCCGGAAGGAGCGGCCAGTGCAGAAGACACGTTACCGCGCGTACCCATATAAGAAGGGAGTTGCAACTGCATCAACATGTCTTTGGAGGTCTTGTCATACATATCCACCACCAACGTAATACGATCGTGGAAAAAATTAAGATCGATACCCAGGTTCCACTGCTCCTGTGTTTCCCATTTCACATACGGGTTGGCAATATTGGCCTGGCGGAAGCCATTGCCCAGTCCGGAAGGCATGCGGGAAATACCTGCTCCCCACTTGTAACCATCGATGTTGGAGTTACCTGTCTGTCCCCAACCTACACGGAGTTTACCGTTATTGATCACAGGCAAGAGAGGTTCAAAGAATTTCTCGTTGGTAAACCTCCACGAGACAGCCAGAGCATGAAATCCTGCCCAACGGTTTTTGGGTCCGAAATTGGACGAACCGTCGTGCCGATAGGTATAAGTACCCAGGTAACGATCGTCATAGTTGTAAGTAGCACGCCCGAAGAAAGAAGCCATGGCCGAACTACCAAAACCAGCGGAAATTCTGGAATTCTCTCCCAGAGCCGGATTGTGTACATCATCCGAAGGGAGGTTTTCACCTACTACCGATTCATACTCATAGGTAGACTCCCAGACTTCCTGTCCTACCATCGCTGTGTAGCTATGCTTGCTTCCGATAGTGCCGCTATAGGTTACAAAGTTTTTTACCTGCCAGTAGGTATTGTTGTTACGCTGAATAGAACTGTAGTTCGTAGAACGGTTCCAGCTACCCATGCTGATCATTGGTCTGTAAATTTCTCCCTTGGAGTTACTGATGTCAAATCCTAACTCTGTATGCCATATCAAATTTTTGATCGGGGTAATATCGGCAAATATACTACCGTTGAGTTTCTGACGATCCAGCAGGATATCGTCGCTCAGCGCCATAGCTATAGGATTTACACTGGTATAGCCTTCGCGTACTACACTGGCATAGCCACCGTCGATATCATAAATAGGTATATCGGGAGGAGTCAGCAAGGAATAGTTTACTACTCCTTCGCTGCTATCAGCCAAGGTCAGACGCTCACCGGTCTTCGAATACATGAGATTCACTCCGATCTTGAACCACGATTTCAGTTGCGCGTCCATATTGGAACGGAACGAGTAGCGGTTGAAGCTGGAGCCAATGATGGTACCGTCCTGGTCCATATACGAACCGGACAAATAGTATTGCACTTTATCTGTACCTCCCTGAGCCGATACCTGATGCTGATGCATCAATGCCGTCCGGAAAATAGCATCCTGCCAGTTGGTACCTACCCCTAATAAAGAAGGATCGGAGAATTCGGGACGTTCATCCAGAGAATTGCTCTCGGCTGCTACGGAATTGCTGTATTCGGCAAACTCACGCAAGTTCATCATGCTCAACCGGGAAGTCTGACGTTGAGCAGCAATCATTCCTTCGTAAGAGAATTTCGCTTCGCCCGACTTACCGCGTTTGGTAGTGATCAGGACCACCCCGTTGGCACCCTGCGCACCATAAATGGCAGTAGCCGAAGCATCTTTGAGGATTTCCATGGATACGATATCCGAAGGGTTGATGGTAGACAAAGGAGAAATAGTAGATACACTACCATTTCCTAAGGCATCACCCAGACCGAAATCGGAACCGCTACTACCTCCTCCCTGCACAATCACACCGTCAATCACATACAACGGCTCAGCTTTGGAATTGATGGTTGCCTGCCCGCGTACACGGATAGAAACGGAAGATCCAGGAGCACCCGAAGTGGTCATGGAAGTTACCCCGGCAGCACGTCCTTGTAGGGCCTGATCGAGGTTGGTAATTACAGATCCTTTGATCTTCTCTTCTCCTACAGAGACAGAAGCACCCGAAAGGTCGCTCTTTTTCATGGTACCATAGCCCACAACCACCACCTCATCCAGAAGTTCGGAGTCTTCACTCATCACTACATTGAGTGTGGTCTGACCGGGGCTTAACGTAATTTCCTGTGTTTTGTAGCCGATGCTGGAAAAGACCAGTACAGAACTTCCGGCCGGAACGCTAACGCTGTAATTTCCGTCGATATCGGCAATGGTACCGTTGGTGGTACCCTTTACTAACACGTTGGCGCCTATCAGACCGGAGCCATCCAGCGCATCGGTAATCCTACCGGTCACTATGGTCTGTTGGGCCATCACCTGGCTACTCAGAACGAGTGCCAGTAGAAACAACATGATGTTCTTCATATAAACAACTAGATTTAAAATAAGTGTTTTACATTTTCACAGGTACAAAAGTAAAGCTTAGATACAGGGCAAAAAAATACTATCTTATCATTAAGTAATACTTTCTTCATATTAACTTAATATGTATTTCAGACAAATGAATAAAAGCATGTAACAGATAAGATATACACCTTTGCGGCAAAGATCACATGAAAAATTCCAGCGCAGCCTTTATGTCCTTTTGTTCTTTTGTCTACCTTACTGGTATTTTGCAAAGAAATCCATCCGGGTCTGCCACCAGCTATCGGGTGTATTGTGTCCGTTGAGCGGATAGATATGATACTTTTTTCCCGTACTGATACGATTATAACCGGAGAAATTCGTGTGTGGCGGGCATACTTCATCCTGTAATCCTACTCCCATGATCACCGGGCATTCGATCCAGGCTGCTAGGTTCTTGATATCGAAATAAGAAAGGGTACGGTACATCTCTTCGTCGGAGAGCCCCAGTTCACGCTGCTTGTTCAATACGGGCTGCGCAGGCCAGTGCACGATACGGAAATAGTCGGGATAGTCTGACAGGAACGGGATGGTAGGCCCGATGGCACGCAACCGGTTGTCTAATGCGGCGGCGGCCATGGAGAAGGCTCCTCCCTGACTGCCTCCTTCGGCGAAGATAGCATCCGTACGTACTTCGGGACGGGAAGCCACAAAGTCGATGGCACGGATCAGATCCATAAAAGCTCCGCGGTAGTAATAGTTTTCCTTATCGTCTAAGCCATACGTGATCCAGTCTCCATAGGTGTTAGCGGGTTCCTGCAAAGCCTGTCCGCGCACGGAAAGCACAAACTCCACATAGCCGGGGGTACCACCGGGTACCCAGGGCTTGGAACCGTAGCCCATGTAGGAGATCACGGCCGGGTATTTTCCTTTCTTTGTGGGTACGGAATAGTAGCCGGAGATCTCTTCTCCACCCAGAGATTTCATCTTTACCAGATAGAGTTTCCGGCGGTAGTCCGAAGAATCGGGGATCAGTGTCAGTTCGTATTCGGGGGCCACCTGTGCCAGCTCGGCACGGGCTCTGTCCCAGAACTCCCGCAAGTCGGGCTGCGCGTCGGGCAGCGACACGATCTGTTCGGGTTCGTAACCGATATTGAATCGCTTCACTTCTACTTCTTTTCCCTGGGCTTGTTCGGTGAGCAGGCAACGGTAGAAACCTGGTTCGGGCAGCGAAAAGGCAAATTGCATCTGTGCAGACTCTCCCGCAGCTACTTGCGCGGACTGGGAAAAAGTATACAACGGCTCGTGTGTATCACGGGTAATATGCAACTGCAAGGCCGAAGTTGTCCGGGCATTGTTGTTGTTCACTACTTTCACCTCTATACGAGGCTGGTCAGGTGCATAAAACACCCAATCGCTTGTCAGTTCTACTTCATAGTCGAGCAAGCTCTTTTCCCTTTCCGTCTGAGCGGAAAGGGAAAAAGCCAGTGCCCAACTCATTACCATCAACCCATATGTCTTCTTCATAAGTTTTGAGTTTTAAGTTCTGAATTCTGAGTGGTAAGTAATAAGTACTAAATAGCACTTGTATTCAATATTTAAAACTTATTACTTATAACTTACTACTTACCACTTAATCTGTAGAGCACTACATCCCGGCCGGGAATAATTACTTTACGTATCTTTTTCGTGTTGCCATCGTCTTTCAAGGTCCACAGATTACATATGTTGTAGTGAGTAGTATCAAATGCGGTAGAGCGATGAGACAAATCATCGTGCAAGTTGAACTGTTGCCAGTCGATGGTGTATTCTCTGGGTTCCGTTGTACGGTTCAGGATACAGAATGCCCAATCGCCATCGGAAAGTGGTTTGAACCAGAACTCCAGTCCGTCTTCCGCCGCATGCTTGAATCCCTGTATCCCCAACGGGTCCTGATCGATCGCAATCACTTCTTTGTTCAGGATGATCCCACGGGTATCATCGGTCATATTACGCAGATCATTGCCCAGGACCAGCGGAGCCGCCAGCATGCACCACATGGTGAAGTGTGCGCGGTCTTCGTTCACCGTCATACCGTTACCTACCTCCAGCATATCCGGATCGTTCCAGTGACCGGGTCCGGCATATTTCCGCAGCCCCTCCTGCATATCTAAGATCTGCAACACACCGAAAGCGGCCCAGGTGGGATACTGATCGATACAGTCGAAGCAGTTGTAGATATCTCCTGTAGTACGCCACATGTGCCCGGTCTCCTGTGCCCATTCCCAGGGCTGATTGTCGCCCCACTCACACATACTGAACAGGATAGGTCGTCCTGCCGCATAGAGTGCGTCACGCATCAGGTTGTAGGCACCTTTCGGATTGATATCTTCCGTCTCGCACCAGTCGTACTTCAGGTAGTCGATGCCCCATTTCGCATATTGCAGCGCATCCTGATATTCGTGTCCGAAACTTCCCGGACGTCCTCCGCAGGTCTTGCGTCCGGCATCGGAATAGATACCGATCTTCAGACCTCTGGAATGTACATAGTCGGCCAATGCTTTCATCCCGGAGGGAAAACGCACCGGATCGGGATGTATAAATCCCAGGCTGTCACGTTCTCCGTGCCAGCAATCGTCGATATTGAGATAGATATATCCGGCATCACGCAATCCGGTCTCTACCAGCATATCGGCAGTCTCCCGGATCAGTTGTTCGTCAATGTTACAGGCAAACTTGTTCCAGCTGTTCCACCCCATAGGAGGGGTTTGGGCCAGTCCTTCGAATTTCTGGGCATACAAAGGTGCATTCATACACAGAAGTCCCAGACAAAAAGCAAGTAAAATTTTCTTCATGATGTTAGTGTTTCTCATTTTATATCAAATAGATAGTTTTCTATATAGAGACGCGAAGAGATTTACTGATTTACTATTGAAAATTCAAATATGTCAACGACCGATAACTTCCACCTGTAAAGATACGCGGTGTGCGTTTCTACAGATCGAATGGGAATATACGCCGATCCACTGATTCACAGGATGCAAAAAATACATCACAAAAACGTAAGTTTATTGGACTTGTATCGCGGAGACGCACGCCGTGCGTCTCTACAAGTGGATGATAACATGGATCTATTTGCATTTCAAATCGTAAATCAGTAAATCGTAAATATCTCAGTCCTTTGGACTGCGTAACTCGTCTCTCACCATCCGTCCCCACTCCCGCAGGTCGCTATCCGTCCACCCGCCTTCCGAAGTTCCTTGTTTCAGGATCATCGAACACGTCTCTTCCTTGTCGGAAACTGACCAGGCGGCCCAGCTCAGTCCGTTACTGTGCATCCAGTCGAGCCACCGCTGCCATTCCGCATGATCAATGGGGCCATCGCCGGTAGCCTCCATACCGGCACATTCCGAGACGAAGAGCGGTAGTCCTTTGGCCAACGCATAATTGCCCCGGTCGCGCAATTCCTGTCCATGGGTAGCGGCATAGAAATGCAGGGTATACATCAGGTTGTCATAGCCCGTGATCGGATCATCGGCAGCGATATGCACATCCTGATCCCAATGGGGAGACCCCACTAAGATCACGGCATCCGGCTCTATCTCCCGGATCACCGCGATCACCTCTTCCGAATAGGCTTTGACCTGCTGCCAGGAATCTTCTACCGGCTCATTGAATATTTCGTAGATCACATTCGGCACGCCTTTGTACTTCCGGGCCATCTCCGCGAAGAACACTTTAGCCTCTTCCGTATGGATGTTGTGACTGTGCCAGTCGATGATCACATACACTCCGTTGTCGATAGCCGCATCCACCACCTGAGTCACACAGGAAAGAGCCAGTTCGGGATTTTCTAAGTAGGAGTTTTTCAGCATCACTCCCATAGCTGCGCGAAGTACAGTAGCGTCCCATTCCTCCACCAGATACCTGGCGGAAGCGGCATTGTAGAAACGGGGCCAAAGATTGTGCCAGCCATAGCTGACACCTTTCAGGACCACAGTCTCTCCTTGCCCACCCACTAGCTGAGTACCCCGGACAGAGAGTTTTCCATGAAGTTCCACAGGGGTCTTCACCGCGGAAACGGCATGTTCCGCATTCGATCTGTTCTTTGCCTGATTTGTCGTACAACAAACCCCGCAACAGATACACAACAGGCCGATCAGCCCGGATAAGAAAGTATTCTTCATACGTAGGATTGAATTTTGAGTTTTAAGTAGTAAGTTCTGAGTTTTAAGTGATCCATACTGTAATCACACAAATAACTTAGAACTTAAAACTGATCACTCAGAACTTAAAAGTTTCTCATTCGCCGCCCGGATCACTTCAATGGTAGTATCGGTATCGAATACCGAGTTCAGTCCCTGTTCTTCCTGAGCCGGATCGCCGGTATAGTCGTCGCCCTTTTGCCAGAAGACATGATCGTCGGCAGGTTGTGCAAAGCCGCCCCACGCCCAGAAGTTGGCCCCGGCAAACAGGCCGTCGTACAGGTCTTTATCTGTGATCAGGCTGAAGATATATTCGTAATAGGCATCGCGTGTAGTGGTGGTACTCTCGCGGGAGAACCGGAACCCGTCACGCGGAAATCCGAACTCTTCCATCACCGCCGGTTTCCGATACTTACGTGCCAGAACCATGTGCTCGTCGATATAGGCTTTGCTGTTGGCCTTGGCCCGTTCGAGGCTTTCGCTCAGGCTATCCTGCGGAGCCCATCCCCAGTTATAAGGCCACATGTGGAAATTGAGGTAATCGATATTCGCGTCGGCGTATATCTTTTCGAACAGATCCATATCCTGCTCACAACCGTGCTTCCCTTCACTGCCCGAAGAGATCAGATGGTTGGCATCAAGCGACCGGATCTGTGCCGCCACATCCGCCATCCAGGCGGCAAAAGCGGGCTTGTTGGCATCAGAAAACGCGCGGGGTTCATTGCCGATCTGCCACGACATAATGGTGGGGTCATCTACATATTTTATATGTGTATACCTGTTGACACGTGTGATCATATCTTCCACATACCTGGCAAAAAGTGCTTTGGCGCTGTCCGACTGTACAAACTGCTGCACATATTCCATATATTCAGGCCATCCGTCTTCGGCAGGCACAGGTGCTTTGCCATACCCGGCCCACTCTAAATACTGGCTGTATCCTCCGCTCCATTCCCAGGAGTTGTTGAGATAGAGCACCGCCACCATATCCCGTTTGCCCATCTCCATAAGCAGGTAGTCGAGCCCGGCTAAGAGGGTATCATTGTATACACCCGGTGCCACTTGCAGGGTAGGCTCTACCTTAGCCGTGATGCCCCGGCTACCATCGGACCCCACCAGCACACGCAGGTTGTCGATTCCGATACTCTTCATAAAATCCAGTTCACGGAGCAAACGCTCCCGGTCGCCTCCTTCTCCTTCCGATCCCAGTATAGCACCGTACCAGAAATTAGTACCTACATAATAATACGGTTGTCCGTTACGGATAAACTTTCCGTCTTCGACACGGATAAATGGATGGGACGCTGTTTGTCCGGAACTACATGCCCAGCACAACAGTACTACCAGCAAGGTGGTAAGAAAGATTGGTTTTGCCATATATCAGATCTTTAAGTCGTTTGATGAACTGATACAAAATTAACGCATAATTCCGGAGACTTCCAGTACTTTTTTATCCAATTGATGTACTATTTTGGTCCAGCCTTCCAAAAAGGGAAAAGATGTTATCAAATTGTACCCCCAAGAGATTTACGATTGAACGAACCAACGGTCGACGAAGTCAACCAACGGTCAGCAAAGGGATTTACGATGTACGATTGAAATGACATAAAAGTTATTTTCATTCCAGAAAATGGATGGATTTACGATATACAGATTTACGATCTGCCATTGAAATGACATAAAAGTCAGCCTGATCTTTTGACGCAGTCTTTCTCTTTTTTTGTTCTTCTCTCCTTTTGTCTTATAGAGAAGACAGACAAGAAAAAAGGGGAAAGATAAAATGTGTCTAACGAAACCAGGCAACGCAAGCCGGTTTCAACGTTCCTGAATATCAATCATCAGATAAGGGCCAGCAACGAAAGAAACAGACCGAACCTCTTCCGGTACTGTTTTCTTTGTTTTGTTTCTGTGCCGGTATAAAGAAATAAAGAGAAAAAAGTTATCTTTGGCACAGGAAGCTATCAGGCTATTCATATTTAAATCATAAAACAGAATGATACCACCTCTCTACGCAGCAGACAAAGACCGCTACACCGCCGCCGGCATGAAATACCGCCGCTGTGGCCGCAGCGGCATCCGGCTCCCGCAGATCTCCCTGGGGCTCTGGCACAACTTCGGCGGAGTCGATACCTTAGTAAACAGTACCCGTATGGTGCACTACGCTTTCGATCGGGGCATCACGCACTTCGACCTGGCCAATAACTACGGTCCTCCTTACGGGTCGGCGGAGGAGACCTTCGGTCAGATCATGCAGCGTTCGCTCCGTCCCTACCGCGACGAGCTGTTTATCTCCACCAAAGCCGGACATGACATGTGGCCCGGTCCGTATGGCGAATGGGGATCGCGCAAATACCTGATGAACAGCCTCGACCAGAGCTTGCGGCGGATGCACCTCGACTATGTGGATATTTTCTACTCGCACCGCTTCGACCCCGATACCCCGCTGGAAGAGACCCTACAGGCACTCGTAGATATCGTGCGTCAGGGAAAAGCGCTGTATGTAGGGATCTCCAAATATCCGGTGGAAGCAGCCGCGTTCTCCTACGAGTACCTCCGGCAGCGGGATGTTCCCTGCCTGCTCTACCAGGGACGGTACAACATCTTCAACCGCGAACCCGAATACGAAGGTATCCTGTGTCAGGCCCGGGAAGCAGGCAGTGGCTTCATAGCCTTCTCTCCCCTGGCACAGGGATTACTGACCGACCGTTACCTCCACGGAATCCCCATCGACTCCCGCATCGGCCGCGGTGGATTCCTCAAAAAGGAACAACTGACGGAGGATGTGCTCCGGAAAATCACCGCTCTGAACGAAGTAGCCGCCCGTCGCGGACAGACGCTGGCAGAGATGGCACTGGCCTGGCTGCTGAAAGACGATCTGGTGACCTCGGTAATCATCGGAGCCAGTTCCGTGGAGCAGATGAAGGATAATCTGAAAGGGATAGAGAATACGACGTTCCAGGCAGAGGAACTGGCGGAGATAGACAGGATCACGGGCTGAGCCTCCCTCTGAGCGCTGCTATATAATCAGGTCCAGAGATACAGGATTATCAGAGGGTCCCTCTATACTTGTATGGAGGGACCCTCTTGTATCTATATGAACCCCCTGTAGTGATAAATTATGCCAGCCCAAAAATGAAACATTTTTTAAGACTGATCTGCAAATACATCTTCGTTCCCCTCTGTATACGTTGCCCTCTCCTAATATACATGACGATTGTAAACTTACAGTAACAGGCCAGCAAATAGTGTATAGGTAGAGAACTCCTTGTAAAATTAACATTTTTCAACCAAAAGTCGCATATATGCGACCAAAAATCCCACGAACAGGTTGCATCTTTGCAGCACCATTCAAACACACAAACGTGTATCCCGTCTCTGTGCAGAAAGGTACCTGCAAGCACCGCGGATACATACCTGTATGTAGGAATACGTAAAACATGAACCTTCTAAACATACTTTTAACCGATGAACAACCTTACCTTTATCAAACACAGTGCCGCTGCCAAAAGTGATCCCAGACTTTCCGTACTGATCGACAAAGAGGGCCTCAAAGGCTATGGTCTCTATTGGATGCTGATGGAGTGCCTGGCTCATGCACCCAGATTAACAGCTTCGATGGAGGTGCTGCGGGTACTGAAAAAACAACACCGCCTCTCTGCCGATCTGCTGCAACGCGTACTGGAAAACTACGGACTTTTTGTGGTGAAAATCGGCAAAAGAGGGTTCTATACAAGTATTTTTCATTTCACTTATAGATTTGGTTTGTATTTTATGCGTCATAGACAAGAAGTGCAACATAAAAGCATAAACAGCTGTTTCTCAGATGTCTAAAAAGATCCTAAAAATTCTTTCCGGTCTTATTCAGGTTTCTGCCGTACAGATTATCTTCCAGTGCCTGCGAAAAAAGTAAAGTGTACAATGGTGTACTTTGGTATACTTTACTACCAAAAGATGTCAGTTTGTAGAAAACAGGAATGGTGAGGATTGTATCTTTGCTTCTGTGATCACAACCTGGAATAAACAGAGTATTTCATCCTTTTCAACCCTCTATATATGACTACAGATACAAAACTACAGGCGAACCAACGGTCGACAAAATCAATGAAGATCGGCATAGCCAACCAGGCGGTAAGCAAAGCTAATTACGATGTACGGTTGAGGTTACTTTTCCTTCTATTGGACAGTTTTTTTAGACAGAAGAACAAAAGAACATATAAGAGTTTTAAGTGATAAGTTATAAATTGTGACGTACTACTCATCATTCACTACTGGTAGATAGATGTCATTTTATATACTCTTAGCTTTCTTCTTATGTTCTTTTGTCTGAAAAAGAACATAAGGAATATGTATAGCAT
>JAJBTC010000076.1 GCA_020861095.1 Bacteroides sp.
GTATTAGATTTAAGGTTAACAAAGGTTGGAGTCAGGCGTGACTCCTTTTTTTTGCCCTTTATTCCACATGGCAGCAATCAGTGGGAATAGAGGGATATTTTTTTATATCCGGCTCCTTTCCGGTAGAATAGGAAGAGAAGAAGAACCGGGATGGATGCGAAAAAACGAACTTTTATCTGAAATCCCGGGTTTCCATACAAGGAAAGCCGGAAAGCAGCTTTCTAATATTTAATTTATATGCGTAAAATGACCTGGCTCTATATTTTGTTGGTCCTGATTGCAGGAGTCATTATCCTCATTATAGTCTGTAACTCGGTTGTTGGAAAAACAAAGAAACAGACCTATTCTTCCGTAGAAGAGATCCCCTACCGGAAAGTGGGAGTTATTCTGGGTACTGCTCCCCAGCTGAGTAATGGCCGGGTAAATCTCTATTTCAAATACCGCATACAGGCGGCAGCAGAACTTTACCACGCAGGAAAAGTGAAATACTTTATTGTAAGCGGAGACAATAGCCGGCAGAATTACAACGAACCCCAGGCCATGAAAGATTCACTGGTAGCCGCCGGCGTACCGGCCTCTCATATCTATCCGGATTATGCAGGCTTCCGTACATTAGATTCCATGGTACGGGCACAAATGATCTTCGGACTGAACGACTTCACTGTGATCTCCCAGAAATTCCACAACGAACGCGCTATTTATCTGGCACAGGCCTACCATATACATCCGATCGGTTACAATGCGAAAGATGTGACTCAGAAAGCAGGTTTCAAGACACGCGTACGTGAACTGTTGGCACGGGTGGCCGTGTTCAGAGACCTGGCTATCAACAAACAACCGAAATACCTGGGAGAGAGGATACATATACCGGAGTGAGACAGATTTTTTAGACAAAAGAACAAAAGAACATATAAGACTGAAGGATGGAAACGGAAGATCTGATCAAGATAATTATCCAATGTGCTTATCAGGTCAGGTTGCATCTTGCGCCTGGCTTTCTGGAATCTGTCTATCAAAAGGCATTGGTTCTTGAGCTGAAGGAGAGAGGTATCTATGTAGAAACGGAAATTCCCATAAAGATATATTACAAAAACACGATCGTAGGAGAATTCAAAGCAGACATTATTGTAGAAAATACGATAATAATCGGGCTTAAAGCGGTTCAGAGCCTGGTTCCGGCACACGAAGCCCAATTGGTAAATTACCTGACAGCTACCCGGATAGATAATGGTCTACTTATCAACTTTGGTGGTGAACGGATCGAAATAAAAAGAAAATTCAGACTATATAAACAGACCACTAAAAAGAATAATCAAAATGATTACCAAAAAAGTATACCTTTCTGTTTCCGTCCTTCAGTCTTATATGTTCTTTTGTTCTTCTGTCTGAAAAATCTTATGTCTACACATTCTTATTAAAAGAGCCTATACTTTTGTCTATCTCTGAAATTATATGTTCTTTTGTTCTTCTGTCTAAAAACAAAAATTAATCTGTCATGGAAATAAACAAACCCAATGAAAAGTTTCAGGATATGTCCATTTCGCCGATGCATACCGCAGAGCATATCCTGAATGCAACCATGGTACGTACATTCGGATGTCCGCGATCTAAAAACGCTCATATCGAACGAAAGAAAAGCAAGTGCGACTATGAACTGCCTGTAGCACCTACCGAAGAGCAACTGCGACAGATAGAAGCAAAAGTGAATGAAGTAATTGCGCAACACCTGCCTGTCACCATCGAATTTATGTCAAGGGAAGAAGCTGCCAAATTAGTCGATCTGAGTAAACTCCCCGAAGAGGTAAGTGAAACGCTGCGCATTGTGAAAATTGGCGATTACGATGCCTGTGCCTGTATCGGAACTCACGTATCCAATACCTCCGAGATCGGCACATTCCGCATCACCACCCATTCGTATGCCGATGGTATATGGAGACTCCGGTTCAAGCTGACCTGAACCGGAGTCTTATTACATATCTACATCACCGGCAAGAGCCTTCAATGATCCTGATCGTGGTCAGGATCCTCTTCTATCAGTTCTATATCTCTGGCCGCCACACTTTCATTGCCGGAAGTATCGCTGCAGTAGACAACTAAATGATATTCACCGGGACGCACTCCTTCCGGAATCACGATATTTCTATGAGACACCTGCTCACGGCTCCCCTGTAATGTAAAAGAGCGTTGGTAACTGAATTCAGGAAGTTCTTCATCCTCATGCCGTGTATGTGTATGTCCATCACCGGCATAGTGAATATCTATCTTGTACGAAGCCAGTTGAATATCATCGGAAAACTCCGCTTCAAATAAAACTCCCTCTGCATCACCGATAAGCAAATGAGCGTCCTCTGCCGGAGCAATGATCCGGATCACCGGACTGGTAGTGTCCCCTTCATTATCGCTGTCACAAGCAGCAACCGCACATAAAAGGAAAGAAAAGAAAGAAAGAAAAATGAGATGTGAATTGATTTTTATTGTTTTCATCGTCATTATTGTTTTGAATTAAATCCATGGTTTCATTCCGGCAAAATCTGTCAGAAAGGCAACCTGAGTACCAACTGAAAATTACGCCCCGGTTCCGGTATTTCGACTTTCCGGTAAAAGCTCAGGTGATTGTAGTATCGGCGATCGAACAGGTTCTGAGCAGTCAACTGCACTTCCGGTCGTACAGTGCCGATCCGGAACCGCACGGAAGCTCCCATGTGAAACAGCGTAGCTCCCGCTGTTTCCTCCTCATTCCGATCTGTACGGTTCTGCCTGGAGATATTCTCCATCTCCAGATAGATCCTTGTTCCCTGCCGTTGCCAGCCCAGGGTCTGCCGCAGCGTTGCCGGAGGCGAAAAGGGAAGTGCTATGTGCTCGTCCCGGTTGCGGGTATAGACATACTCCCCGGCCACACGGTAGTCCCACCCACAGGAAAAACGCATCTCGGCAGAGACCTCAGCACCAGTAAAAAACGCTCTGGCACCGGTATAGTGATAGACCTGTCCGGCATGCGGCAACACCGACCACTCACCGGAGGGGCGCAGGTAGATATAGTTGCGGTACCAACTGGCAAAGGGACTCAGACTCAGAGTCAGCCCCTTACTCTGGTAGGCATACGCCAGATCCAGCTGCCAGCCTTGTTCGGAATCCAGGGAAGGATCTCCCCGCTCGTGCCGGAATGTACCGTGATGCACCCCGTTGGAGGCCAGTTCGTGCGCACCGGGAAGACGAAAACTCCTTCCCAGATTCAAGCTGACCTGATGGGCCTGCGCGGGTTTCCACACCGCTCCCAACGAGCCCGACAGGTCTCCGAAAGAGCGATCTACCGCATAGCTGCGCCACCGATATGCATCGATCTCCGTATCACTGTATCCAATGCCTGTGAGATAATCTGCCAGGTAGAGGTCTTCATAGGGATTCACCCGGATCTTTCCACGGTCGTAGCGCAATCCGCCACTCACGGTAAGCGTAGACACAGGCCGCCAGGTAGTGAGCCAGAGCAATCCGGTAGTCAGGCGGCGATATCCCGGCAACAGGAACGAATACCCTCCTACCCGGTTGTGCTGTGCCTGCACATCCCAGCCTGCCGTATGTTCCCATGTTCCCTCTCCAGAGATCTTCATTCTCAGCGATGAACTGTATGTATCCAACGTGAAAGCCAGTTCTTTGTCGGGATCCCGTTCGGGAGGCGATTGTGTACCGTAGTGCGTATGGAAAGCACTCCATTCTTCCCGATCGTTGCGCTGAAATCCGGCATCCCAGATCCAGGTAATCCGTTCCAGGATATATTGCTGGCGGGTAGATCCTTTCATATGGTTCACCCGGCTATAAGGCAACTCAATGTTACGATGATTGCCATCATCTTCCAACCTGGAAAGGTCTGGTATGCCGTGTGCACCGGGAAAGAATCCCGATTTCTGATACGAATTGCTCCAGGCATAGGAAGAGAAATAATGCCGGTAGCGATATTCGGCAAGCAGATTGGCATTGTGTTCCCTTCCGGCTGTATTTTTCAAACGACCGTAAACAGGCATGGGACGGGTAAGATAGACTACCGTATCCGTAGGTACACGATAGTCGCCGTAGTTCTGGGCAGACAATCGTCCCCTCAGGTACCAGCGTCCCTGCTTCCAACCCAGCATCACAGAAGCTCCGACGGTGCCATTGACCGTTTTTCCTAACAAAGCGGCTTCACCGGAAAGGCCCGGTTCCATGGGTGTAGCTACCCGTCCCAGTTCGATGACCCCACCCATCGCATCGCTGCCATAGAGGAGCGAAGACGGACCTTTGATCACTGTCACCCGTTCGGCATTGAAAGCGTCTGTCTCCAGACCGTGATCGGCTCCCCATTGTTGTCCCTCCTGTTTGATACCGTTTTCCACAACTGCGATACGGTTGAAACCCATACCGCGTATCATGGGTTTGGAGAAACCAGAGCCTATATTCATTGCGTGTATTCCCGGTATGTACTGCAATGTCTTTACCAGGTTGCCGGTGAAATGGCCCGTAAGCCACTCTTTACCCGCAACCTCTGCCGGCAACGTAGAGCGGAGTGTGACGGGCACGCGATAGACATCGCTCACCACCACCTCTTCCAGATCTACCCTTTTCAACGAATCCTGTTGCTGGGCAGACAGAGCCGGCATCAGACAGAGCATACACACAACCGGAATGATCCGGATATGCATATATATTACTGATTAAATGGAATAAAAGGATACATCCGGATAGCTGCCGGACAAGAGTTGCCACAGCCATCCATATGTTCGAAAAGATCGGAAAAAGAGGTTATGTGGTGGGAGGACCCCGAAGTGTAGGAGTAACATGTGGTTCATCATGTCCTGTAACAACCCTTGCACTCCACTGCCGGAAAATGGAAACCGGAACGGGAGGAAGTTCCGTAGTCACAGCTTCTACATAAGGTGCCAACGTGAAACCGCACAACAAACAGTGCTGACAATCGTGCGTAGTTGTAGGGTCTTCCTCTTCACCGGAAGTTGCAGCCATACAGGCTTCGTGATGCATATGCAAAGGACGTACCACAGCAGGCAGACTCCATATAGCCAGCAACAGCCATACGAGCAACGCTCTCTTTCCGGGTATCTTTTTCATCTGCATATTCCTTCTTTACGATAAGATAGAAACAAAGGTAGTTGATTATTTGATCACCCAAAAGGTAAAAAAAGTGAATAATTCTTTCCGTATGACTTTCCGGCAGATCGGAAAAGAAAAGATTTTACCTCACTATCAGCCCCGTATAAACCCTTTGGAGATCCATTTCATACTGTACCAGCGACGTACAAAAATAGCTCCCCGAATATTCTCGTCCAGCACGAAGGCCACCCACATACCCAGCAGTCCCCAGCCCAGATGTATGCCAAACAGGTAACTACTTCCAACTGCTACACTCCACATGACGATCAGCCCCACATAGAAAGGATAATTGACATCTCCTGCCGCACGCAGGGCGTTGGTAGCAAAGATATTGATCGGACGCCCGATCTCTAAGATCACATCTATGATCAGGACCAGGGTTCCCAGACGAATGATCTCCGGATTGGTAGTGAGCCACCCCAGAATGGTACGACCCGATACGGCCAGTATAGCGGACAGGATGAGTGTGATGAGTATGGATTTTTTCATTACGTATTTTCCGAGAACAAAGGCGGCCTGAGGCTTGCCCTCACCAATCAGGTAGCCGATACAGATGGCTCCTCCCTGAGCTATGGAGATGCAGAAGAGGTAGGAAAACATAATGATATTGACACAATAGGTACGGGCTGCCAACGCTTCTACTCCGACCTTATTGATCAGAAAGGCGATCACTACCTGGGAAGAACTGTAAGACAATTGCTCTCCGGCAGAAGGAAGTCCTACCTTCATCAGGTTGCGTAGTTCTCCGAAAGGGAACGGGCTAAAATAGGACAAAGGGAACCGACGGATGTGCTTGCGAAAAAGAATAATGAAAAGGATCACCATGGCTATTCCCCGGCTAAACGCCGTAGAGATGGCTGCTCCTTCCATACCCAGAGCGGGAAAACCGAACTTACCAAAAATAAGGGTATAGTTTCCTGCGATATTCAGTATATTTACTACCACGGTCACCAGCATGGGATAGACCGCTTTGTTGGCACTTCGCAAAGAAGCGGACAAGGTCATGGAGATAGCCTGAAAAAAGCAAACGCTCCAACGATCCGCATGTATCCCGATCCGGCATCCATCAGTTCCGGCCCCAGTCCCATCCAGCCGAGTATAGTACGGTTCAGAGTGAAGAGAAAGAGACTGACAGTCAGCCCCACTACCAGGTTCACGATCAGGGATACCCCCACTACCTGTACTACCTGCTTCTCCATCCGGGCACCTATGTATTGCGAACAAAGCACAGAGGTGCCCAGATTAATTACCTCAAAGACTAAGAAAGTAAGCATAATGATCTGATTCACCACACCTACCGCAGCCACACTTGTATCCGAGTGGCGACTCAGCATAATTACATCCACTGCTCCCAGCATCATGATGAGTAGGGTCTCTATAAATATGGGAGCGGCCAGCTTAGCCAGTCTGAGTTTCAAACTTTCCTGAGATATCTTCTTCACGTATTATCTATCCTTGTCTTTTTGGAAATGCAAATTTATCCATTCCTCTGCACCGGGCGATTGATATAGATCAATATCCCACTGTAGAAAAGTGGAAATTCACAAACAAAAACAATCCCGGGATCTCTTAACAAGACTACTTCCATCTTCTCTGTATTATATCCTGAAGTTGAGTTGCTTACCGGAAAGGGGCGATTTTGGCAGAAAAAATCTTTTCCAAACATTTGCATAGTACAAAAGTTCAACCTATATTTGCATCGCATTAGAAATAATGCCTCTGAAGGAAGTGTGGGTGAGTGGCTGAAACCACCAGTTTGCTAAACTGACGAACGGGCAACTGTTCCGCGAGTTCGAATCTCGCCGCTTCCGCTGCATATTCCGGGGTATTCCCGAAAAAATGATAAAGTCCTATAAGCAACTGCTCTATAGGACTTTTTTGTATGTTCCAGGCAACACACAAGAGCAAAAATATTCTTTTAATCCCTTCAGAAAGACACATAGGAAGTCTCACCGGGACTTTGCGGAAGTCTCACCGACACCCGGATCAAGTCTCACCGGGACTGCTGCCAGGTCTTACCGAGACACAAACAGATATTTTTTCTGTATATATGAATGCTCCGTACATAAAAGTCACCACTCTGTGATCCGGCAATCCGGAGCAGTCAGTTCTGCTTTCCGCATGTTCCCTAAGAACAAAGATAAGACACACCGCATAAATTTCGCCTATCTACGCTGGATATAAAATACTTCCGAACAAAGGCAGGTATTATATGCTAGAAATAGATGCAAATCAAAAACTAAAAAACAGGAGTATGAAAAAGATCTGTATGTTCATCATGATTTGTCTGGCCGCGGCACATGTGTCGCTCTCCGCCCAGACCGGCCCTAAGGGCCCCATTACTTTCCAGGAGTTTTACAATACCCTTTCTCCCCATGGTACCTGGATAGAATACCCCCAGTATGGGAATGTATGGCATCCGAATGTATCGGATTTCAGACCTTATGCCACCAATGGACATTGGGAAAATACCACCGACGGATGGTACTGGGATTCGGAATATGACTGGGGATGGGCTCCTTTTCACTACGGTAGCTGGACGTATGACAACTCATATGGCTGGTTATGGATCCCCGGATACGAATGGGCTCCTTCGTGGGTAGTATGGGGTGAAACGGACGATTATTATGCCTGGGCACCGGTTGGCCCCGGAGCAGATATTTCGGCGGATTCGTGGAGAGGCTGGAAACCCGACCATGACTATTACTGGAATGTAGTGGAGAGAAATCACATCACAGACCACAACATCGCTCACCGACTTTCCTCTGAGAACATCGTCAGAAACAATGCAGGAAGGATTACTTTGCTGAATAATTTCCGGCACAGCGCGGGAAACCGATATTATTCCGCAGGGCCTGACGCCCATCAGGTTGCCGGACACACCCGGAAAGAGGTAATACCTTCCGTACTGATAGATGGTGACCGACAGAACAGTCACCGGGCCACACAGACGAGTCTGAGAAACGATACCAAAGAAATACCCGTCTATCGTCCGCAGGTATATCATCCCGAACCGATGCAGGTGCGCAGAGCAGATGAAAACTCGATCAGTCCGATACACAAAGAGTCTTCCTGGCCGGGTAACAACGACTTCAATCGCCATAAAAGTAATATAGAAAACCTTCCGGTAAGACAGTCTTCCATGCATCAGATTGCCCCTTCGGGAAATTTCCACAGGGAAAACTCCGGTGGTGGTGAAAGACCAGAAAGACCAGAAAGACAAGGAGGTGGTGAAATACACGGTGGAGGCGAAAGACAAAGTGGAGGAGGCCACAGATAAGGATCCCCATCAGATACAGAAGAATCATTTTCTATTCTACATCAAAGGCAACTGAAAGACGGTTGCCTTTGTCGTCTACCACCGTCAGGGAATGTCTGCCTGCTTCGGGAGTCAGGGTCAGTTTGTGAAAATCCCGTGTTTCCGACAGATAGGTATCCCCCAGGTGCCAGTAGACCACCGCGTGCCGGTCGCTGTGTGCCAGTTCGAACGTGACAGTTCCGGCCGATCCATCGAGTTGCCGGGGCAGCACGATCCGGGCATTCATCTGCGGATAGATAAACTGCATGGGCAGGTGATTGTCTGCTCCGCACCCCGGACTAAGCGGAGGCAACGGACGGTAATGGGGACGATGTTGCCGGTAGTACCACTCCCAGGCAGGCGGCAACGTAAACCAGTTGCGCTCTACCGCAGGCATATCTTCCGCACAGGAAGCATACAACCGGAAACGTTCGTCGGCAGTCAGACAAACGGCATGATGATACGGGCAAACATCCGTTTTCAACGCGGCAGGCATCACAAGCATCTGCTCCGAATCGTCGCAGAAACGCCCTTTCAAATGACCCGAGGCCGTACAGACCTCCGCTTCGGTAAACTCTTCATAAGGTAGCTGAAACCATCCGGAAGCGGGCAGCAGGTTGAAGATATCGAACATCACCGGTCCGGCTGTACGGGCTCCCGTCAGGCCGGGCTTTCCCTCGCCTGTAGCGTTTCCTACCCACACACCTACTGCATAGCGTGGGGTCACTCCTACCGCCCAGGCATCCCGGAACCCGTAACTGGTACCTGTTTTCCAGGCAACGGTTTGCATGGATGGGATCAGCCGCCAGTCGATCTCCTCCGGGCGGTTGACCTCTTTCAGTGTTTCAAAAGTCTGCCATACCGCTCCCCGTTGAAAAGGAGTTTTATGGGAAGGAATTTCCTTTTTGTTCTCTGCCAGCAGATGGCACCCCCTCTCCGGATACCCCACCAGCAAACGCGCCATATCGGCATAGGCTACCGTCACGTCCCACAAAGTAGCTTCCGCCCCTCCCAGGATCAGCGAAAGACCGTAATGTGAAGGCGAACGGGTGAGTGTGGAGAGTCCGGCCTGTGTCAGGATCTGATGAAACCGGGGGACACTGTACCGCCGGAGCATATGCACGGTAGGAATATTGAGCGAGCGTGCCACTGCCTCCGAAGCCGGCACTGCCCCCTCGTATTGCTTGTTGAAGTTCTGGGGAGTGAAGCCATTGATATTCATCGGGATATCAGGGAGTAGCGTATGAGGCAGCAGTTCACCCTCCTGAAGCATGGCACCATAGAGAAAAGGTTTGAGTATACTGCCTGTACTGCGGGGAGAGCGGATCACATCTACCTGATTGCCCGACTGCTGTGGATGAAGGCGTGTATTTCCGCAATAGGCCACTACTTCGTGACTTTGCAGATCAATGACCAATGCTGCCAGGTGTCGGATGTCACTTTGGGAAAACTCCCGGTTCCATCGCTCCACCACCTCTTCTACACGCAACTGTAACTCTTTGTCTACCGTAGAAACTACCCGTTGACCGGCAGCGGAGCGGTGCAGATAATCGACCAGATGAAAGGCGGTTGACGGCAGCGGCAACGGTTCACCGGGCAGGGGCTCTTCCAATGCCAACTCATAATCGGTGGAATCGATCTTTCCACCCCGATACAATCTTTCCAGCAACCGGTTGCGCTTCCGCAAGAGTTCCTCCCTGCCCCGGGAAAGGTGTATCATGGAAGGTGCGTTGGGCAAAATGGCCAATGTTGCCGCTTCGGCCCAGGAAAGCGCTTCCGGTTCCCGACCGAAATAGCGCCACGAAGCGGCATCGAGCCCCACGACATTTCCCCCGAAAGGGGCATGGGACACGTACATGGCCAATATCTTTTTCTTCGGATACCGGAACTCCAGGCGGGTAGCCCATATACATTCGCGGAATTTCTCACGAAATGTACGCGGCTTCCTGCGCGACAGGCGGATGGTCTGCATCGTCAGGGTGCTTGCTCCGCTCACCACCCTGCCTTCTCCCAGATTCTGATGCAGGGCACGCCCCATAGCCAACGGGTTCACTCCCCAATGCCGGTAGAAATAGCGGTCTTCAAACTCCAGCAGGCAAACTTCTACCTTCAGGGGCACACTGTCCCTGGGAGGAAAACGCCACTGCCCGTCGGTAGCTATACGGGCTCCCAGTAATTCTCCCTGGCGATCTGTAACGACGGTAGCATAGGGTACATCGAACAACTGCCGGGGCAGGCAACAGATGTAGGCGATCAGCAAGACCAGCACCCCCACACACATGGCGCGACGCCGGTAGTTCAGGGATTGCCATCCCGCCTTCAGACGGAACAAAGATCGCTTTCCCCACTGAGATATCCTATTCCTGCTTTCTGACATAGGTGCATCCGGTATCTAACGTTCTACGACTACCCTTCCGGCTCTGGTACGCGCACGGATCGTCGGTTCATACATGGATTCGCATTGCAAAGCCGGCCACACAAACTCTCCCGCGTAGTTGGCCTGTAGCCGCACGCGGAAGTCTGCCGATCTGCCCCGTCGCAGATCGAAATAGGTCAATACCCGGTCGTCACGGATATCCTGATAGGTATATGCTCTGTCCGGTGCCGATGAAGCCCCGGTACCTGCTCCGGAAACAGCTACCTCCGCAGCAGAGCCATCGTCTGCTGCTTCCCGAAGGCGCTGGTTGTAGATCTCCCATCCCGAAGGTACGATGTGGGTCAGTGCCAGATCCCGATAGTCCCGGTTGAGGCTGGTATTGGTTACCCGTATCCAGGCTTCGAACTCACTTCCCTGTGCCAGATTCTCCACATTCACCGGGTTGCCGGCAGCATCCACATACCGGACCTCCAGTTTCAGGCCTTCCGATATCTCCGGCAGTGTATCGTTGAGTAGTTGCCGGTGTGTGATCAGAGAAGCGTAGAGTACCCCTTCTGCCTGATTGGTCAGCGACAATTGTCCCGGAGTATCCGGCAGATCCAACGTATGTATGGCCTGTGTGCTCTGTACGGCCGCCTGAGCCACTCCGTTCAGGCTCCACACAGCCCGGATGGATTCGGACATCTTTCCTGCCAGACGCCCCATAGCCATCAGAGAGAAGGCAGTGGATTGCGTACTGAAATACGCTTCTGTCTCCATCATCGCAGAAAGACGACGCGCCTGTTCAAAAGCCTCCCGGTCTCTGTCCAGCAGGATCAGTGTTTCCAGTAACATGGCTTCATCGCGCTGGGAAGATCCGTAAGGCGACCCGTAATAGGTATCTTTCTCTCCGGCTCCGCGCACAAGCAGTTCTTCCGCTATGGCTTTCTTTCCATTCAGCGCATAGGCGGCCGCCAGGCGGCAGCGTACCTGGTAAGAGAGATCGGGCAACTCGCGCAAGCGGTTCATTGCCCCTGTTTCGGCCGCTCCGGCCAGCGCGAGTGTATACAGCCGGTAGGCCTGCTCCATGTCGGCCGGGGCCCCTACCCGGGTGCCTCCCGTTACACTCATCCAGTTCTGTGCCCGCCTGCGCTGGTAGCTTTTCCAACGGGCCATCACCTGTGTATTCACTTCGTATCCACGTTCCTGCGCCAACACCAGGAAGTTGCCCACATAGGAAGTGATCCACTCATCGGCAGAGGAATTTCCCGGCCAATAGATAAATCCTCCGTCGGGCAGTTGCCTGCCGTACAACAAACGGATCGCTTCGGATACATGGCTACGTATTTTCTCCTGCTCTGCTTTGTCTACGTTTCTGAAACGATCTGTAAACAACAGAGGCAGCGCCTTAGAAGTCAACTGTTCGGTACAATGGTGTTGGTAAGTATACAGAAAGTCGAAACGGCGATTGATACTTACAGCCGGGATGCGGGAAAGTTCCAGTCGGGTCCAGCTATCGGTGCCTGGCATACCTCCCTGGTATCTCATGTCTGCCACAGCACCCGCTTCCAGCAACCAGTTCTCAGCGAAGGTTACCGCCGGATTGGGATTACGTATCTCTATTTCCACCGTCTCCGTTGTGGTCTTTCCATCTCCGGTGGCAGTGATCTTTATGGTGGCTTTCCCTGTCTGCATCCCTGTACGCAGGCGGAACAGGACCAGATCATCGCCCGGACCGGAAAAAGTCAAAGACTGTTTGTTCTTACCTTCCAACACCAGATTGGGCGTTGTTTCTACCTGCAAGTTCACCAGCTTCACACGCTCTTCCATAGCAAATACATTGACGGGCAGCGCGATCTCTTCGTTGATGCTGAGCACCCTGGGCAGGGTGGACAAAATCATGAGCGGCGACCGCACGGGGGTAGTCTGTTCGGCATTTCCATACGCTCCTTCGTAGCCGGCCACCACCATGGTACGTACCGAGCCAACATACATCGGCAACCGGATCTCGTGTTTGCGGCTCTCTCCCTGGCGGAGGGTAAACGGCCCCAGGAACTTCACTACCGGACGAAAGCGGTTGGCCTTCGCGTCGGAAGGTTTCAGCGTCTCGTCTCCACCCGTACCGAAGAGCAGTCCGTAACTGCCCGAATAGGCTCCGATCACTTGCTGATACATGTCCCAGGTGCGTATACCCAGGGCTTCCCGGGCATAGAAAGCGTCCCACGGATCGGGGGTACGGAACGAGGTGAGATCCAGCAAGCCATCGTCTACCACTGCCAGCGCATAGGTCATGGGCTTTCCTTTTTTCTCACTTACGGTGACGGTATAGGCCTGCTCCGGACGCAGGACTTCCGGCATACGGATCTGCGGTTCCAGGCGCGAACCGGGATCGTGCACCATCACCGGTATCACTCCGTACATACGGATCGGCAGATCATTGGCTGTCTGCGCATGGGGTTGCAGGAGCGTCACATGGAGGTAGACATTAGGTGCCATCTCCGGTGTCACATCAAACGTGTATTTCGTTTCTCCCTTTTCGGAAAGCGATATCCACTCCCTACGCAATACCGAAGTGCCATTTTCTATAGATACCAATGCCCTGCCATCGGATGCGGAAGGCAGATAAGCAATGGCTCTTTCGCCTGCCTGGTAGCTCTCTTTATCGGTAGAGAAAGTAAGCATCGTCAGTCCGCTCGGATCGGATTTGTCCGAACGTCCCCGCCAGTCGGGCCAGTCAATGATCACCGTCCCTCCCGTGGCATGTCCATCTGCTCCATCCTTCACATAGACTAAGTAACGTCCCCACCCGGGATAGTTGACCCGGAAGGAGAACCGCCCTTTTCCACCGGTAGTGCGGATATGGCCCGATTCCACCGGAGAGATGGAGGAATTATGAATATAGGATTCGAAATTCTGGTTGCGGTTTTCCCACCACCAACTCCAGTCTATCTTGTAGATGCGGTATTCCAGATCCGGGCGATCTACAGGCTGTCCCTGGCTGTTCACCGTCACCATATCGAACCAATGATCCTGGTCGGTCTCCATATAGGTTTGTCCTTTGACTGCGTTCAGGTTGATACCCACATACGTAGAGAAGGGCGAATAGGGAACACTTACGGTTTGTATGCTCGCGTCTCCTCCCGGTTCGTATACGCGGGTAGTCAAGTGAGCCTGCAACAGTCCGGGCGCATGCTGTGCCTGCGGCAGTCGCAGGTTGAAGTGCGCGTCTCCCTTCTCGTTGAGTACTCCTTTGTATACCTCTTCCTGCGCACTCTCAAAAGCGGCGGCCGGATCGTTGAACACATAGTTGCTGTAGCTGGAGAACTGGGTATTCACCCGTTTCAGGGACAACTCCACATCCGCTTTCAGGGAAGAAGCGGTAGCTCCGGTGAGCCAGGCAGCAGAAAGCGTGACGGGTATTTCTCTCTGTGAAGCCTCCAGAAGCTGCCCCGGCAGAGAGAGGCGCATGCGCAACCGGTTGGGTTTCACCGTTTCTATACGCAATGATTTGTGGAACGTAGCCCCGCCTGCTTTGACATAGGCGTTCCAGACTCCGGTCGGGTCTTCGGCACGCGTGGGCAGGTGGAAGACATAGAACCCCTTCTCTCCGCGGGTAGAGAGTTGCTTGCTGTAGAATTGTCCCGTAGGGGTATATATCTCCATAGATACCGGATGGGAAGAGAGTATCCGTTGCTGGCGGTCTTCCAGAATGAAAGAGACATGAAGCGTATCGCCTGGTCGCCAGACACCGCGCTCACCGTATATATACCCTTTCATACCTTTTTCTATGCGTTTTCCGCCTACATCGAAACGGCTTACCGACAGTTCTTCTCCATCCGGCAGTTTCAGATAGGTTTTTTGTTCGTTGTGCGCAGCTACCGCTACAAACGGTACTCCTTTGGCTTCGATCACAGCAAACCCATCGGCATCGGTGCGTGCCTGCCCGATGGGGCGAAGCTGGAAATTGTAGAGAGTGACTTCTGCCTGGAACACCGGTCGGGCGGTGAGCAGATCGCTCACTGCGACCCACACCCGGCTTCCCTCTCCTTTCTTCACCATCAACCCCAGATTGGTAGCCAATACATTACAGGAGGCTTTGCGGCTGGAAAGCATGTAATAGCTTGGATGACAAGGATTGTTTCTGTGCTTCCAGTCGTATTGTTTCCAGTCGTACCCCTCATTTTCCATATAGTAATAGGTACGGGGTTCGTCCCATACAGACTCGTCGTAATCGGGTTCTTCTTCGGGTATCAGCCGCGTCAGTCCTTCCGCATGTAGTCCGGTATCACCGGAGCGATGTACTTCCGGCTGCCGCCCTCCACAGGGATAGAGCGAATATTCCTGTTTGAAAGAAAGCATCACCCGATAGATGGCACCAGGCTCCTGACGGATCAACTGGCTCAGATCAATAGAGAAATCTTCCCAACGGCTGAGATCCCTGGAAGGATCCCGGTCCAGCCACAGCGTTTTCCGGTAGACCATACGCCCCGACCGACGCAGTTCATTGGAACCGGAGAAGGAATTGTCCTGTAAGAAGGTCAACACATTGTTCTCGAAAATGCGGACTACCGTCAGGTCTACCGCGCGCAGGTTCACTGCCTGAAACGGGATCAGTAGGTTTTTGGAGTCGGGCAGAATAGTACCCGTGGTCTGGAGCTTTACCTGCGGTTGTATGGCCTGTCCCTGAAAAAAGATCTGCTTCCATTGGCTCAACTGCTGCCCTTGCCGGTTGCGTATGCCTCCGTCTATATGAAGGGTATACCGATCGGCTTGTGTAGGTTCAAAATAAATATCTACCCGGTTTCCTTCTACCTGATAGGTGTACTCCCTCAATTCGGGCAGGTGCAACAGTCCCCGCAGGTCCTGATCGGCAGAAAGCGGATCGGAGAAGGTGACCCGCAGGCCATTCTCCGGATAGGCAATCTGTTCTACGGAAAGAAAAGAGAATTCATCCGCCGCAGGGACAACCACATTTCTTCTCTCCTTCTGTTCAATGCCTAAAGGATAAGCATTGGCCCAGACTTCCAGTGTCCAGGCTTTGGGACCACGCTGTATATCTGAGACAGTAAACCGATACGTATCGGTACGCTCTCCGGGATGGAGAGTCACAGCAGGTTCCTGACCGGCGGCATATCCTTTCAGGGAAAACAGTGAGGCTACCTGGTCCGGCTCCATCTCTTCACTGAAACGGAGGATTCCTTCGACTTGCATCCGGCCGGCGGCATCCGGCATACTCCGCGGGGCTTCTACCTCCAAAGCCAGATGACGTTCCATGACCCGGAAAGTAAACGTAAATTTCTCTAAAGATTTGTCTACATCCAGGATATCGCTCAGACGAAAAGTGGCCTCATAGAGCCTGCCCGGTTTCAGCGCGCCTTCATCGGGCACAAATTCAATGGTCCGGTTGTCTATCCACCAGGCTTTTCCTTTCAGCGAAGGAGAAAAACGAAAAGGGTTCTTTTTCAGGGGAACATTCAATTCCACCATGGGCAGTCCGGCAGCCAACTCGATCCGGACGGTAGAAGAAGAGGAGACCACACCGCCTGTATACGCACTGATATAGGCAGCATACTCGGCAGAGGGAACAATTTCGTCTTGTTTGTTCTTACAGGATATCAGTAGAAGCAGGCCCATGCAGAAACAACAAGCCACGGACAAAGAAAAGTTCAGCTTTTTCATCCCGATACGGTATTGATGGATCTAACAAAGATAGCCTTCACAGAGATACGCAACAAATTTTCAGTCAATAAACTGGTGCCGGATTTCCGGAAGAGAGACCAGGCACAACAAAAAAGCCCCTGTTGTCCGCGGACAACAGGGGCACTTACTTTTTACCTTAGTCCTGATCAACTATCAAGACTCCATGGGACATGATCTGAGATCAGAGTCCCCATACCAGTTCCGCATTGTTGTTGACCTTATGCAGGAACCGTACGAATACCTTTTTCGCTTTTTCCATTTACCTTAAAAATTAGTTATCCTTGAAAACACTGCAAAGGTAATGCAATTGTCATCTTTCCGACTTGATATAGAACAAAAAGTGAAAAACCGGCCGGTTTCATCGCTTATTAATTGATTCATATCAAGAATTTCGTAACTTTGCTACTGATATCTATGAGAAAAAGCGCACATAAACAGGTAAAAAGAGTATGGATACATTAATGAAACAGGCTGTAGATGCCGCTGTCAACTCACGTTACCCACAGATGCACCCCGAAGGGCGCAAGCTACTGGAAGAGGTACTTATACGCAAGGATCTGGCCAAAGGTGAATTCCTGATCAATGAAGGACAAACCTGCCAGCATATTGTCATCGTAGGCAAAGGGATGATGCGCCAGTTCTATTACAAGAACGGAAAAGATGTAACGGAACATTTTTCTTACGAGGGATGTATCCTGATGTGTATAGAAAGTATGCTCAAGCAGGAACCGTCTCACCTGATGGCAGAGGCTCTGGAACCCGCGGTGGTCTATATGTTGCCGTTTGATACGCTTCAGAAACTCATGGAACGTTCCTGGGAGATCAATATGTTCTACCGGAAAATACTGGAATACTCCCTGATCGTCTCACAGGTGAAAGCGGATTCGTGGCGGTTCGAGACCGCACGCGAGCGATACAACTTTCTGCTCAGGACTCACCCAGAGGTGATCAAACGGGCACCGCTTTCACACATCGCTTCTTATCTGCTGATGACACCGGAGACCCTGAGCCGGGTACGTTCGGGCGCACTTTGATATACTTTTTGACCTATGTCAATTTACATATTCCACAAATCACCTATCTTTGCATACATAAAAGATAGGTTAGTTTTTCAGGGGGTAAAAATTGTTTTTAGGTAACACATTGAAAAAGGAGTCATATATTCTGTAAAGAGATATGATTCCTTTTTTATTTATTTCTTCCGCTTCTTTGGGGCAGATATAAAAATAACAGCTATATTTGTCCCACATCTTTTAATTGATATCTACCTTTTGTACAGATCGAATCTCTACATTTCTGTTCTGATATTCCTCTTCTTTTCTCTTTCCTATGGATGCCATAAGAGAGAAGAAACTTCCGCTTCTGTATTTCCCGAACATATGTTGCAGGAAGGCGATCTGGTGTTCCGACGGGGTACGGGTATAGCCAGTCGCCTGGTACTGGCTGCTGATCAGAAAGGAATGTATTCACACATAGGCATCGTGATCTGCCAGGACAGTATATGGCAGGTGATCCATGCCGTACCCGGAGAACCCGACTTCCGGGGAGACCCCGACCGCGTGAAGATGGAGCCTGTTCAGCGCTTTTTCGCCAGAGATCGTGCCGCCTGCGGTGCACTTATGCGTGTGCAGGGTGATCCGGTGCGCAACAGGCTGGCTGCTCGGCAGGCACTGGCCTGTTATGAAGCCGGTATGTTGTTCGACCACCGGTACGATCTTTCCGACACCACGCGCATCTATTGTACGGAGTTGGTACAGCGTTGCTACCTGAAAGAGGGTACAGACCTGGCAGAGGGAAGGATCACCCCCGTCAGTCTGCCGGCGCTGAACGGATCTTATATCCTGCCCAGTGACATCAGCAACAATTCTCAGATCAAACTTATTTATCAATTCCAATAATCATCATTTAAAAACAACGTGTATGAAAAAGTTTATTTATTTTGCATGCTTAGCTACTGTAGTACTGACATTTGCCGCTTGTTCGGCCGGATCTCCGGGAGAAGCCGCGAAAAAGTATGCCAACTACCTGAAAAGTGGCAATTATGAAAAATTTGCCGAAGGAATTGCAATGTCTGATGATGTCAGTGCGGAAGAGGCCAAAGAAGGTCGTCAGATGCTGGCTGCTATGATGCAGGAGAAAGGTAAAATGGCCATTGACCAGAAAGGCGGTATCGATAAGATCGATATTGTATCCGAAGAGATCGCTGCCGACGGTGAGAATGCGAAAGTGGTGCTGAAGCTAACTTTTAAGAACGGTGACGACGAAGAGATGACCTACAATATGGTGAAACAGAAATCGGACTGGAAAATAGATATGAGCGGCAAATAATCTCAGATTCTACTTAACAGATACATGCGGATCTTTTTAATGTGATCCGCATGTATGATAAACCGACAAAAATCTTAAAAACAGACCAGTTTTGGTAACCAATCCGGGCAGAATTGGTTACCAGTTCAGTGAGGGGTGGTTAACAATTGACCAATTTGTATAGACTGATCTGCCTACATACTTATTTTTCACGCCAGCTATGGTTTACGGACTATTTATATAGTGGCAAAGTAGAAAGTTCTTCAAAAAGTACACTCAATTTCTCCACCACCTCTTTGACATAACGTTTTCCTTTTTCTGCTGTGGCCTGTTTCGGATTACCAACCCCCCGTATCTTTCGTCGCTTTATCCCAGTGACGGGGTGCCCAGGCTACCTTCGCATTCAGTGACGGTATGTTGAACGGTTCAGAACGTCCTTCACCTGCCTGTTCCATAGCCACCAGTTCGGGTCGGTAATACAACATAGCAGAAGTCTCCGACTCTCCGGCATGATCATCTGTTTTTTCTTCGAAATAACCGGCAGCAGGTACTATAGCAAACCAGTCTGCTGTTGCTATCAGGAAGTCCGGATATGTAAAAGCCAGATCACGGATCATGCCTTTGAAATGATTGCCACCATGTCCGCTGAGGATAAGCAGACGCCGCATTCCCTGTACATATAAAGAAGCTACGATGTCTTCCAGGATAGCTTGCTGAGTGGCATAACGGGTATGAATACAGAAAGGCAGTTCACGCTGACCGGGATTGTGCGCGCCGAAAGGAACCGGTGGCATCACCATACATCGTACCGCTGAACGCTCCAGAGTGAGGCGTGCCGCATCTACAGCTATATCGTGTGGCAAGATACAATCTGTCAGATAAGGTAAATGCAGGTTATGAGGTTCGGTAGCACCCCAGGGAAGAATAGCCAGATCGTAACGATGTTTTTTTACTTCTCCGTAATTACTGACCATCAGGTCGATTTCTCTGTTGCTCATCATGTGAAATATTTCGGGGGTTACACCATGCCTGCAAATATACATCTATTTGTCTTCATCTTCTCCCCTTTTCAACGGTTTTTTCCGGATCGGGATGATAACCTCATACACAGCAAGAAAGGAGGATGTCTGAAACATTTTCCACCCCTCTGTTCTGCTCCTGTCATAAAAAACTCCTGCTACGGTTGAGTACCATACAGGAGTTCATTTAATCAAAATTTTCCCGCCACCCGGCAGTAAGTATACTGTTTTTTCTATCAATCAGTTACTGAATTTAATCCCAAGGAAATAAGTACAAGGCTGTGTAGGTCCGTAGAAATATCCCGAATCACGGAATTTCCCCTTGTCCAGATCTTTCTGAAAACTATTGAATATGTTTTGTACTCCGGCACTTACCTGCATCCGCACATGATCACGTAAGGCGAATGTATAATTCAGTTTGATATTCAGATCTACGAAATCAGAGGTATGCTCCAGACGCGGTTCACTGATGTAACCAGGCATGTGAGGCACATACATACGGCCGGTATAGGTGCCTGATAACGAGAAATCGAAGTTTTTTAAAGGAGCCGAAGAAAAGGTAAAATAACCATAATAGTCAGGAGTACGAAGCATATTACGGGTAGTAAGTTCTACATCGTCTACCTCCGTCCACACCTCATCCGAATTATAACGGCTACGTTGTACGGTGAAACCGACTTGCAACTGTGCGTCCCGGCCATGCGCAATCTTTCCATCCAGGTTAACTCCATAGACTTTGGCCCCATCGCCGTTACGACGTTCCTGGATCAGATCGCCATTGGTGTCGTGTCCGACATCTTCCAGAAAAAAGGCATGGCGCAGGCCTGTATAAAATCCCTCCACCAATAGATTCGTCTGCCAGTGTCCGATATGTCCTGTCCAGTCTACCGAACCACTGAAACTATTGGAACGCTCCTCTTTCAACCCATCGGCCAGACGGATCTGCACTCCTTCTCCTCCTACGGCAGTAACGTGCAGATCTTCATCATACGCTTGCGGAGCCCGGAAACCCGTCGAATAGGTCAGACGCCCCTGAATAGCTTCAGAAGGTTTATAAAGCAGATTGACGCGTGGGCTGAAAATCACATGATCAATCAGGTTGTGTTTGTCTAACCGGGCTCCCACCAACAGGGTCCATTGATAAAGGCGCCATTCATTCTGCAGGAATCCGCCGGCAATACGTACATCTTGTTTCATATCCCGGTGATAGCCCGTCATCACATCGTGCAGAGAATTGTTCTGATACTCCACCCCACCCGTAAAAGTGGCCGGTGAAAAGAGGAAATTATCCATCGTACGTACATACATTCCACCGACTACCCAGGTCAGATCATCTGTCTTCCCGTATGCATCGGCATCTTGTTGTGCACCGTAGTAGCTGTTGCGGTCTACATGCTGAATAGAACCATAAAGCGACATTTTCTGTTTGTACTCCTGCCATCCCAGATCATAACTGACCCCTCCGCTATTGATGACATGCCTGGTCTGTTCGGTGATATCGGACTCATGGGGTTGCAGGTCAAATTTATTCCCTCCCCGACGAAACTCATTGGTAGTATGATATTCCAGATTGATACGACTCATTGTCGTCGGGCGATAATAGGAACGGAATCCGAACGTATTCATATTCAGTTTGCCCAACTCGGAAAAACCATCTCCGTCTGCATCATACGGGTTGCGGTTGCGATAGGACTGATACAGCGCAATACCATACGAATTGTCTTTGGCAACCAGTGAGACATTGGCTCCGACATACTGTTCCCAGGACTTTCCATTCAGACTCGATAGATTGCTTGCTATCTGAAAAGAATTGTTGATAGGATCTTTGGTAATGATATTGATCGTACCACCCACGGCATTGGCACCAAACAGAGCCGATCCACCGCCTCGTACTACCTCTACCCGCTCGATCATATTGACCGGGATCTGCTCCAGACCATATACTCCGGATAATGCACTGATAATAGGTCGGCTATTGATCAGGATCTGCGAATAAGGCCCATCCAGACCATTGATACGGACCTGGGGAAATCCGCAATTCTGGCAATTGTTTTCTACACGCAGTCCGGACTGGTAATTGAGTGCCTGCGCCAGATCGGTAGAATTGACCATTTCAAAAAGCCTGGCGCTCATGACATTTACGACTACCGGTGCATTTTTACGGCTGATCTCATTGCGATTGGCGGAGACAACCACTTCATCGGTTATAAAGCTTTCCTCTTCCATTTTAAAATGGACTACTGCGGTGAAATCGGCACTTACAGTTACTTTCTTTTCCTGAGTACGATAGCCCATTGCCTGTACACGAAGGGTATATTCTCCCGGTGAAAGCTTCCGGAATTCAAATTGTCCCTGTTCATTAGATACAGTTCCCAGCCCACTTTCTGTTATCTGAATGGTAGCATAAGGAATATTTTCTTCACTCCCTTTGACAATAACGTGTCCGGAGATCATGTTTCCCTCTTTAATCGGATTGGCAGCCTGAACAATAAGTCCTGTCGTCAGGAATATGAAAAGAATAAAGTGTTTCATTTGTGAGTTTACAATAAAATTAGAAATATGAGTTGTGTGAATATAAAGATATACGTGTTGTGAGGACATCCTGCTTACTTCCAGATAGGAAGAAGAGTAGTCAGAAAATTAAAAGGAATCGTTTCCCGGCAAGCAAATTTCCTGCCAGATCCCATTAAAAAGCCTAACGGTGAATAGAGAAGAACGGAGGAGCCCGCAACAGGCAACTTCCCGGTAAGCAGTGGTCTATGACAAGTATCGGACGGTCTATACACAATTCGCAATAACGGGGTATCAGACTGATAAAATCTTCTCCACACCATACAGAGGAGACTTCCAACTGGCCCAGAAAGTTGATGAGAAGTAATTCCGAGGTGGTGTGATCATGCTGACCGGGATTGGGATGGGAATGTGCGATCTTTGCTCCATTTACTTCGTGAACATGGACAAACAGCAGGGTGCTTATCTGGAACAAAGTAAATAAGCTAAGCAGAAACAGAGAAATAAAGGTCTTTTGACTGCTCTCATTCCACATACGTTTTTGAGAACTGCAAAGGTAGGTATTTTTTCTCAGATATACTTTATAGATAAAGAACTTGCCTGAATATAAACTATATATAGATATAGTATGAAATATAAGAAGAATTAATAAACAAGTCTTTTTTGATGTGTACAAAAATAAACATCCACGACAGTTTTGCTATTGGGGCCGGAATAAAAAATTTAA
>JAJBTC010000009.1 GCA_020861095.1 Bacteroides sp.
TCAAATCGTAAATCTCTTTGCGTCTCTACCGAAAATCCCTGTCTATATAACCCCTATCTTTGATCTACTTATGACGACGTTTTATACATACAAACCTCTTTTTCATGTTTCGCCGAACCGCATCCCGGTTCAACGCCTGATCGCATGCATCCTCTTTTTCTGCTGCGCGGTTGCGCTACAGGCAAAGATCGAACTGCCTGCTATACTGGGCAGCAACATGGTGCTGCAACAGCAATCTTCCGTTCGACTGTGGGGAAAGGCCACCCCACACAGCAAAGTGACGGTGATAACTTCCTGGGACAATACTACCCATGAAACCCGCAGCACCAAAGACGGTAGCTGGCTCATCGAAATTTCTACGCCGGAAGCCGGAGGGCCCTACCGGATCGTATGTTCCGACGGAGAAGAAGTCGTTCTGGAAAACATCCTGATCGGTGAAGTCTGGCTATGCTCCGGACAATCCAATATGGAAATGCCTGTCAGAGGTTTCCGCGGACAACCCGTAGAGGGATCACACGAAACCATCGTTTCCGCTACCACCGACCGGCTCATCCGGCTCTTCACCGTGCAACGTGCTTATGATACGACTGAAAGAGACGATGTGACAGGCCAGTGGCAGGAGCACGACTCGGAAGCGGTAGCCGGATTCAGTGCCACTGCCTACTACTTTGGCGAATTGTTGCAGCGCAAACTGGGTGTACCCGTAGGGCTGGTCTGTGCTTCCTGGAGTGCCTCTAAGATAGAGACCTGGATGAGCCGGGAAACGCTGCAACAGTTTCCGGAAATAGATCTTTCGGTATTGCAGGCAGAGGAATTCGAATGGCCCACGGGTACACCCACACTCCTGTTCAACGCCATGATCAAGCCCCTGGAAAACATGACATTCAGGGGGATGATCTGGTACCAGGGGCAGGCCAACATCCGCACTCCGGAACTCTATGAAAGACTTTTTGCCGCCTGGACACAGCAGAATCGCGCTTTGTTCCGGTCTGCCGCAATGCCGATCTATTATGTGCAACAAGCTCCCTATCAGTTCTACGGAAAAGACGGTATCGAATACCCGCTTTTCAAAAAACATCAGATGAAGAGTATGCAGACCCTTCCGAATGTGGGCATGGCTTTCACAACCGATCTGGGCGACGAGCTCTTTATCCATGCGCCCCGCAAAAAACCGGTAGGGCAGCGTCTCGCCTTTTGGGCACTGGCGCAAACCTATGGGATCAGAGGATTCCCCTTTTGCGGCCCGGTATTCCGTTCCTGGAAACCTGTGGACGGAAAGATAGAACTGATGTTTGATCATGCCGAGGAGGGAGTGAATCCGGAAAACGAACAGGTCATCGGGTTCGAAATAGCAGGTGCCGATAGTGTATTTGTCCCTGCCCGCGCGGAGGTTGTCAACGGCAGTGCCCGGGTAAGGGTCTGGCACGATCAGATCACCGATCCGATCGAAGTGCGATACTGTTTCCGCAACTACATAGAAGGCACCTTGCGCAACAACGCCGGACTGCCTGCTGCCTGTTTCCGGGTACACCTGAGGGAAGAATAGCGTTACACCCTCATTTTCTTTCATTTCTCTGTTCATTTAACCCCAAAAAGAGGAAATATGAGTTGCATATCCCCCTTAGATTTAGTACTTTTACCAGTAAATTTAATTGAGCCCACATCTGTGGGCCGATGGGTTTTCAGTTGCAGGCCGATGGGCCTACGGCTGTGGACTCATCAGCCTGCAATTGGGGGCCCGACTAAATTTACCGGATTATATGCTTAATGTATATAGCCGTATGTATAAAACCTACGTATTAACTTATTAAATCGACCGTTTACTATGACTGCAATCTACGATTTCAGAGAAAACCCCAACCCGAACGGGGACAACGAGAAACAATCTCTTCATCCGCGCATCGTCTCTTACGGCACAGTTTCCACACGTGATATTTTCGAAGAGATCTGTCGGGCTTCTACATTCACCGTAGGCGACCTGGAGGGCCTGATGGTAGCCATTACAGAGAGACTGGCCTATTACCTGCGCGAAGGATATCATGTGCAATTCGGAGAGATCGGCTATTTTTCGGCCAGCCTCATTGCCACCCGCCCTGTATACGACCGCTCGGAAATACGTTCTCCTTCTATCTACTTCAACAATGTCAATTTCCGGGCTACCCGAAAGTTCAGAAAGAAAATTGGTGGGTATGTAGAGCGTGCCAAGCCGGGACAGGGCATACGCTCTTCTTCTAAGCTATCGGAAGCCGAATGCAAACGACGTCTGCTGCGTTATCTGCAAACACATCCGTATATTACCCGCATAGACTATTCTGCAATCACGGGCCGACTGAAAAACACTGCGCAGAGGGATCTCAATGCGTTTGTCAAGCAAGGGATCATCAAGCGCAACGGTAGAGCCAATCATCTGATCTATACACTACTTGTTCCTCCTACTCAGGAATAACACTCGAAACATCCGGAGATTTGCAGATTCTCCGGATGTTTTTTTATATACCTAAAGTTTCTTTCCGCTCGGATTCACATTTTTTATATCCTATTTAAATAGTAGCCTATGTACTGATTTCAGAAGACATTTGCATGGAAATGTATCCATTACATCTTTATCTGGAAAATACTTTGAGGATAAATTAATATCAATTTTAACTTATCAATTGATTTATTTTATATATTTTTGCACTTCAGTTATATATTACATCTGGTAATTTGTAAAGAATAAAAAGAAAAAAACACTACTATTTAATTAAAACACAATGAGAAAAAGAGTTAGTTTATGGATGGCAGTCATGATGTTGATTGCCGGTTCTGTGCTTGCGCAAAATGAAAAAAAGAGAATAGTCCTTTCCGGCATCTGGGAGTTGGAATAGAGGCAGGAACCACAGGTGTAGGCTTTCAGATAGCCAGTCCTATAAATTCTCGCTTCACTTTACGCGCAGGTTTAGCCCTGTTTCCTTTTACGTATTCTGCTAAATTTGATATTGATTATTCCGACGGTTTTGAAAGATTAGACCAACTGACATCCATTTCCGTCGGTAATCAAACGATTGGTCAAATTTTGGAAGAGGAAAATCTACCGACCAGTACTTCTCAATTGGATAAGAATGTGAAGATGGATGCAAAACTGGGATTGATCAATGGTAAGATTTTAGTGGATATGTATCCCTCGAAAAAGTCCTCTTTTCATTTTACTACAGGACTTTATATAGGTAAAAGTCAGTTAGTAAACGTAAATGGTTATTTACCTGAAGATATTGTTAAGATAGAAAAGGCACTGCAACCCTATTCATCCTATATTCCAGCTGAATATAGTCTTAGTAGCGGTATTGTGCTCGGTGATTACAACATTAAAGCCGATGAGAATGGTAAGGTGGATGCAGGAATTAAGATCAATGGAGTAAAGCCTTATGTAGGTATAGGATTCGGAAGAGCGGTCCCTAAAAAACGTATTTCAGCACAATTTGAACTGGGTGCTATGTTCCATGGAAAACCTAAAGTGGTAAGTAGTAACTCTGAAGTACAAGATCTACTCAATGATGAATTGGATAGCAGTGGCTTCACCGATATCATGAATAAGATCACCGTATATCCGGTAATGACTTTCCGTCTGAACGGCCGGATATTTTAAGATATAACCAGACCGAAAAAAGGAATGGGGGAAGTGCCTCTTTGCTAATTATTTAAAATATAGACTCCGGGACAAAACCACTTTGTTCCGGAGTTTTTATAGGATGGGCTGTAATTTTGTCAGACTTTATCCATCCCTTCTTTACAGGAGGATGTATGCACCGTTTTCAATAGCATGCTGTTAATCAGTCAGATTCATGCCCACATTTTACGAACATCCCTATTTACCGGAATAACTACCATTAATAAAATCCATAATTGTAAATGCTGCCGGACTCACTATGTTTCCATGATTGAACCCCTGCAACTCGTAAAGAGTGACATCCTGATTCCCGACATCGTTGAGAACAGCTTTTAATAAAGCGTTTTCTTCATACCGTCCGGGTTGTTCATAGCGTTTATCGGCAGTAATCAGTCCGATATGAGGGGTTGCTTTTCTGGTATGGTTCAGAGGAGCATACGTATCGATCAGAGGGATTTTCATGGATAAACCACGTTCTTTACGGATTGTATAATGAGTGACAGTTTGTCCGCTTATGGGGAACCACGCTTTTACTTGATCCACATCCTCGTTATGTGCCGCCAGGTAACTTTTGTCCAGGGCAATCATGAGTGTAAGATAACCCCCGGCAGAATGTCCGCAGACATAGATTTTATCTTTATTCCCACCATATTGGTCTATGTGTTTACATACCCATGCCACCGCTTCTGCTGCATCTTCCGTGTAGGCTGGGTTCTTTACCTCAGGACTTAACCTGTAATTGGGTGCCACTATGATAAAGTCACCGCTTTTAAATTCTTCGGGAATATATTTATCTCCCATTTCCAATGCACCTCCGTAAAAAATACGATAGTCGGATAGTCGCCGGCAGGGCCGGGTTTATATATATCCAGTTTGCATCTTTCTTTCCGGTACGCATCCGTTTCAGAACTGCTTACGTAGGAAATATCCCGTATGGTTACAGAATCTTTTTGTGCCGGTAATGTGGAGGGAAGAATAAGTAAAAAACTTAATAATATTATTTTATATTTCATAAGCTTTTGATTTATATATTTAGTAAAAAGTCAGTTTTTGAGTTCATGGATAGGTTGATCCGGATTAAGGATGTTGTGCACTTTGGTGACTACCTGATTTTCAGGAAGGGTGAATGTGCTCACTTGCTTTATATCCTGAGACGACGTACCCGCTTCAATGGTATAAACGCCTGCCTCTGCTATCCATGCGGAATCCTCCGGAACGAAAGAAGCAAGATCTGCGACAGACAACCGGAAACGGATCTCTTCTTCCTCACCGGGTGATAACAAACCTGTTTTAACAAAAGCTTTTAATTCTTTTACCGGTTTGTCTATCAAGCCGGCGGGCGAACTTACATACAACTGTACGACTTCTTTTCCGGGTACGGATCCGGTATTCTTTACTTGGAACGAAATCTCTTTTTCTCCGGTAGCAGCCACCTCTTCAACTTTCACAGGTGAATAATCGAATTGCGTATAAGACAATCCGTAGCCAAAAGGATAGGCAGGCTGTACATCAAAAGAACTGAAATAACGGTAACCCACATAGATTCCGTCGGTATATTCTATATACTCCGGATTTTCTCCGGGTTTGGGGAAATGGGCAGCAGATGGGACATCCTCGTATCGGACAGGGAAAGTCATGGTGAGTTTACCGGAAGGAGTTACGCTACCTGTCAGAATATCGGCAATCGCATTGCCTCCTTCCTGGGCAGGTTGCCAGGCCAATAAAATAGCATCTGCCTGATTTTTCCAACTCTCCACATCCATCACCCCTCCTGTATTGAGAATAACAATTACTTTTTTTCCTTTGCCATGAAATGCCTGGGAAACCTGCTGTATCAATTGTTGCTCATTTTCGGAAAGCAGGTAATCTCCTTTCAATTGCCGGTCTGTTCCTTCGCCCGAACTTCGTCCCAGACTTAGGATGGCTATATCATTTTCTGCGGCTTTCCGGTCAATGACTGATTTCGCCAAAGGCATTTCGGAAATAGCAGGTGCATGTTGGAACATATTATCCTTTTGTTTTTTTCCTCCTCTTTCTTCTTTAATCCGGCCAGGACATACGGCTGGTATAGTTTTTCCAGCTCTTTGTCAATATTATATCCGGCATTAAGTAATCCCTGACAGATGGTCACCGTATAAGCTTTGTTGACATCTCCGCTGCCTGTTCCTCCTGCTTCCAGGGTATAAGAAGCCGATCCGAATAAGGCAACTTTATTGCCCTGTGGAGATAAAGGAAGCGTAGCTCCCTCATTTTTAAGCAACACCATTCCGTCGGCAGCAGCCGAACGGGAAACCGCCGCATGTGCTTTCAGGTCAGGGTTGTTGGAGTACGGATAGTTTTTTGCAGCCGGTGAAGATAAAACGCAGTATAAAATATTCCGGACATTTTTATCTATATCTTCTTCGGTAATTTCCCCTTTTCTCCATCCGTCTTTTATATCTTCCTCCTGCGACTGTGTTCCCGGCATTAGCAGGTCATTTCCCGCAAGTATCTGTTGTATGGTATATTTATCTTTACCCACATCTCCCTCAACAATTCCGGAGAAGCCTCCGTACCAGTCGGACATCACCATTCCCGTAAATCCCCATTCGTCTCTCAGTAAGGTAGTCAGCAGATCTTTCCGGGCAGATGTATATTTTCCGTTCACTTTATTATAAGAAGACATCATCGCCTTAGGTTTTCCTTCTTTGACTACTATTTCAAATCCCCGCAGGTAAATTTCACGTAAGGCACGCTGCGATACTCTTACATCTATACTCATGCGGTTCGTCTCGTTGTTATTTGCTACAAAATGCTTGGGAGTAGCGGATACACCCTGCGATTGTATTCCTTGTACAAGTGCGGCCGCGATTTTACCACTGACCAGAGGATCTTCCGAATAATATTCGTAATTTCTGCCGCAAAGCGGGTTTCTCATGATATTCATTCCGGGAGTTAATTGTATATCCGAATCATATTCCAGTGCTTCATTTCCTATACACATCCCTACTTTACGGACTAAATCCGTATCCCAGGTACAAGCCAACGCTGTACCAATAGGAAAGCTGGTGGCATAATAAGTTCGTTGTTCGTTTTTTCTTACGGAATCAATGCGTACCCCTGCCGGACCATCGGTCATAACGAGAGCGGGAATGCCGTACCGGGATAACTCCCGGGTACTACCGGAAGAGCCGGGTACAGGAGAGTTGCTGTTGCTCAGCGCATTTCCTTCTTCCGGATCTCCCATCCCTGTTCCCGTTAACAAACTGATTTTTTCTTCCAGCGACATTTTACCGAGTAGTTCATTTACCCGTTGCTGAATGTCTGGATGGATAGTGGTTGTTTCGATCTGTGACATGACTTTTATACAATGAATACTACATGCTATGACAATCCCAAATATCTTATACTTATTTGTTTTCATGATACTGTTTTTTATAAGTCAGAATATATTTGTAAATATGTGTACGATACACCCCAATCTTCCCTTGTGAAATGGATGGCTTTTCAGAATAATCATACTTACCTAAAGGGAACAGATAGGGTATATGGTGTTCCTTGTACACTAAAACTGTTGGGTAGTAGTTAGTAAAACAATTCCGGTTTAAGAAAGTTTATTTGAATTCTACCCGGAATGTGAGTGGTAAATACTTGATTGAGGTACAATTATATCGTATGCAGAGAAGATCATTACCTGGGTTCCGGTACACAACACCATGTCAGCACAGGACCCCCGTTGAACTCAAAAGCGGCTGTCCGGAAAGTAACGGACGGGAATGCAGATTAGCCGGATGATACAGATGTATACAGATAGTCGTTTATAAACCTATTACTTATGACATACATACAAACATCCTTCATCCGGTGCTTCCGTTCCCTTTTCTCTTTTGCTCTTTTGAGGTAAAATTCATTTTTCTGTCCGCAACCTGAACCCCTTGCTGATAGTACGCTGCGTATTCTCATAAAAAAGAAAAAACAGGTAGTGAATATGACTCGTGGGAATGGGTTACTTGAAATGGGAATTTTCTCTTTCATTCCTCCTTCCATTCTTTTACACTCACGGGGCAGGGAAGGTCAGACAGTGTGTTTCGGGTGTGGACAAGGGTTTTTATCCATATGAAACCGAAACCATAAAGGAGTGTAAAGAAGAGTTTCAGCAAGGTGTAGATATATATCCCCGGCGCAGGGCGAAGACTATGGATCAGAACCATAGAAACCATTTACAGGTGGTTTCCGTATGCGTAGTTCTGCCGAACCGGATCAAAAGACAGTGGAGGTTGCCAAAAAGAAAAAATATCTTTGAATAAACGGGGGATCGAGGCGATTGCAAGTCTGATTTTATAAATAAGTTATCTCTCCGATACAAGGAGGAAATTACCTTTGTGTAAAACCGGGCAGAAAGAACCCTTGTCCGATCGTTACTGTTCAAAAGTTCGTACCCTGGAACTATCTGATACATAGATGATATATCCTTTTTGACGGGTATCTCAATGAAAATTATCCATAAAAACGAATTACCCTGATTTATTTTCGGAGCAGCCATACTCTGGCAGATCTGAAACACTACTATCACCTGAAGCAGTCTCAGATAATAAACTCATGATTTACGGTAGCGCATAGGTGTAACGCCCACAATTCTTTTAAAATACTTATTAAAGAAACTGTCATTAGGGAAATTCAGTTTGTATGCGATCTCCAGCATGGACAACGTACTGAATTTGAGCAGGGCTTTTGCCTCCATGATAACCGCTCGCTCTATCCATTTTTTAGCCGTGACACCGCTGAACCGACTTATCACAATACTCAGATAATTACGTGTCACACACAGATGATCGGCATAAAAAGAAAGACTCCTTTCTTTAGATGCGTTCATATTAACAAGTTTTAAAAAGCTGTTGAATATTTCCTGCTCGTGAGAAAGTGTGTGTGCTTCCCGTTCGTTTACAGATTGACGAATGCCATCTGCAAAACGGAGGATGGCCCGGATCATATCGTGAGCAGAGGATTCGTTACTATGGGGCAGATGGAGGATCTTCAGCAAGGTGTCTATCAAAGAGAGGGCACTATCCATTTCAGCTGCCTGTAAAGGAACGACAGATTCTGACAGTCTGTCTAATAGTTCGGGTTCTTTTTCAGGGAACAAGATACCGATCAATTCGTCCGACAGGATCAATATATCGAAAGTGAAATTGTCGGAACATCCCTCTAATTGGTATATCGTTTCCCGGTTCAACACTACAATATGGCCCGGATACAGATGGTTTTCCAGTAGATTGACTGTAAAAACGGCCTCACCGGCACTGACAAAACCAAGCATCGTATACTGCAATGTGACAGGGCTGGTCTGTAACAGCATGTGGCTTAACAGATGGTTGTTATTGGTAACCACAATAAAATCTTTGCCAAAGTAGGCGCGGTTCTTTTCGGTCGTTTGTCGTCTGACCGATTCTTTTATGGTTTCAAACGTAAGTTGTTGCGGACGCATATAGGAAACTTTTCAGATAAACAAAATTAGTAAAATTTTCATACTCAATACATAATAATTGGTAAAAACTCCTGCTCATCAATAAAAAGAACATTTTTAAAAATAAAAAGGACAGGCGCAAAGAGAATTATAGGCCCAACTTTACATCATTCAAATAACTGACTATTTATCTAACAGAGAGAGCATATGAATTTTTATCGTCACAATTGGTATTATATCGGTGGTGTTATATTTGTAGCACTTTCCTACTATATGGGATTTTGGGGAGTTCACCAGATGAGTCATATCCAGGTGATACTTACCTATAGCTTTATGGCTATGTTGGTGCATCAATTTGAAGAATACGGTATTCCCGGCGGATTCCCTTCCATATTTAATATCGCATTTGCCGGACAGAAAAAAGATGTGGACCGTTATCCGTTAAATGCCAACACAGCCATGATCAATAACGTGTTTATGACTTATCCTTTTTATATCCTTGCTATTGTTTTTCCGGGTGCTATCTGGTATGGATTGATACAAGTAGGACAAGGAATGGTTCAGATCCTGAATCATGGTATCTGGAACAATGAGAAACTGAAAACCTGGTATAATCCCGGATTAGGATCGGTTGTATGTTTACATTGGCCTATCGGAATTTACTATATATGGTATGTTTCGACGAATCATCTGGCCACAGTAAGCGACTATATAATCGGATTTATCGGTTCGTGGCTGACTATGCTTGTCTTGTGGCTCGGTCCCGTAAAGTTATTGTCCAATAGAAAATCCAGGTATCCTTTTACAAAGGAACAAATGTACAGATACGCAGCAGAAAAAGTAAAGAAGATCTTAAACTCCTGATCGGTCGGATGGGATTATGGGTGTTTTATCTGATTGACCTGTCAGCCTCACAAGAAGTGTACCGCTTCCTATACCAGCAAAACACCGGGCTATCTTCTTTGTCGGGGAGTATATGAAGGGCTGCCGCTTCCGGTTACTCTGAGCTGTTCTGTATGTGTCGTATACTTTTTACTACGGATCAGGAATACACAGATGAAAGAACAGTGGGGATGAAATCTATTTTTTCCGCCTCTTAGTCAGGTAGAAAGATACAAAGTTGCTCATAAGAACAAAGTGTGTGCCAGTTTATATCCGCAAAAGTATGAACGGGTAAAAAGCGGTTGCATATCCACTATCTGCCGCTTCCATACTACCGGTGGAGATACCCTCTGATTTCTTTTTATGGTTCGTTGTACAGTCTTCCATAGGAAGCCGTTTACCGTCTGATACATGTACATAACGATGGTAGGGAAAGGGTACCTTTCATCGCTCCTTCCTCTGCTTATCTATAAAAATATATAATCACCTTACGATTCTACCTGCTCCCTGAAGATTAGATAGATTGTATCTGCATGACTGTCCACCGGAAATCTTCTCAGTCTTTGTTTTTACCGGAAGATCTGCCAAACAGATAGATCATGTATCCGATAAAGAATATGATGGCAATAAAGCCTACAATATAAACAGCTACTGTAGAAACAACCTTTACACCGATCACCAGAAAAGAAATAAAAATAACAATAGCCAGTATACCAATACCTATCAATATATTTTTCAACATACGTATATCTGTTATGGGTTTTCTGGGTAACAATTGGCAAAACCTCTTTGTTTACATCAGGTAGATGTACAACAGGCTGCTTTCCGGAACGGTACAGGCTGTTCCTTCTGCTATACACAGGATCTGTGTAACAAACGGAGATCTACATAGATGGAAAAGGCCAGACCTCTGTTATCAGTGTCTGACCTTAACCGGGCGGTACTCAAAAAAAGGGGGGTGTTAAGTTAATAAAGACCGTGGGATCCGTCTCCGCCCTGTGTGCTTATCTGGCAACTGGCAACGCGCCTGCGCGGCGCATTCCTTCTTCCACCTCTTTCCAGAGGTTTTTATGAATGATGTGTACAATATCAAAGACCATCAGACCATCCGATTCGCGCAGGTTCATTTCTATGGTTTCCGAAAGGCGCGCGGGATTGTCGTAGAACTGATCTACCAGTATTCCACCAATAAACGGATTGTCTTTCAGGATCGTCCTCAGGTTCTGACACGATCCTTCCACACAATACCAGATACCCGACTGAGCCTGGCTATCTGTCTCGTTCCAGACGCTCCGGTTGTTTGTACGGTACTGCTCTATGGTGACATCCGTATAGTAATTGCCTGTGGTATAAAGATCGATCAGTTCGGCATATCCATGCTCTTTGTAGGCAGGTGTAGCCCAATCAAACTCTGCGGACGGATCATAGTCACGGCTGGCAAAGTTGACCCCCACCTCATAGTAAGAGGGATACCAGGCACCGGTATAGGTGCCAAATGAAATATCCGGGTTCACCGCTTTCACCTCTTCCCGGGCCAGTCGCATGAAATCCGTGATGTTCCGGGTTCTCCATTCGATCCAGGAAAGGAAATGTTTGCCTCGCGCCACTTCGTAACGTCCCTGGCTGTTCTTCTGCCATTCGAAAATATCCTCCGGAAAGCGGTCTGTCTTTTCGCCCAGCCATTCCTCAAAAGCCTGTTTAGAGAGATCCGAAAAATCGGCACCGATACCGTCATAACGTACCCGGTCGAGCATCAGGCCATCCAGACCGGGATAGCGCGCGACTACCTCTTTCAATACATTCAGGATGTGTGCACGGTATTCCGGATGAATGGGGTTGGTCATGGAAGCATATTTCTCCTTGACATCCATGATGGAGATTATCCCTCTTTCGGGGACGTATACCATAGAAGCCCACCCGGGATGTGAAGAATAGACCTGGCCGCGGTCGAAGTAATTGTGCCCGGCCGAAAATACATTCAGCGAAGCATGTACTTCCAGCCCCAGTTGGTGTCCTTTCTCTATGAATCGCTCCAGCAGGTCAAAATCTCCCCGCCGGGCACCGTGCCACTCTTCCATCCGTGGCGCGTATGCACTCTCGTACAATACCTCCCCGGTAATGGGACGGATGTCTACAACGGCATGGGTGAATCCCAGGGACTTTATCTTTTCCAGATAGAAGTCAATGGAATCCCGGTGACTGAACCGTTCGAAATTGGCGGTTGCGTCAAACCACATCAAAGCCGGTTTTCCCGCATGGGAGGGGTTTTCCTTTTTTGCGGGCTGGCAGGCTGTCAGCAGGAGAAGGAGCAATGCCGCTCCACATAGTTTTGTCTTCATTATACAGTCGATTATAAATTATTTATGGTTTCTGTTTGCCGCGATCAGGCTACTCCGGCCGGCTTTCATATACATTGCCAAAACGGTCGGTAGCACGTACCGATATCACTGCACCGGGGTCCCGGGGTGTAGCCCGGAACATATGTTCATTGGGAGTAGCACTGATCCAGGGAAATTCCAGTTTCTCTTTATCCGCGCAAAGTGCTTCGGCACTCGGGTCACAGGCAGAGATACGTTCCATAGCTCCCATCACTTTGCCGTTCTCGGTCCACTCCACTGTCCAGTCTTTGTCCCAGTTCCATACATTGGCCAGCAGATCTCCGGGATAGGCCGCGGAACTGCCGGGTGTGTAGGCTCTGAGCTGATACTCCCGGGGATATCCCGCGCTTTTGTAGTACCACGTGACCTCGTTTCCGTCTATCAGATACACACCATACCCTTGTGGAGTACCATCTAAGCAAATATCTCCCTGCCACCAGGTACCGCACACAGCCGCTGTAATGTGTTCGTACAGATTGTCCGCATGCAACAGGTTGCGGTTGTAGTGGGTATGCCCGGCAAAGATATGTGTCTGGTAAGGTTTGAGTATCTCATACAGAAAAGCGGCATTGCTCACCCTGCCTGCTATGTTCCCGTTGGAATATTCAAACGGGATTTTCCGCTCTTCGAGCCGGGTGGGGATATGCAGGGCTATAAACAAGAGGCTGCCCTCTTCCACATACGACAGGTCTTTTTCTAACCAGGCCAGCAGCCGTTCCTCGATGTATCCCATGTAGAAATAGTCCCTTCCCAGATAGAATACATCGTTCAATACCACGTAGTGTGCCTTGCCCCGGTTGAAGGAGTAATAGGCAGGCCCGAAAAACGCTTCAAACGTCTGGTAAGAGGTATCGTGCGAACGTCCGTAAAGCGTAAGGTCGTGATTACTGATCACCCGGTAAAAGGGGGTATCCAGTTGGTCCATGGCTTCGATATAAGGGGGATACAACTCCGGACGGTCGCTGACTAAGTCGCCGCAATCGATCCCGAAAACATCCAATCCGGAAAAGCTCTCTATGGTCTCTTTGCAGTCTTCTAAGATCTGACGGTAAGGAACAAAATTCTCCGCTTTATAGACCTGAGGATCCGCGTGCACGATACATACATGGCGGGTATCGTCAAGCGGGTTGGGCAGGAGTGTAAAGTCATACCCCTCCTCTTTGCCAGGCACCAGCCGCTGGTAGTAGCAGGGCAGGCTTTGTTCTCTTTCGGGCAGGTAGCCCGCGGGAGTAGAGAGATACACAAAGGTGGCTTGTTCCGTGGCAGGTAATGTATAATATCCGTTCTCATCGGTCTGTGTACACTGGATGCCGTTGGTCACCACTACCTGTGCCACTCCCTGCCGTTCACAGGTCACCCTGCCGGAAACACCATTCCCACCCCGGAGCACAGACAACGGACCGCATAGAAAACAACCGGTCAGCAATAGAAAAACTATATATGTGTTCCTCATAAGGTTACTTTTTCTCAGTGGCCAACGCACGTGCTATACCCGCTTTTACATCGCTCCACTGATTGTACATGATCAGATAAATAATATCAAAAAACATGAGGCCGTCTCCGGTAGTAAGCGCTACGTACACGGCTTCCTCACAATCTTGCGGGGCATTGTGAAAATTGAGTCCGTACAGACTGCCGCACACCGGTACATCGCCTTTGACCACTTTTTTGGCATTCAGGATGGCTCCCTGTACCGTCCACTCATTGTCACTTCCATAGATAGTAGTTCCGTAGGCTCCCGTCATATACAGATCGAGCAGGTCGGCATAACCGTAATTCTTGTATTCGGGAGTGGCCCAGTTGTAATACAGAGACGCGTCGTAACGCTTACTGGCCCAGTTGACTCCTTCGTTGTAGTAGGTAGAGTACCACGAGCCTGTGTATGTACCGAAAGAGAGCTCCGGACGGATACTTTTCAACTCTTTACGGATCTCTTCAAAGAAGTCATGGATCACTTTGGCCCGGAACTCCAGCCATTTTTTGTAGTATGTCCCTGCCACTATCTGTCCCTGCGCGTTATAGGCAAATATATCTTCCGGAAAGCGGGCGAGGGTATACCCCACATAGGATTCAAAAGCCTTGCGGGAAATCTCAGAAAAATCACTTTCTATGGAGTTGAACCGTGCCCGGTCCAGTACGATCCCATCCAGAGCAGGATAGTTAGTGGCTACTTCTTTGATGATCTCTTTCACATACTGCTGTGCCTGTTGATCTACCGGATTGAAGAATTTCGCGGAAGAACGGGTGTCGTGCAGGATAGAGAGAATACCTGTCGGGTAATACATCTCGGTGAGCAGGGCTGCCATCTGCGCGTCACGATATACGGCTCCGCCGTGAGCCGTGGCGCCTCCTACGAACGTGTTGAGTGCCGCGTGTACTTTGAGTCCCCGTTTATGCCCTTCTTCCAGGAAAGTGCCCAGATAGTCCCAGGTCTCGGTACGTACCGTGCCTTGCAGTTCTTTGACTTGCTCTACCCGGTTGCTGCGGAAGAGAACATCTCCACTCGTGGGGCGTACGTCCACAATAATCTCCTGAAATCCGGCCTCTATCGCTTTATCCAGGTAATACGCTATGTTTTCTTTGCTGTTGGCAAAGTACCGGAAATTGGCCGACGCGTCGATCCATACCAGACGAGGCTTCTCGCTGACAGGTATGGCTTCGGGATCATTCCATTCCCAGGGCGGCAGTTCCCGGGGGTTGTCTGAGCAGGAACCACACAAAAAAAGGTACATACAATAAATCGCAAACTTTTTCATCATACACAGATGGATTATGGAGAAAGAGAACGGAGAGAAAACGATACATTCTCTCCGCTCTCCTTTCTTTGTTTTATTGATCCAGCAGATTATCCATATCAATACAATCGAACTCATAAGCGGCTACTCCTCCATTGGTACCCAGGATGTAGAATACCATCTTCAGGCCATCACCGGATACACGCAGATTCACGTCGGCCACATTGTTCGCATTGTTATCGCACCAGATCGGATCCGATTCAAAGATCAACAGGGAAGGATCTCTCGCAGGAAGTCCCAGATTGGAAGGATAGGTGACATCAAACAGATGTCCGTAGGTGTTGTATCCCCAGAACTGATCGGCCAGTGCCAGATAAGTGGCCCCGTTGAACTCGGTCAGATCCAATTGCTGGATAATATGTCCCGCATCTGTAAGAGGAGCTCCTTCTACCGTATGACCGTCCAGATCATACAAGGTATGCGCCGAACCGTCTGCATTGAAATAGCCAAATGCTTTGGGACTCCCGTATCCGGTACAGAATATTCCCTGAGAAAGATCGGTGCCTACCGTAATGGCATCTGCTACATAGTTCCATCCGATTACAGCCGGGTCTGCCTCAAATACCTGAGGCTCCTGAGACTGCAATACTCCGCCTCTGACTTCCCAGTACAGTACCTTACTGGATACCTCTACGGTAGAAAGAATAATGGCGTCCTGATCCAGATGGCCCCGGATAGAAAGTTTGCGGCCTGTAGGATAAACATGGTCCGTTTCAATGTATTTTTCCGGTGCTCCCATATCCGTAATGCGATAGATGGTCTGGGTAGCCGGGGTGCCCGCTGCTGTATTTCTCAGATTGGTAATCAGCAGATTCTCATTTGTGTCATTGGCTATACAGAAGTTGTCCAGGCTTCCCTTAAAGGGTAGGGTAAGGGTTCCGGCATAGGCTCCGGTATACCGGTCGTAGTAGTTCAGATCAGAGGCACGGGTATTCAGGAAGAGGTATCTGGACGAACTGGCCATAGCTACCGTGTTATGATCCGTACCCTGGAGGCCCATTTCTGTCAGAGATCTGCTCCACAAAAGTTTTTCACTGCCGGGTCGTATACCATAAGGGATCGTATTGGGAACGATCACTTTGACCACATAGTCGCGGCTGCTGCCGTCATGAGCGGTAACGGTATAGGTTACCGGATCGTTGAAATTCTGAGGCAAAGCGGGGTCCGGAGAGACAGACGCGTGGGGAGATAACGTGATTTCTGCCGTGAGTCCGTTGAAGTCCAGACCGCCGGATACCAACCCGATCATATCATTCTCTTCAAAGATAAGACCTATGGTGCCATCCGAAAGCTGGAAATTAAGAATAGACTTGGCACCGCTTTTTCTACGTTCTCCTGTGACGCGGACCGTACTTCGGGTTCCGTTGGGAGAGACAATCGAATACGTATTCTCCCGGGTCAGATCCGCGTTCTGAAGTCCCGGTTCGATGATGACACTGTTGGGAAGATTGGCATACAAACGCATATTGGATATATTGCTTTCTATATTACTGTCTTCCGGATAGAACCAGGGAACGGGGATCGTGACCAGTTCTCCATCGTTGTAAGGACCTTCCTTTTCTGCGAAGAATTCTCCCGAACCATCTATGAATGTCGCGTAGAAGGAAGAGGCACTGGCTTTGGGATCGGACGGATCCAGCATTTCCGGAGATTCACATCCGGTGAAGCACATCGCCGCAGCCGCAAGAAAAACAACAAATATATATATCTTTTTCATGATCTTCGGTTTTTAAAATTATTTCCATTCGTCAAGTTGAGTGACAGCCAGATTATTGGCCAGTTCCGCGGTAGGGATTGGGAACGACTGTTGCACACGGGGCAGGAAGATACGATCCTGGTTGTCTACTTCTACATACTCATAGGTATAGCCATCTCCCGCGCGGGTGATCTTGAGCCCATGGAAACGTACATTATTGAGCTCAATGGTAGCTCTTTCCCAACGTCTCAGATCCCAGTAACGATGCCCTTCAAAAGCAAGTTCCACATGTCTTTCGTTGCGGATAGCCTCCATCAACGCATCTCCCTGCAACAACGTATGTGGTAGCCCGACTCTGCTTCTGACGGTACGTAACGCGTTGTTAGCAGTGGTATTGTCGTTGCTGCGGGCGGCAGCCTCCGCCAGATTCAGATACACCTCGGCCAGACGGATCTCTATCCAGGGCTGTACACTCACGGTAGTGGCCACCTCTCTGTTGGCCTCATCCAGGTATTTACGCAGGAAATACCCTGTCGTAGAATTTCCATTGGACTTATAGTCCGATCCGTATTGCATCCATCCGTCTGTACCCCCTACATAGGCCTCGATCGTTCTGTCCTTCCAGTCGCAACCGTTGTACAGGATAGAAGCATGGAAGCGCGGTTCCAGTTGTTCGTAAGGAGGAGTTTCGGTAGTGGTACCGTGCCATTTGCTCCAGTCCGGGCGGCCACCACCAGCCAGTTCATACGCTTCTACCATTTCCTGTGTAGGAGTAGCTTCTGCTGCCAGGGTCGGGTAGTCGCCACCCGGTACATATTTCTTATCAAAATTATGTGAAGGTGCCGGATCGGCATAGGTAAACTCCAGGACTGCTTCTTTGTTGTTGTGTGTGTAGTACGAACCAAACGCGTCTTTGTATGCTGTGGCCAGTTGGTACACAGGGGCACCGTTGCTATCTTTCAGATCAATGCACTCTTGTGCAGCCTGTTTTGCTTTGTCCCAACGTTGGGCAAACAGCATGCAACGGGATTTAAATCCCAGTACCGCACCTTTGGTGAGCCTCCCGGTTTCCGAACCGGAACGTGTCACAGGCATGTGCCCGGCGGCAAAATCCAGATCTTTTTCAATGAAATCCCATCCTTCCGATTCTGTAGCACGTGGATTGTCTTTCTGTGTAGCCGGACGATCCAGAAGGATCACGCTTTTGTGCCGGATCATCAGCTGATGATAGAGATAGGCTCTGAAGAAGCGTGCCTGAGCTTCGAACTGGGTCTTTACTTCTTCCTCGTAAGGAGCATACATCTCCAGACCTTCCAGGAATTCATTCACCCGGCGGATCCGATCGTAGGTATCATTCCATATTCCCAGAGAATTCTGATCGGGAGTAATACGGGTAGGTTCGTAGGCATACAGGTTGGAATTCCCACCTCCGGCTGTGTTACAGGCATATTTCAGTTGATCGGTCAGCCCATCGGTGAGTAAACCGCCGAAATGTCCGCTTCCGAAATTGCTGAACACATTTACATAAGTATAAAAACCATTCAGATACAGATTGGTATTTTCTATATTCTGCCACACAATCTTGTCCGAATACCGGTCGGTAGGTGTAGGATCTAAGAAATCCTGACAGGCAGAGAAAGAAAGAATGCCTGCGCAAGCCCATATAAGTGTATATAATTTTGTTTTCATAACGAGCTGTTTTAGAATGTTACATTGACACCGAAAGTAAAAGTACGTTGCTGAGGATAATATCCGTTGTTCACATCGGGAGCCTCAGGGTCGAGGTATGGATTGTGACTCCAGGTAAGCAGGTTGGTTCCCGCCAGATAGAAACGCAGCCGCTGTGCGCCGATGTAATTACTTACAGATCGGGGAAGGGTGTAACCGATCTGTGCGTTTTTCAATCGGAGGTAAGAACCATTGATGATCCAGATCGTATTGGAAAACGCGTTGTTATTACCCGACACAGTGGTCAGTCTGGGATATTTGGCTGTAGGGTTATCTGTTGTCCAGCTGTTTTCCATCAGATATACCGGAGAGTTACCGCCGCCGTAGAAGGGACGGGTAAACTCCGTATTGTCCCAGCCCACTCCACTGTAAAAGCCCATCAGCGCTACGTCACAAATGGCCGCTCCCTGGAAAAGAACGGAGACATCCAGGCCTTTCCATTCGGCGGTGAGGTTGAGACCTCCCATCAGTTCGGGAATATTGCTGCGTCCGATCCAGGTTTTGTCCTGGTCGTACGTAATGCGTCCGTCCCCATTCAGGTCTTTGTACTTAATGTCCCCGGGGCGGGTAGATGTGTTTACTACTGCCGAGTTGGCAATCTCTTCCTCTGTCTGGAACAAACCTTCCGCGATATAACCGTCTTTCATTCCGACACGGCGTCCGTTCTGGCGATACCAATCCGGAATATTGGCACTTTCATCGATCCGTATGATACGGTTGCGCGACCAGTTGAGGTTGAGGCGCGCACCGAAATTTACCTCTTTGAAACGGCTGTTATGAGACAGTACCAGTTCAAATCCACGGCTGTCTACCCGACCATCGTTGACACGTGATTCATAATTGCCTCCCATAGAAGGGGGCATGATCCCGGACTGACTGCGCAGGATATCACTTGTGATCTTATAGAAGTAGTCAAATTCAATTCCCAGTAATCCGTTCCAGAAAGTGGCCTCGACTCCCGCATTGTAACTGGTGGCTACCTCCCAGATCATGTTGGGACTTGCCACGGAAGAGGTCATCAGGGCGCGTTGGGGCACTCCTCCGACCACTACCATGGGTGAAGTGCTGGCCCAGTCCATATAGCGCAGGTAGTTGAAAGCGGAGGCGTTGGCATCACTTCCCAGTTTACCATACGAGAGACGGAGTTTCAGATTGTCTATGAAGGAGACATTTTCCTTGAAAAAGTCTTCCTGGGAAATGCGCCATCCTACGGACACAGCAGGGAAGAAATCCCAACGCTTCTCCCGGGCAAACTTGTAGGAACCATCGTAACGACCGGAAAACTCCAACAGGTATTTGGAATCATAGGCGTAGGTGATACGTCCTACATATCCCGCGCGAGGTTGTTTGCTGCTGTTTCCTCCGAAGCCTTTCCCTGCACCGATAGAGTTGGTATGATCGAGTTCCGGAATGTCTGTAAGATCAAAATCCCGGCCTGTCACATGAAATCCGTTGTAGTTGCGCTGAGAGTGTTCCAACAGGAATAAAGCAGCCACATCGTGCTTACCGAATGTATGGGCATAATTCACGGAATGCTGTCCGGTGAGTCTGGAAGCACGTCCCATAGACTCACTCAGGGAGGTCTCCGCAATTCCCTTAAAAGTATCCTGCTGGTAATTAACCCCTAAATCTTTCATATTGGAAACATCGGCATTCATCACATCAAATGTGTTTTTAAATACCTTTCCATACGTATAGTCGTGGTCATAACTGAGCATGGCTTTGAGATTCAAACCTTGCACCCAGGGAAGATCCCATTTGACCGTAAAGTTACTCTGGAAAACGGACATCTTGCTTTGGTTGCTTCCGGAGAGGTCACGTGAAGCTACCGGATTTATTCCGACCGGATTTACCAGAGAGGCAACCGGTACTCCCTCATAGGTTTCAGGCAGATAGGGATGCATACGAATGGCCTGCATCGGAATACTCAGGTATTCATTTTTACCTACTCCCAGGGCCGGAGCATTGCGTTTTTCAAGCCGGCCAGCCAGGTCCATACTGATGCTTAAGTTGCGGGTTACCTGCGCGTCAATATTGCTTCTTACATTGAAACGATCGAAATTGAAGTTCTTGATATTCCCCTTCTGATCGTAATATCCGGCTGTCAGGAAATATTTTACATGTTGCGTGCCACCACTGACCGATACATTGTGGTGCTGTGTCCAACCCGTTTCGAATATCTTATCGATCCAGTTGGTATTTCCCAGTTTGCCTTCGGGATCTCCATGAACCATTTTATCTATATCGGATTGTGAGAATCGGGGATCCAGACCATCCATTTCCAGGGCTTTGTTGTACCAATAGGCATATTGAGGACCATCCATGAACTTAGGGAAACGGGTATTGGTATCCATGGAGATGCTACCGGAATAGGTAATAGTAGTCTTTTCTTCTTTTCCTCTGCGGGTGGTTACCAGAATCACCCCATTGGCACCCTGCAATCCATAGACCGCCGCAGCAGAGGCATCTTTCAGAATAGTAACTGACTCAACCTCATTGGGGTCCAGCTGATTGAAACTTCTGGGAACCCCGTCGACCAGGATCATGGGTGAAGTATTACCTGTCGTGGAAACTCCGCGCACCAACAGCGCGGCATCGTCCGAACCGGGTGTACCCGCATTCTGGACAGCTGTCAGCCCGGGAAGCCGTCCGGCCAGTACGGTAGACATATTGGCTGTAGGGGCCTGCAGGATCTCTTTGTTACTGACCTGGGCAATGGAACCGGTCACACTCATTCTTTTCTGTGTGCCGTAACCCACTACAACCACTTCATCCAATGCGCGGGAATCTTCTTCCATGACAATGTGTATCCGTGTTCGTCCCCGCAGAGCTACTTCCTGAGACTGGTATCCGATGAAAGAGAAGAGAAGAGTCGCGTCATTCCGGGAAACATCTATCAGAAATTCTCCGTCCATATTGGTAATACTCCCCTGAGAAGTTCCTTTGATCATAACAGAAGCTCCGACCAGAGGTTGGTCGCTGGTGTCGACCACTGTCCCCCTGACAGAGATTTGCGCATACATGCTTGTGAATAAGAACAAACATGCCACAGAGGTAAATAACCTCGGGTTCCAGCAAATTCTTTTTTTTCATTACTATGGATTTTTAAGGTAAAAAAATGAGTTATCTGATTTGAAAGTGTTCCCGGTAACGATTGTATAAATGTCCGGCCTGCAGATAGGTCGAGTTCGGACTCATGAAGTGGGAAAACTCAAATGTAATGGCATCTTCCATACCCGCCTTTCGGGCGGCTTCCAGTTTGAAAAGAAGCTTTTCCCACTTGATCGGCAAAAAACGGATAGGCATGTCCCGATCGAAAGATTCTATATTGGTCCAGCACCTGATCTGGTAGGTATCTGCCAGTTTTTTATTGATCACGAGATAGTCGTACAGTTCATGGTAGTCTACCTGACCGTCCTGGAACGCCATGATATCAACTACTCCTTCCACGTTTCCCAGGATCTCGTTCCATTCCTCTTCATGTTCCCGTACCGAAAGGGGTTTGTCGCCGGCCATGACCTGATCTGTTTTTACTCCATGGATATAGGGAGAAACCATGGTGGGAAGGTTACCGGAGATCTGTTTGGCGTGTTTTCCCATGTACGCATAGATCCTCGACATATTTTTGGTACGGCGACTGATCTCCTGAGAGAGATACCATCCCCGGAAGGAACGATGGTGACCGTACTTCTCCCAGACTTCATCGATCAGGTAACGATTCAGGTCTATTTCACGCTGGAACAATCCTTCCTGCCAGTATTTGCCCGAGTCGTAAAGTCCGAAATAGAAAGCCATGCCGTATGTATCTGCCAGCGTGAGGAACATTTCCACCAGATCTACAGGCGGATAATAGAGGTCTTCTCTGGAAAGAAGGGACCGGAAAGGAGCGGCAATCCATTTTCCCAATCCGGAACGGATCATGACTACGGTCTGGATACCCATCGCTTTCATTGCTTTGAAGTCCTCATCCCATTCTTTATAGCCCCAGTTCTGATGAGGGATGTCCCAACTGATCTCATCCAGAAAAGTAGCCCGGATAGGCATTCCTTTCAGGACATCAGTTGTTGTGAACTCCTTTTTTTCCGGATCGGCTACGGATTCAAAAGAAGAAATAACTTCCCGGGAAGATCCCCATAGTTTATTACCCGCAAGCAGAGCGCCGGTAGCAAATATTCCTTTTAAAAAGTTTCGTCGTTGATTACTCATAACAGTCTGTTTATGGAAGCAATAGAGATTATTCAGATAGTTTGTAGTTATACATGGTATGCGAGGTATCACTTTTGTATATCTCACTCTGTTTTTCTTGTATTTTCTGCGCCGTTTTGTATATCTGGTATAGTGCCCTTGGTACAT
>JAJBTC010000067.1 GCA_020861095.1 Bacteroides sp.
TCGTCCAATCGTAAATCTCCTGGTTTCGCTTTCCTGGCTTCGTTTCTTTGACCGCCCAAAGAAATGAAGAGAAAAAAAATATCATTTTTTATTGGCAATTTAGATAAAAGTATTACTTTTGCGTCAGAATTCGCAATAAAAAGCAATCGATGAACCCATTTACGTATGCATATTACTTCTTTTTTTACTTTTACTTTTTTGGAAAGAAAGTAGAGCGGGAGTTTGTATGTAGCAAGTGACAGGTTACTTAAGAACGAATAAATGGACAATAAATAGCAAAATCCCGCTCCGTCATGGATGCGGGATTTTTTTATATCACCTAACAAGAGATGAAAACAATAGCAATTCAGGGAACCTTAGGCTCGTTTCACGACATCGCCGCGCACACGTATTTCGAAGGAGAAGAGATCGAACTGATCTGTTGCCCCACTTTCGAAGAGGTATTCCACTCCATCCGGCGCGACAACCATGTCATAGGCATGCTGGCCATCGAAAACACCATTGCAGGTAGTCTGTTGTACAACAACGAACTGCTCCGCCAGAGTGGCACGCAGATCATCGGCGAATGCAAGTTGCGTATCTCGCACAGCTTTGTCTGCCTGCCCGGGGACACCTGGGAAAACATCACCGAAGTACACTCCCACCCGATCGCGTTGATGCAGTGCCGGGATTTCCTGAACCAGCACCCGCACATCAAAGTAGTAGAAGAAGAAGATACCGCCCTGAGCGCGGAGACCATCCGGAACAAACAGATGCACGGACATGCCGCCATCTGTTCAAAGGCGGCCGCCGAACTGTATGAGATGAAGATCCTGCAGGAAGGCATCGAGACCAACAAGCACAACTTCACCCGCTTTCTGGTGGTGGCGGATCCCTGGCAGGTAGAAGAGCTCCGGCACAACCTTCCGACCAACAAAGCCAGTCTGGTATTCATGCTTCCCCATGCCGAAGGAAGCCTGTCGCAGGTGCTCTCCATCCTTTCTTTCTACAACATCAATCTGACCAAGATACAGTCTCTACCCATCATTGGCAGGGAATGGGAATACCAGTTCTACGTAGATGTGGTATTCACGGACTATCTGCGTTTCAAACAATCGCTCACGGCCATTGCCCCCCTGACCAAACAACTCAAAACATTGGGAGAATATGAAGAAGGAAAATCAAGCCTATAAGATCGCTCCGGCCCGGCGGCTGTCCGGTGTGAGCGAATACTACTTCTCGCGCAAGCTCAAGGAAGTAGCACAGATGAACGCCGAAGGCAAAGATGTGATCAGTCTGGGTGTAGGAAGTCCCGACATGCCTCCCTCCGAAGAAACGTTGAAGACGTTGTGCGAACAGGCGCAGGACCCGGCGGGACATGGTTATCAGCCCTACATAGGTATCCCGGAACTGAGACAGGCATTTGCCCGCTGGTACCGACGCTGGTATCAGGTAGAACTGGATCCGGCCACGGAGATACAACCGCTGATCGGTTCGAAAGAGGGCATCCTGCACATTACCCTGGCATTTGTGAATCCGGGAGAGCAGGTACTGGTTCCCGATCCGGGCTATCCGACCTATACCTCCCTGAGCACCCTGCTCGGAGCAGAGATCGTGACATACAACCTCCGGGAAGAGAAGGGATGGATGCCTGATTTTGATGAACTGGAAGCGATGGACCTGAGCCGGGTGAAACTGATGTGGACCAACTATCCCAACATGCCTACAGGGGCCAACGCGACACCGGAACTCTACCGGAAATTAGTTGATTTTGCCCGCCGGCACAACATCGTAGTGGTGAACGACAATCCGTACAGTTTCATTCTGAACGAACATCCCCTGAGCATACTTTCCGTACCCGGGGCTAAGGAGTGCTGCATCGAGCTGAACTCACTCAGCAAAAGCCACAACATGCCCGGCTGGCGCATCGGCATGGTAGCCTCCAACCCGCAGTTTATCCAATGGATACTGAAAGTCAAAAGCAACGTAGACAGTGGCATGTACCGCGCCATGCAGCTGGCAGCGACTACGGCCTTAGAGGCAGACCGCGACTGGTACGAAGCCAACAATGCCAACTACCGCAGCCGCAGGCAACTGGCGGGAGAGATCATGCGGACACTGGGATGCACCTACGACGAAAAGCAGGTGGGTATGTTTCTCTGGGGAAAGATACCCGATAGCTGTGCCGATGTGGAAGAACTGACCGAGAAAGTCTTGCATCAGGCGCGGGTGTTCCTGACACCGGGATTTATTTTCGGAGACAACGGAAAACGTTTCGTGCGCATCTCTTTGTGTTGCAAAGAGGAGAAACTGGCCGAAGCACTGAGAAGGATCAAAGAGGTTATCAAATAAGTATATTAACCGGAATTACCTGTAGAGACGCACGGCGTGCGTCTCCGCGATGTATGTCCAACAAAAACTATATATCAATAAAATATACATTCCTATAGCATACATTCCCATGCGGCACGCTGAGACGCAAGCCTTGCGTCTCTACAGGACACCAATTACAATAACGAACTAAAAAAAACAGATAACAATGGAATTCGAATCAATCTTATTACCGGGCATGGAGCCCAAAAGACCTATCGTGATCGCCGGACCGTGTAGTGCGGAGACGGAAGAACAAGTGATGTGCACGGCACGCCAGCTGGCAGACAAAGGACTGAAGATATTCCGTGCCGGGATCTGGAAACCCCGCACCAAACCGGGTGGGTTCGAAGGCATCGGCGTAGAAGGACTTACCTGGCTGAAAAACGTAAAGAAAGAGACCGGAATGTATGTCTCTACCGAAGTAGCTACTGCCAGACATGTATACGAATCGCTCAAAGCGGGCATAGACATATTGTGGATCGGTGCCCGTACCACAGCCAACCCTTTTGCGGTACAGGAGATTGCCGACGCACTGAAAGGAGTGGATATTCCGATATTGATCAAAAATCCGGTAAACCCGGACCTGGAACTCTGGATCGGTGCTCTGGAACGCATCTACAACGCGGGTCTGAAACGTCTGGGTGTGATCCATCGGGGATTTAGCAGCTACGACAAGAAGATCTACCGCAACTTGCCCCAATGGCATATACCCATCGAGCTGCACCGTCGCTATCCCGATCTGCCGATCTTCTGTGACCCCAGCCACATCGGAGGAAAACGCGAACTGATCGCTCCCCTTTGTCAGCAGGCTATGGACCTGAATTTCGAAGGACTGATCGTAGAGAGCCACTGCGATCCGGACAAGGCATGGAGCGACGCGTCGCAGCAGGTGACCCCGGACGTACTGGATTATATCCTGAACCTGCTGGTGATCCGTAAAGAAACACAGACAACAGAAAATCTGACTGAGCTTCGCAAACAGATCGATGAGTGCGACAACAACCTGATCGAGGAACTGGCCAAACGCATGCGCATTGCACGGGAGATTGGTACTTACAAGAAGGAACACGACATCACGGTACTACAGACCGGACGCTACAACGAGATCCTCGAAAAAAGAGGGGCTCGGGGAGAGGCCTGCGGTATGGACGCAGACTTTATGAAAAAGGTCTTCGAAGCGATCCATGAAGAATCTGTGCGTCAGCAGATAGAGATCATCAATGCTAAATAATCCTAGCAAAAGGTAAATCATATGAGAATCCTGATATTGGGAGCCGGAAAGATGGGTTCCTTCTTCACTGACATATTGAGCTTCCAGCACGAAACAGCCGTGTACGACACCAATCCTCATCAGTTGAGATTTGTCTACAACACATATCGTTTCACCACGCTGGAAGAGATCCGGGAATTTGAACCGGAACTGGTGATCAACGCGGTTACAGTGAAATATACCTTAGAGGCTTTCCGGCAGGTGATACCCGCGTTGGGCAAAGACTGCATCCTGAGTGATATCGCTTCCGTAAAGACAGGACTGAAATCCTTTTACGAAGAGAGCGACTTCCGGTATGTATCTACCCATCCGATGTTTGGCCCCACCTTTGCCAGTCTCAGCAACCTGAGCAGCGAAAGTGCCATCGTGATCAGTGAGAGCGACCATCTGGGAAAAGTCTTTTTCAAAGACCTCTACCAGAGCCTCAACCTGAATATCTTTGAATATACCTTTGATGAGCACGACGAGACAGTGGCCTATTCGCTCTCGATCCCGTTTGTCTCTACCCTGGTATTCTCCGCGGTCATGAAACACCAGGAGGCTCCGGGTACTACGTTTAAAAAGCACATGGCTATCGCAAAGGGACTGCTCAACGAAGACGACTACCTGTTGCAGGAGATCCTCTTCAACCCCCGCACCCCGGCACAGGTAGAGAACATACGCCGGGAGCTGAAGAACCTGCTGGAGATCATCCGGGACAAAGACGCGGAAGGTATGAAAAAGTACCTGACCCAGATACGTCGCAATCTTCAGTAAAAAAGAAAGAGAGATGGAAGATTTACTGATTTACGATTGACTGAATCAACGGTCGACGAAGTCCATCGAAGATCGGCGTAGCCAACCAGGCGGTCAGCAAAAGGATTTACGATGTAGGATTGAAATTACATTCTGTAAATCCCCATACGTTACATTTCAGATGCAAACATACCAGACACATAGTTGCCCTGGTGTTCGGAATAAATCGTTAACAGTTGAGATCATATAATTTATTTCACTTATTTATATCCATTTTTTTACTCGGAAGATTTCAAATGATTACATTTCCCCTATACTATCCAAATGACATTCATTCTCTCTGAAAGCCCGGAGGGCTTTACTGTGACTAACCCCCAGTGAAGCGTAGCATAGCGGAGCGACTGGGGGTAGTGATCACATCACTGTCTCCAACCCCGAAGTGGGTTGAATGATTTTCTAAGGTATAAAATGATGTGAAATCCTATTCATACTATATGAAAGGGCGTATTTCCATATTCAACCCACTTCGGGGTTGAAAAGAGGTGTATACGTGACTACCCCCAGTCTCTTCGTTACGGGCAAGGCCCTTCACTGCGCTTCACTGGGGTTATGCACAGTAAAGCCCTCCGGGCTTTTCAGGAGAAATGATTGTCATTGGAATAGATGGTACAGATATTAAAGTTTAAAATACTCCAGGTAAGGAAAAACCATAAACAGTTGATATAAAACAGTTATAGCAAATACAAACGATTGATCCGGGGCTGAACAGTGCCGCACCTCCGGAGTTCATCAAATACAAAAAAGTATATGAAGAAGACGGAGCAGACCCACGCCTGATTGATGTGCATCTCTACAAGTGAATACCTTCATCAGATTATTTGTCTTTTCCATTGTAATTAACTTTACCGACCGTTGGTTGAATGTGCCCACCGCTGGTTCGTCAATCAGTACATCAGTAATTCTCCCCGTCTATGCAACCGTCAATCTATAAAAACCACCCAGAAAAAACAAACATCCGCAGCACCTGGGTTGTTGTTTCCTCATAACAGATCTCTGATCCATATAACTTCTTATAATCCGGACAAGTCATGTATAAACATAAAGCCCATCCCTGGCATGGAATTTCGCTGGGAGAGAACGTACCCCAGGAAGTCACCGCTTTCATAGAGATCGTACCTACCGATACAGTGAAGTACGAAGTAGACAAACCCTCTGGCTATCTCTCCATAGACCGTCCGCAGCAATATTCCAACATCGTCCCTGCGCTCTATGGCTTCCTGCCCCGGACGTATTGCGCAGATCAGGTAGCGGAACTCACCAACCTGACACTCAGCCGCACCGATATCCAGGGAGACAACGACCCGCTGGATATCTGTATCCTGACGGAAAAAGACGTAACCCACGGAGATATCATAGTGAAAGCCCGTCCCATCGGCGGACTCAGGCTCTTAGATAGCCAGCAGGCGGATGATAAGATCATCGGTGTACTGAAGAACGATTTGGTGTATGGGAACTATGATGACATCAGTCAACTGCCCGAAAAGATCATCGACCGGCTGGTACATTACTTCACCACTTACAAAGATCTGCTACCCAATAAACATCCACGCATGGAACTCATAGGTATCTATGGCAAGGAGGGGGCATACGATGTGATCCGGCGGGCTATGGAAGATTATACACAACAGATCAGGCACCGTATCCAATAAACTACTATCTGCCAGAAACTCCACCGGGATTCCGGATCCGATGATGCGCACCTCTCCTTTTACACCCCGGAAAGGCTTCGGTTCTCTTGCGTTTTCCGGAATCGGCATAAGATTGGATTATCCGAAAATAAGACGTACATTTGTGTGCGTAAAACGGGACATATGATAGACAAGGCCACTATAGACAGGATCCTGGATGCCGCTCAGATCGTTGATGTGGTATCGGACTTTGTGACACTCAGGAAACGGGGGGTCAACTATGTAGGACTGTGTCCTTTCCACAACGAGAAAACCCCTTCTTTCAGTGTCTCTCCGGCCAAAGGACTGTGCAAATGTTTCAGTTGCGGAAAAGGAGGCAATGCCGTCCATTTCATCATGGAGCATGAACAGCTCACCTATTACGAAGCCCTGAAGTTCCTGGCCCGGAAATACCACATCGAGGTCAGGGAAAGGGAGCTGAGCCAGGAAGAGAAACAAGCGCAGAATGTGCGGGAAAGTATGTTTGTGGTCAATACCTTCGCCCGCGACTATTTCTGCAACATCCTGAAAAATCACGCCGATGGCAGAAGCATAGGTCTGGCCTACTTCCGCCAGCGCGGTTTTCGCGACGACACGATCGAGAAGTTCCAGTTGGGATTCAGTATCAACGAACGGGATGCTCTCTCCAGAGAGGCACAGAAAAAAGGATTCAAAAAGGAATTCCTACTCAAAACCGGCCTGGCCTACGAGACGGAAGACGGGAAGATACGGGATCGTTTCTGGGGCAGGGTGATCTTTCCGGTACATACCCTATCGGGAAAAGTAGTAGCCTTCGGAGGACGTATCCTGGGAACAGACAATAAGAAGCTGGCCAAGTACGTCAACTCGCCCGAATCGGAGATCTATCACAAGAGCAGTGAACTATACGGGATCTATTTTGCCAAACAGGCGATCGTGAAACAAGACCGCTGCTTCTTAGTAGAAGGGTATACGGATGTGATCTCCATGCACCAATCGGGTATAGAGAATGTAGTATCTTCTTCGGGTACTTCACTCACGCCGGGACAGATACGCCTGATCCACCGGTTTACCAACAACATCACCGTACTTTACGACGGAGACAAGGCAGGCATCAAGGCTTCTATCCGGGGGATTGATATGCTGCTGGAAGAGGGAATGCACATCAAAGTGGTACTCCTGCCCGATGGGGAAGATCCCGACTCCTTCGCACGGAAACACAACGCGACCGACTTTCAGAATTACATTACAGCGCACGAAGTGGATTTCATCCGTTTCAAGACCGATCTGCTGCTGGATGAAGCCGGGAAAGACCCGCTGAAACGGGCGGAACTGATCAACGACATCGTACGGAGTATTTCCGTGATACCGGAAGCGATTGTACGATCGGTATACATCAAAGAGTGCAGCCAGTTGCTGCATGTAGAAGAAAAACTATTGGTTGCGGAAGTAGCCAAACTGATAGCCCACCAGAAGGAGAAAGGGTACCAATCGCCTCAACCTTCACCACAGATGCCGACAGCTCCGCAGGAGAACGGACAGCCGACCCCGCCTTTTCAGGATGATTACCTGTCTTATATACCACAGGAGGGAAAAGAGAACCAGGAGTTTTATCAGATCGAGCGTCTGATTATACAGGTACTGATCCGTCACGGTGAGAAAGTCATGTGCAAAATAGACGGGGAAGAAGGAGAAAGGGACTTTACGGTGATCGAATACATCGATAACGATCTCAGAGCGGATGACCTTTCTTTCCATCACAAACAACATCGCCAGATCCTGACCGAAGCATTGGAACATCTGAAAGATGAAGGTTTTGTAGCACAACGGTACTTCCTGGCACATCCCGACCCGGAGATCAGCCGAATCAGCGCAGATCTGATCAATATCAGATACGAACTCAGTAAATATCACTCGAAGACCCAGACATTGGTGAGTGAAGCAGAACGCCTGGTGGAACTGGTGCCTATGCTCATGGTCAACTTCAAAAGTGCCATTGTAACCGAAGAGGTCCGCCACCTGCGTCAGGCTCTCCAAGACCCTGCCATTGTGAATGACGAAGAGAAATGCAACAACGTCATGAAACGGTACATGGAAATGCGGGAGATACAGAATACAATGGCCAAACACCTGGGCGACCGGGTGGTACTTCCCTCCTGAAACATACAGAGGTATACCCTTATCCCTTCTAAAGAAGCAGAGGGCAGTCCGGCAGCAAGTAGCAGTCCTGTCAGAAAGAAGCTGTCCCGTTGTGACGGATCAGGTTCATAAATTCTTCCCGCGTCTTGGCCTGGTTAAAGGCTCCGGTAAAATCGGAGGTAGTGGTCACAGAATTTTGCTTCTCCACCCCGCGCATCTGCATACACATGTGCTTGGCCTCCACAACCACCATCACCCCCAGCGGGTTCAATGTTTCCTGGATACACTCTTTGATCTGGAGCGTCAGCCGTTCCTGCACCTGCAAACGGTGCGAATAGATATCCACCACACGGGCTATCTTGCTCAGACCGGTGATGTATCCATTGGGGATGTAAGCCACATGTGCTTTCCCGTAGAAAGGAAGCATGTGATGCTCGCAAAGTGAAAAGAAATCAATGTCTTTCACAATAACCATCTGGCTGTAAGGCTCCTGGAACCGGGCGGAGCGGAGCACTTCGTGCGGGTCCATCCGATATCCTTTGGTCAGGGTAAGCATGGCCTTGGCCACACGCCTGGGTGTCCTGAGCAGACCTTCCCGCTGGGCATCCTCACCCAGAAGTGTCAGTATACTTTGATAATGTCCTTTCAGTTCCTCCAGTACAGGAGATGTTTCTTCATTCTCAGACATAGTGTTGTTTATAGCTGGATGTTTATTTGTTCTTTTACAATAGATACTTCCCGGAAAACCCCTGTACTTTTCAGCATGCGCATGGCCGCATTGGCCTCTTCAATGCTGCGGAAGTCACCCACGCGGCAGAGCCAGCGGGGAGAGATAAAAGAGGTATACACCTTCATCTCCGGGAAATAATTCTTCACCCGATTGCCTGTATTCTGTGCCTGGTCGCGTGCTTCACGGGAATTATTACCTGCATATACCTGTACCCGGTATCCGGAAACTTTCAACACACCGTCACCTGCGGGGTTTTGTCTTCCGACCAACGCTTCCAGACGGGGATCCTGATGGATCGTTACACGGCCTTGCCCGGGCTCATAACGTTGCAGATCCCGTACTATATTCCGTTCCTGCGCGGTGGCAGATAAAGAACTGCCCGACAGGAGCAACAGACAGAGATAAAACAGATAATTTCTCATATATAAAAAAGAATAGGAGGATGTGTCAATCCTATAGGAATCTCCGACAGGGTTCTATCCTGTGTGTACACTTTTGACACATCCTCTGATAAATATGGTGCTATTAAAACGCGTCAATGATCGCTTTGAAATCAGCCACCTTCAGAGAAGCGCCGCCGATCAGTCCGCCATCCACATCGGGGTTGGCAAACAATTCCGCCGCGTTAGACGCGTTGCAACTTCCTCCGTACAGGATAGAAGTAGTGTCGGCGATCTCCTGACCGTATTTCTCTGCGATCGTAGAGCGGATATACGCATGGATCTCCTGCGCCTGGGCGGAGGTAGCGGTCTTACCCGTACCGATGGCCCATACCGGCTCATAAGCCAATACGATCTTAGAGAAATCTTCCGGAGAAAGACTGTATACGGAAGCCAGTTGTCCGAAAACGACCTCGTTCTGCTTTCCGGCCTCACGCTCTTCCAATACCTCACCGATACAGAAAATAGGAGTCAGCCCGTTGGCCAGCGCCAGTTTGACCTTCTCCCGCAGGATCTCTACCGTCTCTCCGTAATAGGCGCGACGCTCAGAGTGTCCTAGGATCACATACCTGGCTCCGGTAGAAGCAACCATAGCGGCAGAGACCTCTCCGGTATACGCACCCGCCTCTTTGTCCGCGCAGTTTTCCGCCCCTACACCGATCTTCTCCGCATCTACGACAGGGGTCACAGAGGCTAAGTGGATAAAAGGAGTACAGATCACCACATCGCATTTAGGTGTTTCTCCGGCTAATGCTTCGTTCAAAGAGGTAGCCAGTTCGATACCCTCCTGAAGGGTCTTGTTCATTTTCCAGTTTCCTGCAACAATGTTTTTTCTCATTTTGTTTGTTATTAAAGGGTTTATGTGATATGTATCTTCTTCTTTCCCGGAGTCTCTTCTTTTGATAAAGAAAAAGTCCGCAACCAATACCAGCAGCAAAGGGATGACAAACCAGAAAAAAACCTTGCCGATGGTAGAAGCGTCCCGGGGTACCTCCAACTGTCCCAGCTCCAGATTCTCTAATTTATCGTGCAACACATATTCATCGGGTATGCGGGCATTGCTCCATTTCCGGAGGATCACTCCGTCGCGGATGAGCAGCAATCCCGGATTGGCCCGTATGATGGTTTTCAAGGTAATGTCATCTACCCGGCAGAACAGATACTCCGCTCCGGTCCGGTCTCTCCACGATTCAATCTCCTCGTCGGGCGAAGAGGTGAGCGCGTAAAAACCATACCCATGCTCCAGGCTGTAGTCATAGATCTCATTGATCAGATCAATACGGCTGTCGTCTGCCCGTTCTACCCGGTGAACCACCAACAGAAAGCTATAGCCGGGATCCGTCAATACCAGATCGGTGATGTCTTCACCGGTCTGCGTCTCCGTCAGAGAGAAATCATGGATCGGAGGTTCGTAGCCTTTTTCCAATACCACATCCTTCCTGTCTACAAATTGCCAACTACTGTCTGCATAGGGATAGTTTTCCAGGGTAAATTCCTGCCTCTTTCCTTCCTTTTCCAGGATAAACACCGTTTCTACCACTGCCGGCCGCGCTCCTTCGGGAATAGCCATGGCCTGGCGGATATCGGTACCGATCCGGTAGGGCCGGAAATCCAATATCGGCAGATAACGCAGGCAATAGAAGGAGAGAAAGAAAATAAAGATCAGGGTATACATGGAGACCAGCCATTCGGACTTGCGGCTGATGAAGCGTACCATGAGTTTCCGCCAGCGGAACAGGGTCACAGCCGCGATCAACAAACACACGTTTTTCCAGAAGGTCTGCCAGTTGGTCAGTATCCAGGCATCTCCGAAACATCCGCAATCCGATACCGGATTGGCAATGGCCAGATACAAGGTGAACGGAGTCATAAAAAGCATCAACAGCAATGCCAGAGTAACGGACAGGTGCTTGCGGATGCCGAAAAACAGGAATACACCGATACAGAACTCTATAGCAGAGACAAAGATGGCCACAAACAACGGAAAGAAGAATGGGAACCATCCGGCCACCCCGAAGGCTGCCAGATAGTCTTGTATCTTATAGGTAAATCCCGGCGGATCTACGGCTTTGACAAATCCGGAAAAGAGGAACAATCCGGCCAGCACAAACCGGCAGAGATGGGTCCATATCAAGAGTATCGTATGTGTGGTCTTATTCTCCAAATTCTATTTTGATCAACCCGAAAACCGAATAATTAATCATATCCATGTAGTTGGCATCAATCCCTTCGGATACCAGTGTATCTCCTTCCAGAGATTCGATCTGTTTGGTACGGAAAATCTTCATCAGGATCAGATCTGTATACGAACTGATGCGCATGCTTCGCCACGCTTCGTCATAATCGTGGTTCTTGGCCATCATCAGCTCCAGGGCTTCCTGCGCGAAGCGATCATACAGGGTAATGGCCTCTTCCACCGTCGTATCGGTCGGATCGCCATATCCTTTTTCCAGTTGCATCAGCCCAATGATACCGTAATTGACAATGGCAATGAATTCCGAGCGGATGTCTTCGTCCACCAGATTCACCCCTTTGGTCTCTATGCTCCGGATGCGGTTGGCTTTGATAAAGATCTGATCGGTGACAGAGGCAGGACGCAGGATGCGCCAGGAAGGCCCATAGTCGTGAAGCTTCTTGACAAACAGATCCCGGCAAAGGGCTATGACATGTTCAAATTGTGATCTGGTATTTTTCATCTCCTTGTAAATTGATTACAAAGGTAGCAATAAATCAAGAATAATGAAAAGAGCTCTTTCAAAATAGATTTTACTTTCTCAGAATCTAACCGTTTTTAACCTCTTTAAGTAAATAACGGGGTTCTACGTACTGAAGGGCAGATCAACACAGTCAATCAGACGGTCGCTGCAGTTGACCAAGGGGGTCGATGCAGTCTATCAGGTGGTAGATGTAGTTAAACAGGCGTTCTTCCAGATCCTGAAAGGACAGCCGATTCCAGTCTTGGGGAAGGGGAAGCGTAGAGGAATGGAGAGATGAACTGATTGATGATGGAACAATTTACGATGGAGAAGACAATCCCTCAACGTTATCATCTCCCTCCCTGTAGAGACGCATATTTGCGTCTCCGCAATACAGGTCCAATACAGAAGCGTACGTCTCTGCGATGCACGTCCGACAAACATGCATCCGCATGGTATATATTTCCATTTGGTGTGCTAAGACGCAACTATGCGTCTCTACAGGTGGATGTTATCGATCGTTAGCATATGTGTCTTTTCAATCGTACCTCGTAAATCCCTTTGCCGACCGCCTGGTTGGCTACACCGATCTTCGATGGACTGCGTCGACCGATTCCTCTACTCATCCATCTCTTTGCAGGATACCGGAGTAGAATATATACCATGAATCAGGAACAAGGAACGAGGTCTTTTTAAAGGAAGAATGTCTTTTTACATACCGGATACAGGGATGCTTTCGCATTGCTAACACACCCTCTGCCCTGTGCCCGGCTTTGCTTACAGGTTACGAGCAACGCAATACCTGCCCGATGCGCAAGGTAGTGGTCCGCTTGATACCATTCAGCTTGCACAACGTATCAATGGATACGCCTTGCTGTTTGGCGATTTTGGATAGGGTATCACCGGACTTCACTTTGTGATACTTAATGGTACCGTTGCCAGCCAGCTGAGTATTGGAACCGCCTTTGGAATTTCCTTTCGTATTTTTGCGGAACGTATAGGTGTCTGCGACAATATCCTGCCGTGGAAAATCAAACATCAGGGCCGGGTTGATGGGTATACCTAAGAAGCGGGTCTCGAAATGCAGGTGCGAACCGGTAGAACGTCCCGTATTGCCTCCCAGACCGATGGGCTCACCGGCTTTCACCAGCTGGTTTTCTTTCACCAGGTGCTTGGAAAGGTGGCCGTACACCGTCTCCAGCCCATTGTCATGACGGATCACCACATAGTTGCCGTATCCGCGGCGTTCGAACTTCACGATACGCACTTTCCCGTCGAAAGCGGAAACAATCGTATCTCCGATCTGTACTTTGATATCAATACCGTTGTGCATCTGTCTCCAGCGGGGTCCGAACGGAGAAGTGATACGGGTATTGGTGGTAGGCATAGCAAAATCCGTCAGATCTATTTCATACATATCCGGAACGATAGCCGTGCTTCCGTATGAGTTGACGAATTGGTTGGTCCAGTTCGGATAGATATCCAGCGCCGGATATTCCGCCTGTTCCGCTTTGATCTGCTTTTGCAGAGCCAGCGAATCTACCGTTTTCAGTTTTTTATCAATAGGTGCCTGGCGGGCGATCAGATCCTGTGAATAAGAATTCAGGCTGAATAAGGCTGCGGCGGCAAGTGTCAGTGTTTGTATCCACTTCAATTTCATGTCCTTTGTTTGCTTCATTTCAATTAATACTCATCACAAGCATATAGATAGGGGAAGGTGGCCTGTTCGTAGTGGAAAATCTCTTCCGGCGCGAAAAAACGACTGAGCTCGAGGGCTGCCGTCTCCGGAGAATCGGAAGTATGTACAATATTTTCCTGAAAACTCATGCTGTAATCACCCCGGATCGTGCCCGGAGCTGCCAGACGACCATTGGTTGGCCCTGCCAATGCGCGGACCGCCTGAATCGCGTCTACCCCTTCCAGGCAGCATACCACAACAGGAGATGTCATCATGGAATCCTTTACACGCTGGAAAAAGGGCTTCTCACTCAGGTGAGCATAATGTTCGCTTAAAACCTCATCCGTCAATTGCATCATCTTCATGCCTGCCAGACGCAACCCTTTCCGTTCGAACCGTTGAAGGATCTCTCCGATAAGCGCACGCTGTACGGTACACGGCTTTAAGATAACTAATGTTTTCTCAATCATCTGCTGTCCTATTTGAAGGTTATCTTTCTATTGCTTGAAAAAAATTCTTCCAAAGATACTAAATATCAGTGATATGAGAAAGAAAACCTTAACTTTTTTGTGGATCTGGCATGAACAATCCCTGAAAAACGTGCCATAAATGCTTAAATACAGGAGGGATAGACAAGAAATATGTTTTAGAGCATACTTCAGAAGGGCGGAGGTTCTTAACAATTCTTTAACTGATTGAAGCCCAATTCACATTCGTTTTTCGTAACACTTTTAACTGTTGCCACAACAGGGAATTCTCCGCTCTTTCCCCGTTGGGGTCGGCCTCAATGATCTTTTCGGCTATTTCCCGGACATACTGCATCAGTTGCCCGTCCCGGGAGATGTGAGCGATCTTCAGATCGAAAGCAATACCGCTCTGCTGCGTACCTTCCAGGTCGCCGGGGCCGCGCAGCTTCAGGTCTGCTTCGGCAATCTCAAATCCGTCGTTGGTGCGCACCATGATCTCCAGACGTTTGCGGGTCTCTTCGGAGAGTTTGTAGTTAGTCACCAAGATGCAATACGACTGGTCGGCTCCACGCCCCACCCGCCCGCGCAGCTGATGCAGTTGCGAGAGTCCGAACCGCTCGGCGTTCTCGATCACCATCACCGAGGCGTTGGGCACGTTCACCCCGACTTCGATCACGGTAGTGGCCACCATGATCTGGGCTTCTCCGCTCACAAAACGCTGCATCTGTTCCTCTTTTTCCGCCGGCTTCATCTTGCCGTGTACCTTACAGACCTTACAACCGGGAAATTCTTCACAGATATGCATATAGCCCTCTTCAAGGTTTTTGAGATCGATCTTCTCGCTCTCCTTGATCAGGGGATACACGATATAGACCTGGCGTCCTTCGTCTATCTGACTTTGTATGAACCGATAGAGGCTTTCCCGGCGGTTATCGAACTGATGGCTGGTGGTGATGGGTTTGCGCCCGGGGGGCAACTCGTCTATGACTGAGACATCCAGATCTCCGTAGACCGTCATGGCTAAGGTGCGTGGGATGGGAGTAGCCGTCGTCACCAGCACATGGGGAGGCTGCCTGTTCTTACCCCAGAGCCGGGCCCGCTGAGCCACTCCGAAACGGTGCTGCTCGTCGATCACCACCAATCCCAGCGAAGAAAAATGCACCGTATCTTCTATTACTGCGTGTGTACCGATCAGGATCTGTACATCCCCGGTGAGCAGACCGGAGAGAATGGGCTCGCGCTTTTTTCTTTTCACAGAGCCTGTGAGCAGCTCCACACGCACATCCATGCCGTGGAGCAATTCACGGATGGTCTCGTAGTGCTGATGGGCTAAGATCTCCGTGGGTGCCATCAGGCAAGCCTGGTATCCATTGTCGAGCGCCATCAGCATACTCATCAGCGCCACCAGCGTCTTTCCGCTCCCTACATCTCCCTGCAACAGACGGTTCATCTGCCGGCCACACCCTACATCGTAGCGGATCTCTTTCAACACACGTTTCTGAGCTCCGGTCAGCTGAAAGGGAAGATTCCGGCTGTAGAAGGTATGGAAGATATCCCCTACGGATCCGAAAACAAACCCTCTGTACTTTTGCTGCCGGTCTCTGGCATACCGCATGATGTTGAGCTGTATGTAGAAAAGTTCTTCAAACTTCAGCCGGTATTCCGCGCGGCGCAACTGTTCGGGGTTGGTGGGAAAATGGATCTGCCGGAGGGCCTCTGTCAGGGGCATCAGGTGATGTTCCGCTATTAAATACTCCGGTAGGGTTTCCGGCAAAGGCTCGCGGGTCAGGGCCATCACCCCGGCAATCATCTTCTCCAGCGCCTGGGAGTTGAGAAAACTGCGCTTCATCTTCTCCGTGGTGTGGTAATAGGGACGAAGGCCCATGGCAGAGAGGCGCAGATCGGCGGGAGTCTCTATATCGGGATGAGCCATGTTGATGCGCCCGTTGAAAACGGTGGGTTTACCGAATACAATGTATTCTTCCCGCAGTTTATACTTACCAGGGATATACTTGATGCCCTGGAACCACACCAGGTCTACCACTCCCGTGCCGTCGGAGAAATGGGCCACCAGCCTCTTCGTCCGCCCTTCGCCGAAGGTCTCGAATCCCAGGATGGTTCCCTTGAGCTGGATATGAGGCATGTTGCCGTCTACCTCCCGGATCTGATAGATGCGGCTGCGATCTACGTATTTATAGGGGAAATAATAGAGCAGATCGTGCATGGAGCAGATACCCAGTTCTTTGTTGAGTATCCCCGCGCGCTGGGGCCCCACTCCGGAAATAAATTTGATATCTCGCGTGGTCAGGTCGAACATGGCAACAACGCACTGGCTATTTTCAGATCAAAAGGGGTGGTAATCTTTATATTTTCCCGGTTCCCTTCTACCAGGTGTATGGTCTCTCCCAGAGCTTCCACCACAGAAGCGTCATCTGTAAACAAAGAGGTATATTCCTGCTCGTAAGCCTGCCGCAGTAAGGAGGTATGGAAGACCTGGGGTGTCTGTACCAGGCGGTAGGCTTCCCGGTCTACTGTGTAGCTATCGCTCCCTGACACCTGCCGCACGGTATCCACTACGGGGATCACGGGAACCACCGCCCGGAAATCCCGGGCTGCCTGGTAACAGCGCCCGATCACTGTGGGGGAAACAAACGGGCGCACACCGTCGTGCACACCCGTTAGGGAGGCGTCGCCTACCCGGGCCAGACCGTTTTTCACCGAGTGAAAACGGGTCTCTCCTCCGTCGGCGATCCGATGGGGTACAGCAAAGTCATACTGCCTGCACAGCCGCGACCAGTATGCCTGCTGAGCCTGGGGAAGCACAAGCACGATCTCCAGAGAGGGATCGTACCCGTGAAAGACCTCCAGCGTGTGCATCAACACGGGACGACCTGCCAGAAGGAGAAATTGTTTGGGCAATTCCTGTCCCATACGGAGACCTTTGCCTCCGGCCACCACAACCACAGCGTTCGACATACAGGTCACAGATCAGGGATGGATGCACATGGCCCGGATCAATTCTTCTCTCTTCTCTTTTCCTTCCAGCCTCTCTACCAGTGTCAGCGCGAACTCTACCGCAGCACCGGGCCCCCGGCCGGTAACGATCTGTCCGTCTGTCACCACCTGCTGACGAACGATCTCCGCTCCTTCCAGATAATGTTCAAAGCCCGGATAACAAATGGCTTTTTTACCTTTCAGCAGACCCAGCTGACCCAGGACCATCGGAGCCGCGCAGATGGCAGCCAGGAGCTTATCCTGTTTCACATAGTCCGGCAGGAGCGCACGCAGTCCGGCGTGTTCGCCCAACGTAGCTGCGCCGGGCATTCCTCCGGGAAGCACCAGCAGATCTGCGTCGGAGAAGTCGCAGGCTTCGAACAGCGTATCTGTCAGCACAGACACCTCATGGGCTCCCGTTACTTTCCGATCGCCAGTAACCGATACCAGTTGCACACTCATCCCCGCACGTCTGAGGATATCTACCGTAGCCAAGGCTTCGATCTCTTCAAAGCCATCGGCGAAAAACATGTAAACTGTATTCATGATTCGTTTTTAAGTTATAAGTTTTAAGTTAATTCATCATTCATTGCATATATGGTATTCCGGTATTCTGTAGAGACGCATATTTGCGTCTCTACCTGCCGAATGGGAATACAGATACCATACGGCATGCCTGTTTTGTCGGACCTGAACCGCGTAGACACATACCCTTGTGTTGGACCTGCATCGCGGAGACGCAAATATGCGTCTCTACAGGTGGGTGTTAACGATCGTTCGTTTATTTGTCTTTTCAATCGTACATCGTACATCCCTTTGCTGACCGCCTGTTTGGCTACGCCGATCTTCGATGGACTGCGTCGACCGTTGGTTCGTCCGACGTTCCTTCGTGTGAATGATCAGATAATGGTTATGACCGCAGGGAGTAATCGTAAATTTCTCCGCGTCTCTACAGAATAACGGAACATAAGGCATACAATACACGATGAATATGTACTTATAAGTATAAGTAGTAAGTAATAAGTGATAAATAACAGGATAAAATGTAGGCTTTCTGTATCCGCATGGTACTTATTACTTATTACTTAGAACTTAAAACTTCCTTTATTTCAGGTTAAAATAATACGTAATGGTTCCTGTCTGATTCCCCACTCCGGGCACCTCGCTGAAACGGGCTTTCTTAGCCGCCTCTTCCGCTGCCTTCCGCAAGGCCGCATTCACCGTATTGGTCTGCGGGTTGATATCGGTAGCCACCACCTGTCCGGCGGGATTCACGGTGATAGTTACCACAACGCGTCCCTCGTCCTGTACGTTATATGCCGGGCGGGGCAAGCCTCCCGGCCCCAGGGAACGTCCGTCCAGACTAAATGTTCCGTACCCTCCCGTACCCGTTGTTGCCCCTTCGGAGGCGTTGCCGTCTCTGCTGCCCTGCGCCCCTTCTCCCTGGGTATCTCCGCGACTGCCCATCTCCGCGCCACGTCCGAACGCACCCGCTACCCGCTGACGGGCAGCTTCCTCGGCCGCTTTGCGTTCGCGTTCGGCACGCTCTTCGGCCAGCCTGCGGGCTTCCGCCTCCCGCTCGGCGGCAGTTTTCTCCGGTTGGGGAGTGTCTGTTTTCGGATCGGCTTTAGGAGGAACAGCTACCGTCTCCTCGTCGGCCTGGGTCAGCAGATCCTGTTCCACCGATTCGGTGGGAAGGCTCTCCGGCAGATCTTCCGGCACCACCTCCACATCTACCAAGGAACCCGGATCAAAGCCGCCGTAGGCGTCGGGTACCTCCCCCAGCATCACCGGCACCCCACCTTCTTCGGTAGGCTCGGGCAGGGCAAAGCTCACTAAGATCAGAAGAGCAAAGAGTGCCAGATGCACCAGAAACGCACCCAAGGCACCTGCATATCTACCTTTTTTCTTCTCTTCCATCTCTCTATTGCTATTGTGGGTTATCTCCCTTCGGGAGGACGGGTGGCCAGCACCATTTTGAATTTATTCTCATTGGCAATGTTCAATACCTTGACGATCTCCCGGTAAGGAACCGTCTCATCGGCATAGAGTGCCACATACATTTCCGGCTCCCGCGCCGCGCAGTTTTGCAGAAAAGGAGTCAGCTCTGACAGGGTGAGCGCCTGCTCCCTGTCGCTGCCGAAAGCCGCGTAGAAATTCAGTTCTTTGTCTATGATCACCCGCGTGAGGGGTTTGGCAGAGGTCTGCTGCTTTCCCTGCGGAAGCAATACCTTGATCGCGTTCGGAGAAACCACGGTCGAAGTGATCATAAAAAAGATCAGTAACAGAAAGATCACATCCGTCATGGATGCCATACTGAATTCCGGTGATATCTTCGTTCTACGTCGTAGCATGACTGTTGAGTTTTAAGTTCCGGGTTTTAAGTTTTAAGTTAAAAGTTCTGGGTCCTGAGTTTCAGGGTTGGGGGTATAATCTTTGATTTTGAGGGTTTTAAGTTATCATTTATCAGTAATGGATTTTAAGTTGGGAATGGTAGTATCCATGTTATTATATAAGTTGTAGAATTTCCGTATCCGCATGGCATTTAGAACGTAGAACTTTCTTCTTCATCCGCATGGTACTTACAACTTAAAACTTATAACTTACCACTTCATCGCCTCGCCGGTTCATTGAGCAGATCCATAAAAGCCATGGTCTTGGCCTCCATTTTATGTACCACCCGGTCTACCAGGATCACTAAGTAATTATAGGCAAACATAGCCACAATACCTACGACCAACCCACCTACGGTGGTGATCATGGCTTCATAGATACCACCGGAGAGCAGGGTAATGTCTATGTTATTGCCCGCGTTGGCCATTTCGTAGAAGGCACGTACCATACCCGTCACCGTACCCAGGAACCCGATCATCGGTGCTCCTGCGGCAATGGTAGCTACCACGGGAATGCCCCTCTCGAGTTTGGCAACCTCCATGTTACCCACATTTTCTATAGCGGCCTGCACATCGTTCACCGGACGCCCCAAGCGGTTGATCCCTTTTTCGATCATACGGGCGGAAGGGGTATCCGTGACCCGGCAATAATTCAGTGCCGACCTTATATCTCCGCTCAGTATATAATCTTTTATCTTGTCCATAAACATCGGATCTTCTTTTCCGGCTTTACGGATCACATACATGCGTTCGAAAAAAATATAGAAGCAGACCACGGAAAGCACAGCCAGTACAATCATGATCCAGCCTCCTTTGAATGCCATATCCAGCAGATTCATATCCGATCCGGAAACCACAGGAGTCAGTTCGGGATTCGCGGCAATCAGTGAATCCACTGCCGCAGGGGCCACCTGGGCCAGTAACATAAGTGTAGTCATGGGTGTAGACAGTTTTTGTAAGCTTGTATGGTTTTTTCCAGTCCTAGGTAGAGCGCGTCACTGATCAGCGCGTGACCAATGGATACTTCATCCAGCCAGGGTATGTGTGTATACAGGTAGTTCAAATTCTCTAAGCTCAGGTCGTGCCCGGCATTGAGCCCGATGCCCAATCTGCGCGCCTCCCTGGCAGCCTCCACGAAAGGTGCAACGGCCGTTCCGGGATCTTTCGGATACCCTGTGGCATAGGGCTCGGTATACAGCTCTACCCGGTCGGTTCCGGCTTTAGCAGCATACCTTATCATTTCCGGATCTGCCTCTACAAATACGGAAGAGCGGATGCCCGCGAGCCGCAGCGCATCTAAGATCTCCGTGAGAAAATCAAAATGATTCTTTGTATTCCATCCGGCATTGGAGGTAATCTGTGCCGGATCGTCCGGCACCAGCGTTACCTGGTGAGGTTTTACTTTCAGTACCAGATCCATAAATCCGGGATCGGGATATCCTTCTATATTAAATTCGGTTTTCAATATGGGTTTCAGTTGCATCACGTCTGCCCGGCGCACATGACGTTCGTCCGGACGGGGATGCACCGTGATCCCGTCCGCACCGAAGGCTTCACAGTCCAGAGCCACCTTCACCAGGTCCGGTATCTGGCCACCCCGGGCATTCCGCAGCGTAGCCACCTTATTTATATTCACACTCAATTTCGTCATAAGACCCTTTATGTTTGTGACAAAAGTACAAATATTCACGATACCATACCACCAATCCCAAAAAAAAATCCCATTTTTGCAGCCAGGAAAAACAAAAGATTTACGATTGGACGATTGACGATTTACGATTGGGAATACAAATAAACGAACGACCGGTGACATCCACTTGTAGAGACGCATATTTGCGTTTCATATGTTTGCGTCTCCTATGTTTGCATATAAAATGTCACACATTGGGGCTTTTACAAACATATTCTTTCTGTAATTTCAATCGTACATCGTAATTAGCTTCGCTGACCGTTGGTTAACTTCGTCCACCGTTGGTTCGTCCAATCGTAAATCTCCTGGTTTGTTTCGCGCAATAAACATTCCCTTCATCCAGATGTTATGTTGTGGCGTAAATGCCTTGTTCCTATATACTATGACAGGCCGGCAGGTAAACGGTGATTGCCGTACCCAAGAGAGTGTATCATAAATTAAGAACCAGAATGAGAGTTGCTATTTTCGGAAATGTCTATCAGGAAAAGAAATCGTCCCACGCGGAAAAGCTTTTTACGCTGTTGCGCGGCTACGGAGTAGAGATCTGTGTAGACAGAGAGCTGTATGAATTCCTGTGCTCCCGCTATCAGATGGAGTTTTCCGATATAGAACTATTTGACGCGGATCGGTTTGACGCAGATATAGTGATAAGCATGGGAGGCGACGGTACCTTCCTGAAAGCTGCCAGCCGGGTGGGCCGGAAAGGGATCCCTATCCTGGGAATCAACACAGGCCGACTGGGCTTTCTGGCGGACATCTCTCCGGAAGAGATGGAAGAGACCTTCCGGGATATTTTTCACAACCGGTACACGGTGGAAGAGAGAAGCGTACTGGAGGTTTCCGCGGCAGGGAAAACCTTTTCTTCTCCTCCTTTCGGACTGAACGACATAGCCATTCTCAAAAGAGACAGTTCTTCGATGATCACCATCCATACCTCTATCAACAATGTGTACCTGAACACCTATCAGGCAGACGGACTCATCGTGTCTACCCCTACCGGGTCTACGGCTTATTCATTGAGTGTAGGCGGTCCCATTATCGTGCCTCATTCACGCACCATTGCCATCACCCCCGTTGCCCCACACAGTCTGAACGTCCGTCCCATTGTGATCTGTGACGACTGGAAGATCACGCTGGAAGTAGAAAGCCGCAGTCACAATTTTCTGGTAGCCATGGACGGACGCAGCGAATCCTGCCACGAACACAACCACCTGACAATTGGCCGGGCCGATTATACGATCAAAGTTATTAAACGCTATACTCATATTTTCTTCGATACCCTGCGCAACAAACTGATGTGGGGAGCAGACGCAAGAAACTGATCCCTTCTCCCACTCCCGGTCTCTTATTTTCCTGTTTTTACCAGCTCCCCTACCGTCCTGCCCCTTTATGGAGCGGTGAAAAAGCCATTCCCGAAAAAAAGCTTTGTTATCCATACGCGAAGAATTAATCACACCAATTACATATA
>JAJBTC010000117.1 GCA_020861095.1 Bacteroides sp.
CCCGGAATCAGGGGCAGCACCAGCACGCCCAGGATCAGGCCCGGCAGAGCGGCAAGAAACAGCCGCGTGAGCTCCACGCGCGGCAGCCACTGCTTCCGGTAATAGCGCAGTCCGATGATGTCTGAAACGCGCATGAGGGGCGCGCCCAGACCCAGAGCTGTTTTCACATTCTTCGATACTGCCAGGTAGGAACACATTCCCAGGAAGTAAGCAAAGATCATATTATCGACAAAGATCGACTTTACAAATAAACTCAAATAATCATTCATAGTGTATTCTTTTGAAATTAAGCTCCTATTAAAAAACAGTTACTTAAAAATCAATGACTTTTATTACTTCTCCTGTAATTCTTTATGTTTACTGCGTTCGTACCAGATCACACAGGCACAGATGATCAATGCCATAGGAGGCATTACCATCAGACCGTTGTTGATATATCCCCATTCGTACACTACTTCGGGAATGATGCGGAAATCCATAAGGGTTCCGGATCCCAGTAGTTCACGGAAGAAAGCTACGATAATAAGTATCTTGGCATATCCCAGTCCATTGCCCACACCATCTAAGAAAGATTCCCACGGAGCATTCGCCATAGCAAAAGCTTCCAGGCGTCCCATCAGGATACAGTTTGTAATAATAAGACCTACATATACGGAAAGCTGTACACTCACATCGTAGGCAAATGCTTTCAGGATCTCACTCACGATCGTTACTAAGGAAGCAACCACTACCAACTGTACAATGATACGGATACGGTTGGGAACCGTTTTGCGCAACATGGATATGATCACATTGGCAAAAGCAAGGATCACAGTTACGGAAAGCCCCATGACAATCGCAGGCTCTAATTTGGCTGTCACCGCCAGTGCCGAACAGATACCCAGTACCTGTATGGTTACCGGATTGTCCAGTGTAAGAGGTGCCATGAAAACCTCTTTGTTCTTTTTCGAGAATAATTGGCTCATATAATGTTTCCTCCTTTTTACTTTTTAGTTAAAAATTGCTCGTATTGGCTGATGCACCTTTTCAGCATCTCATCTACTCCCACAGAAGTAATCGTACCACCGGAGATACCATCTACCTGATACTGCGGATCAGTGACTTTGCCATTCTTCTCCACACCCAACGCTACAGTACCGTTCTTCATCACATGTTTACCTTTGAAGTAGTCCTGGAACCATCTGGTAGCAATCTCAGCACCCAGTCCCGGAGTTTCACTTTCATGGGAGAAATAGACACCGTAGACCGTATCTTTATCCTCATCCAATGCGATATATCCCCAGATCGCTCCCCAGAGACCAGCTCCATAGAGAGGCAGTACATATTTGGTGGCTCCCTCTACTTCACATACATACAAAGGCAGTTGACGTGCCTGCAGGTCTTTGGCCAGTTCGGCTTTTACTTCTATCTCAAAACCACCCTGCTCACTCACCACTTCACCGGAAGCATTCAGGATCTGGTCGGCTTTTACATATTGATTATAAAGTGCCTCCGCATCCTGTCCCTTTGTATTGATATTCAAAGCGGAAAGGATCTGCTTTTTCTTATCCAACTCCACATTGGACTGCTGCCGGTCCTGTAGAGAAGCAGAAATAAAAGCCAGCACAAAAGCAACGATAATCACCATTACCGAAGCATAAATGACAGTATAAGAATTACTATTGGTATTCATTTTACATTCGGTTTAAAATTGTTATACTTAGCGAAACGCTTCAGACGACGGTTGATGTTACCCTGTACCACATAGTAATCGATCAGCGGCGCGAAAATGTTCATCAACAGGATAGCCAGCATCACTCCTTCCGGAAAACCGGGATTCAGTACACGAATAATGATCGCCATCATACCAATCAATAATCCATATATATATTTCCCTGTCTCCGTACGGGAAGCAGTGACCGGATCAGTAGCCATAAATACGGCTCCGAAACAGAAACCTCCCAATACCAGATGTTCGTACCAGGGCATGTGAGCTATAGCGGTATCCGGACCAATCACATTGAAAACCCAACCCATGAATGCGCCTCCCACAAAAACAGAAGCCATGATTTTCCAGCTGGCTACTCCTGTATAGATCAACAGAGCAGCACCCAGCAAAATAGCGATCACGCTGGTTTCACCGATGGAACCGGGAATAAGGCCAGTGACCATGTCCCAGGAGAATGCCGGATATCCCGTCGGTTCCGGAGCGGTAGAAGCTACTCCCAGGGCAGTAGCAGCCGTGAGACCATCTACATTCTGTCCAAGTCCCAGGATACTCTCTCCGGATACCCATACCATATCTCCGGACATCCGGGTCGGATAGGCAAAGAACAGGAACGCGCGGGCCACCAGAGCTACATTAAATACGTTCATCCCTGTACCTCCGAATACTTCTTTGGCAAAGATCACAGAAAATGCGGTGGCAATGGCCAGCATCCACAAAGGACAGTCTACCGGAACGATCAGAGGGATCAGGATACCCGATACCAGAAATCCTTCATGGATCTCTTCCTGTTTCAACTGAGCTACAATAAATTCAATACCCAATCCTACTCCGTAAGAAACGATGAGTTTGGGCAGGGTAGCCAGCAATCCATACAGGAACATGTGCATAAAAGTACCTTCCGCACCTGTGTAAGCATAGTGTTGATAGCCTACATTGTACATACCAAACAACAATGCTGGCACCAGGGCGATCACCACCATAGACATGATACGCTTGCTATCGATCGAGTCGTGGATATGAACTCCTGCTTTTGAGGTCTCGTTGGGTACGAACAGAAAAGTCTCAAACCCATCGAATACAGAGTGAAACGCATAAAGCTTTCCTCCCTCTTCAAAGTTCGGTTTTATCTTGTCGAGAAATTTTCTTAACGCTTTCATTTATATTTTTCGTTTACATTATTAACTCATTTCGGCACGCAGGTTGTCCAACCCTTCACGTACAATACGCTGCAACTCCATTTTGGAAGAGCATACAAACTCGCATAAAGCGAAATCTTCCGGAGCTACTTCGTAAATGCCCAACTGCTCCATACGATCGATATCCCCGGCAATGATCGCCTTGATCAGATATTCCGGCATGATGTCCATAGGCAGTACCCGGTCATATTCGTGAGACATGATCATATGACGATGGCCTCCCTTGATACGGGCATCCAATACATATTCTTTCTTTTTGCCCATCAGCCAACTGAAATACGAACGGTTTACACTGAACTGATCGAAACGAGGCATGATCCAACCCAGTATTTCATGAATGTCATCTCCTTCGGGAATTACAGTCAACTGATTATCAAATGCTCCTAAGAAACCATTCGGAGAAACTTTCTTCCCTGTAAGTACATTACCGCTGATGTAACGAAGATCTATTTCTTTATGTACGTTGCCACTGAACACTCCCGTGAGCAAAGCACCTACTTTCAGTTTGCAATAACCGGTTTTCTTGACTTCCGAACCTGTCAGTGCAACAGTACGGGTAAAATCCACATGTCCTGTGTTGAACAGACGACCGATAAAAATCACCTCCTGAGCACCGATGGTCCAAACGACCTCTTCTTTATTAATCGGATCGAGATGATTGATCTGCACGCCTACATTTCCTGCGGGATGCGGTCCTTCAAAAGCTGTAACGATCACATTTTTAGCCTGGGTCAGTGCAACAGCCTTCTGGTCAACACGAATGCTCAGGTAGGTCTTGGCAATCTTAGCCAGTGCATCCAGACCAGTCTGGAAGTTTCTTTCCTCTCCTTTCAGAGCAAATTCAAAGTCAGGAGCCAGCGGGCTACTGTCAAATGCGGAAACAAAGATCGCTTTGGGCAAAATAGTCGGATTAGCGACTACCTGATAAGGACGTTCTTTAAAGAAAGCAAAGATCCCGGCTTCCAGAAGGGCAGCTTTCACCTGATTACCATTCAGCAACGCAACGTCTTTCTTACCAAACTCTTCGTAGTCCTGCTCTTCGGCAGCCTGAACAGTTATGCTCATCACCTTGCGGCGAGCACCACGCTCCACACTTGTTACAACACCGCTTACCGGCGAAACAAATTTAACCTCCGGGTGATTCTTGTCAATAAACAAAGGTCCTCCTGCCATTACATACTCCTGTTCTTTGACAACAACTTTGGGAGTGACGCCATGAAAATCATCGGGTATCAAAGCATAAAACCCGGGTTCTTTCACAGACAAGAACTCCTTCGCTGCTTTGCCTTTGAGATTGATGTCAAGGCCCTTACGTAATTTAATTACACTTGCCATGCTATACTTAAAATAATGGTTTCATAATTTGAGCGCAAAAGTAATAAATAATAATGTGATTACAGATGAATTCGGGAAGGAATTAAAGAAAAAAATCCGTAATTAAATCCGTTAACGAACACAAAGCCAGAAAATGGGTATGAACTTCCATGAAAAAACCAACCAGAGGTTCAACCTTTTTCTTCATTTTATCTCTCTTTGTCTGATAAAAAAAGATCTGCCCCACAGACCACAGATAGAAAAACGAACTATAAAACCATTTTATAAGTAAGTGTTCCTGATTCATGGCATCTATCCTGCTCCGTGATGCTATAGAGACGGGGTATACTATTTATTTATAAACGTATCCACAAAAGGAGTTTCTCTTACTTCCTCTACAGAGAAGGAGATTGCCTGTAGAGACGCACGGCGTGCGTCTCCGCGGTATACGTCCAACAAAAGAATATATCCCGCATGATATATGCATTCCCATTCGGTATGCGGAGACACACGCAGTGCACTGGTGTCCGGAAAACTATTTTAAGATTTACAGAACTATCCAGATGATACTCATTTCCTCTGATTTACTACGATTTCCTCTGATTTACTTGGATTTTCTCTGAAAGCCCAAAGGGCTTTAATGTCTATACCCCCCAGTGAAGCGAAGCATAGCGGAGCGACTGGGGGTATCAGGGTGTACAAATCTCTTCAACTCCGAAGTGGGTTGAATGTAAAGAAACTCCATCCTACATAATATGAGCACGATTTTATATCGTTTTATTCAGGTTATTCAGGATAGAATCATTCAACCCACTTCGGGGTTGAAGACAGTGATGTGATTACTACCCCCAGTCGCTCCGCTATGCTTCGCTTCACTGGGGGTTATGCACAGTAAAGTCCTCCGGGCTTTCAGGGAAAATCGGATTCAATAAGTGTCATTGGGATAGTATAGGGGAAATGTAACTGTTTGAAATCCTCCGGGTAAAAAACGATATATTAATAATGGAAATAAAATATATGATCTCAAATGTTAACCTTTTATTCCGGACACCAATGCATCCCGTACGTCTTCTACAGGGGATCGGCACATCATTACTTACGAACTTCTACTCATCTATTTATATAAAATACATCTTCTCTCAATAAAATTATAAAAAACAAAACGTTAAAAATGAAAACAATCTCTGAAAATAATTGTTGTACACTGTAAAAAACATACATAGATTCTGAAATAAAAAGGATGTTTCTTATCCCCTTTCTTAGAATTTTACAGGGAAATAGGGTATATCATTAACTATTTAATACAAAATGAATGGATTTATTATCCATTTTTTTATTAAAATTCATCATTATCCGATCATCAACTTCAGTAAAATGGTTTTCTTTGCAACGAATCTTTTACAAAGTTAAATTATGAAAGCAAAATTATTCATGTTGTGGATCGTATGTTTCCTGACAACTACCCTATCGGCTAATGAAACACATGACATTTGGGTTCCGGTGGACCAGGAAATCTCTTCAGAAAAAGAGCTGGATCACGTATTGCCGGACACTACAAAAACAGAGACAGTAGATCCTGAGCCTGCAAAGCAACGCAACCTGCGTTACAACATTCTCGGAGGTCCGAGTTACACTCCCGATCTGGGATTACTGATCGGAGGAAGCGCATTAGCCACCTTCCGTATAAATCCCGAAGATAAAGACCAGATACGTTCGGTGGTACCCATCGGTATGGCTGTGATGTTTAAAGGTGGATTCAATGTGACATCCCGTCCGCAATTGTTCTTTAAAGACGATCGTTTCCGGATCTTCGGAGAATTTCTCTATAAAATATGGAAGATAACTATTATGGTGTGGGATACAGTACCAACAGAGATTATATACGGAGTGACTCTACCAGTCAGTATCGTTACAATGGGATACAAATCAATCCCTGGTTCTTATTCCGGTTGGGAACGAGTGGTTTCTTCGTAGGCCCTCAGCTTGAAGTAAACTATGATAAAATGAAAAAACCAGCGAAATACCTCGTAAATGATCCGGCTTACATCGCCGCGGGAGGAACAGCCAGCGGATACAGCAACTTCAGTACCGGCCTTGGTTTCGTACTGAGCTACGATACACGGGATGTACCCGCTAATTCGTATCGCGGGATCTATCTCAACGCAAGAGGTATGGTGTATGGTAAATACCTGGGAAGTGATAATAACTTTTACAACGTCAGTATGGAGTACAGACAATATCAATCAGTAGGCAACCGCAAAATTCTGGCATGGATGCTGCAATCTCAAAATGTATATGGGAATGTGCCTCTGAATAAATATACCCTGACCGGTACACCCTTTGACCTGAGAGGATATTACAGAGGACAGTATCGCGACAAGAGTTCACATACAGCCATTGTCGAATACAGGCAGATGATTAATACCAGCCGTGACACACGTATCAAACGATTGTTACATCACCTGGGCTTCGCGGCCTGGACAGGTTGTGGTTTCATGGGCCCGACTATGGGCAAAATAGAAGGGGTGCTACCCAACTATGGTGCCGGATTGCGCATAGAAGTACAACCACGGATGAATGTGCGTCTGGATATTGGGAAAAATACAGTGAATAACCAAACGTTATTTTATTTCAATATGACAGAAGCATTCTGATCAAACTTAAATTAACTTTTATTAATAAAATCAGCCAAATAAAAAGGTATGAAAATAGCTTCCGTTAACTAATATCTTTATATTTGCAACAATTAACCAGAAAATACAACTAATTCAGTGTTTAAATGTGTCATAATATTATAAAATACATCTTATGGATAAGTCTGGTTTTCAACACAGCCACTGTGCTAAAAAGTCAGGAGGTAGAAGAGTTAGATATACTAGACCTGGCCGCTCTTCCGATAGAAGAGTATACAAATTTATCTCTTCCTCCTTTGAGCTTATTATTTGAAAATGCCAAACAGACACCACTTTATGAAATGGCACATGTCAAAGAGCAGATAGAGACCAGTTTTCTGAGAAAAGAAAGAAGGTCGCCACTATCCTTTTTCAGTGTAAGAGGAAGTTATCAGTACGGGATGTTCGGCACAGACGTCAGTTACTCCGACGTATATGTTCCCGTGATCAGCAGCTACAGTACTTCGGCCCAATCTTCTTATACGATCGGGGCAGCAGTAAGTATTCCTATAGATGAAATATTCGACTATACAGGCAGAGTCAGACGACAAAGGTTGCAGCTCCGCACAGCAAGGTTAGAGCGGGAGGCTATGTATGAAGAAATACAACGTGAGATCGTTCAATTGTATACCACTGCACTGGCACAGTTGAATGTACTTAAATTAAGAGTAGAGGCTGTCATCCTGGCCGGTGTACAGTATGATATTGCCGAAAAAGATTTTGCCAACGGAGCCTTGGATTCCTCTACGCTTTCCATGGAGAAAGAACGTCAGTCACAGGCCCTGGAAAGATTTGAAAACACCAAATTTGAACTGACAAAAAGCCTGATGATCCTGGAGATCATTACACGCACACCTATTCTGAAGAAAAATTAATCTACGATAATTATGGAATATATCATATACCTATGCCGGTTTCTATTCCGCATTCGTTGGTGGCTTATCATCGGAGTTTCGACTATTACCCTACTGGCTATCATATTAACCCGTAATCTGGGAAGAACGTATCGTGTGGAAGCAACTTTATACACAGGTGTAGTTTCCGGATATTCCATTGAGGGGGGTACAGCTAAAACGGACTGGGCTACCACACAAAACGCCATGGATAACCTGATCAATATCATCCGTGCGGAAAGTACCCTCAAGCGGGTGTCCAACAGGCTGTTTGCCAGAGTCATGATCAACGGTGACCTGGACCACGACAACGAGTATGTGCAGGCTTCCAGTTTTCGACAGATCTATCATCACGTCAGGAACAGTCGCAATGGCAAAGAGATCCTGGCCCTGATAGACAAATCCAGTGAAGACAAAACAGTAGAGAATCTCATAGCCTACGAACGTCCGGAAAAAGACAATTATATCTACGGACTGTTCTACTTCACGCATCCTCATTACAGTTATGGTGCTCTTAAAAACATACGTGTGATCCAGAAAGGGAACAGTGACCTGCTGGAGATCAGTTATTCTTCCAACGACCCAGGTATCACATTCAATACCATAGACATTCTGCTGGAAGAATTCGTGAACGAATACCGGATGATCCGATACGGAGAGACCGATAAAGTGATCGAATATTTCCGCAGCGAACTGGACCGTATCGGAAGAGAGCTCCGGATAGCTGAAGATTCCCTGACGCGTTACAACGTAGAAAAACGCGTGATCAACCACTACGATGAAACGAAAGAGATCGCCTCTATCAACAAAGAGTTCGAATTGAGAGAACAGGATGCACTCTTCGCTTATAACAGCGCCAAAGTGATGATCGAAGAGCTGGAGAAACGTATGGACAGCAATGCCAAACGTGCTGTCAACAACATCCAGATGATCAATAAGCTACGTGAAGCTTCTACACTCACGGGTAAGATCTCGGAACTGGAAACTCTCTCTTCCCCTTCCGTAAATTCAGAAGAATCTCTGGAAACGTACAGAGGACAACTGGAACAGGCCCGGAAAGAACTGACCGATATATCAGATAAATATGTAGAATATAAATATACCAAGGAAGGCCTATCGGCCATCACTGTCATCGAACAGTGGCTGGATCTGGTATTGCAATATGAAAAAGCAAAATCGGATCTGGAAATTGTACAGAACAGCCGCCAGGAACTGACTGAACGGTATGCCTTCTTCGCACCTGTAGGTTCTACGATCAAGCGTCAGGAACGCAGCATCAACTTTACCGAACAGAACTATCTATCGGTACTGAAAAGTTACAACGATGCCCTGATGAGAAAGAAAAACTTAGAGATGACCTCTGCTACGCTGAAAGTGCTCAATCCTCCCGCTTTCCCCATCTCACCGGAACCTACAGACAGAAGAAAGATCGTTCTCGCGGCATTTTTAGGAAGTTTCCTGTTTATCCTGGGCTTCTTTCTGCTTCTGGAACTGCTCGACCGTACGTTGCGCGATACCATACGTACCCAGCGTCTGACAGGTAGCAAGGTATTGGGAGCGTTCCCTGGCAATTCCATACTGAAATACAGGAGCTACAACAAAGCATGTTCCGCTATAGCTACCCGCTTCCTGAGTACCAGTACACTGAGGTATTTCACCTCACGCAAACCCGGACTGCCCTACATCGTGAATTTTATCAGTACCGTACCCGGAGAGGGTAAAACTCACCTGAGCGAATCTCTGGAAGAATACTGGAAGACCATAGGGCTGAATGTACATAGGATCACCTACGGAAAAGATTTCGATATCTATTCCCGCGCGTATATACTGGCAAAAAGTGTAACGGATTTTTATACACCTACCGGGGAAGACATCCTGATCGTAGAATACCCCAGTCTGAAAGATGGCAGTATCTCCAGCGAGCTGTTGCAGGAAGCCAATGTGAACCTGAACATCGCGCGTGCCAACCGGGGTTGGAAAGAGACAGACCGTATCGTATTCCAGGAACTGAAAGAACAGGCCAGCAAAGCTCCTCTGTTCATTTACCTGAACTGTGCAGACAGAGAGGTGGTACAGGACTTTACAGGCATGCTGCCCCCATACACCTACATTCGTCAGCAGTTCTACAGACTGTCTCAATTGTCACTGACAGAGATGATCCGGATCTCAAATACCAGAAGAAAAGACAAAAAAGAACAAAAAGGTAAATGAAGGAGTGGCTTAAAAAAGTTCCCTATACCGATTTAGTCAACTACTTTCTACGTGTAGGCTGGCTGCATATGCTGCTGATCATGGGGTTATATATATTCTATAGATCCCTGTTCAGCCAGCGTCTGCCGGTGGCACTTGTATACAGTATAGTTCCGCTGTTGATGGTAGTCGGTCTGATCATCGTACGCTTCTCCAAATATAGTTTTTACACCTTGTTTTCCCTGCAGTTCCTGCTCATCGTATCGGGAATGTTCGTAGACATAAAAACAGGGATCATCACGCTTATTTTTACGTTAGTGTCGCTCGGCCTGTTGATCCCGTGGGCTACCTACGAGCGTGTCGACTGGCGACCGGTGAAAAACGGCATGTTGTATATCTACCTCATCTGGGGGGGTGTTCTGTCTGATCGAGATACTGAACATGAATAATATACAGGACGCGTGGAACATTGCAATTACCCACTACTGGGTATATCCAATCGCGTGTGCCATATTAGTCCCGCTCTCGGTAAAGAACATCAAAGGGATCTATATTCTACTCTTTATATGGTCATTCTTCATACTCATAGCCGTTGCTAAAGGCTACTGGCAGAAAAACTACGGGTTCAACTACCGCGAATTGTACTTTCTGTATGTATTAGGCGGATACAAGACACACCTGATATGGTCGGGCATACGTTATTTCTCCTGTTTCTCAGACGCGGGAAACTTTGGTGTACATATGGCTATGGCCATCACAGTGTTCGGCATCTCTTCTTTCTTCGCGAAAAACTTCTGGATCAAGCTCTATTTTGTCCTGGTTACCCTGGCAGCGATATATGGTATGGGAATATCAGGAACACGATCGGCCATCGTATTGCCCATAGGCGGTATACTGCTCTACGTTTTGCTATCGCACAACATCAAGGCCGTAGGCATCAGTTTAGCCATTCTGGCAAGTCTGGTATTGTTTTTCCGGTTTACGACGATCGGAGAGAGTAACGAATACATCCGGAAAATGCGTTCCGCTTTCCGGCCCAATCAGGACGCCTCTTTTATGCTACGCGTAGAGAACCGGGAAAAGATGAAAGACCTGCTCTCTTACAAGCCTATCGGATATGGGTTGGGATTGTCTAAAGGAGAACGTTTCCATCCTAAAGAATTAATGCCCTATCCTCCGGACTCCTGGTTGGTGAGTGTATGGATCGAAACAGGCACAGTCGGTCTGATCCTCTATTCTGTTTTACATGCTCTGCTATTCGCATGGTGTTCCTGGATACTCATGTTCAGGATCATGAACAAACACCTGCGGGGGCTGTTATCCGCCTGGTTGTGCATGAATGCCGGCTTCTTTGTCGCAGCCTACTCCAACGATGTTATGCAGTATCCCAATTCCATAGTGGTGTACACCGGGTTTGCTCTCTGTTTCGCAGGCTATTATATGGAGAATAAGAAAGGTAAGCAACTAAGCAGCTAAAGCAGTATTCATCCCTACGAAATTTTACTATGGAAACGACACCGATACTCTCATTTATAACTGTTACTTACAATGGCTATGCAGACACCTGCTGCCTGATCCGGTCTCTGGAAGAAAAAGTCCGGTCCGTATCCTATGAGATCATTGTCGTAGATAACGCTTCCAAAGTCAATGAAGCAGCACGTCTGCAACAAGAATATCCTCATATCATAACCATACGTAGCGAGAAAAATCTGGGATTTGCCGGAGGGAACAACTTAGGCATTCCCCATGCCAGAGGAACCTACCTGTTTTTTATCAACAACGATACATACATGGAGCAAGATCACATACCAGATCTGATCAGCCGTCTGGAATCCTCTCCTGCCATCGGAGGTGTTTCTCCCAAGATACGATTTGCTTTTCCTCCGCAACACATCCAGTTTGCCGGGTTCACCCCACTGAGTTACATCACCTTACGCAACGCGTCCATCGGATGTGGCCAAACGGATGACGGTTCTTATGATCATCCGGCACGCACCCCTTATCTGCATGGTGCCGCTATGCTCATCAAAAAAGAGATATTTGCGAAAACCGGCTGGATGCCGGAGATCTATTTTCTCTATTACGAAGAGTTGGATTGGTGTACGACCATGACACGCGCCGGATATGAACTGTGGTACGAACCCCGCTGCACCGTATTTCACAAAGAAAGCCAGAGCACCGGACAGGAAAGCCCGTTGCGAACCTATTATATGACCCGGAACCGCCTCCTGTATGCCTGGCGCAACTGCGGTTTTATAGAAAAAATACTTTCTGTATGTTATCAGCTCTTAGTAGCTTTTCCTAAAAACCTCCTGGGGTTTCTATCCCAAGGAAGAACAGACCTGTGTATGGCTGCCTGCAAAGGAGTCATCGGCTTTTTGACAGTATCACATAAAACAGATTAATATGTTTTCCCTACTACAATCTATAGATCTGATCCTATTTGTTCTGATATCCATCTCCATCGGATATCTGCTGATCTTTACGATCAGCGCCAGATGCGCACGCAAGCGGATCTATCCTCCCACTGCAACCAGACACAGATTTCTGGTTATATTCCCGGCTTATCAAGAAGACAGAGTGATTGTGGAAGCGGTGACAGACTTTCTGAGGCAGGATTATCCGAAAGACAAGTACGACATCGTTGTAGTATCGGATCAGATGCATCCAAGCACCAATGAACAGTTGCTTCGTCTGCCCCTTCAACTACTGATTGCCAGCTACGAGAATAGTTCCAAGGCAAAAGCCCTGGCTCTGGCAATAGACTCCACCGAGGAACAAGCCTATGATATGGTGGTGATCATGGACGCGGACAACCAGGCAACCCCCGGTTTTCTGGAAGAACTGAACCGGGCCTATGCTTCCGGGCAGCGAGCGATCCAGGCACACCGCAAAGCCAGGAACCTGAATACAGATACCGCCGTACTGGATGCGATGAGCGAAGAGATCAACAATTCTATATTCCGGCTGGGCCATAACGCTCTCCATCTCTCAGCAGCCCTCAGTGGTTCCGGCATGGCCATAGATGCCCGTTGGTTCAGAGAGCATGTGAAAAAATTAGAAACAGCCGGAGAAGACAAAGAGCTGGAAGCACTTTTACTGAAACAACATATATTTATTGATTACCTCAACCATGTACCTGTTTACGATGAGAAAGTACAGAAAAAGGAGAACTTCAAACATCAGCGCAAACGGTGGATCGCCGCGCAATTCGACGCGTTGACAAACGCACTTCCGGATCTGCCCGCTGCCCTGAGAAGCGGAAACTGGGATTACTGCAACAAGATCCTGCAATGGATGCTGCTTCCGCGTAGCGTACTGCTGGCCGCCTTAGGATTCCTCACCCTTTTAGTTACCCCCCTTTCTCCGTGGGCCAGTATCAAATGGTGGGGACTGTGCCTGGCCCTATTCCTGATCCTTGTCGTCAATATTCCCCGCGACCTGTGGAACAGACAACTCCTGAAAGCCGTCCTACACCTCCCTTCCCTGATCCTGATCATGGTCGGGAATATGTTCCGTATCGGAAAAGGAGTCAACAAGAAGTTCATCCATACAGAGCATGGCGAATAAAAGAAGTCAACCCATAAAGAGATCATTTGCGATATGAACCAACTTTCACAACAACCCCCTAAAGTCAGCATCATCATTCCCATGTATAACACAGCGGAATACGTCTATGAGGCTTTAACAAGCATCATGGAGCAGACTTTACAGGAAATTGAGATCATTGTGGTGAACGACGGTTCTACAGATCAGAGTCCCAACATCGTCAGAGAACTATCCGAAAAAGACCCCCGCATCCAGCTGATCCATCAGGAAAATCAGGGCCAGTCCGTAGCCCGCAACCAGGGGATCGCCCGGGCAACCGGAACCTATCTCTATTTCATGGATAGCGACGATGTGCTCCATAAAGAAGCCTTATCAGCCTGTTACGCCTGTTGTGAGAGAGATACTTTGGATTTCGTCTTTTTCAACGCGGAGATATTGAACAAAGACAATTCATTCTCCAAAGCGCTCAACTACGAACGGGGTCAGGGAAACATACAGGAAAACCAGGTATATCCGGGAGAAGAAGTCTTTGAGTTACAGCTCAGCTCCAGCAGTTACAGCGCCTCTCCCTGCCTGAGTCTGATCCGGACAGCCTTTATCACCCGGAACCACTTCAGGTTCTATCCGGGAATCATTCACGAAGACGAATTATTCACCACCCTGCTCTATCTGCGTGCCCGGCGGGTAGGCTTCCTCAACCAGAGCTTCTTTAAAAGAAGGTTCCGCAGTGACTCTGTCATGACACGCACATTCTCCAGAAGAAACATAGAAGGATACTTCACTGTCGCCGATCAGCTCCTGGATGTGCGCCAATCACAATCCGGTCACACACAGCAACTGATAGACACCTTCCTGTCCCGGACCCTGAATGCCGCGGTATGGGAAGCCTGGGTCATGCCCTTCGGAGAACGCATGTATGTATTAAAGAAATGCCTGACCCGCTATCGGAAGTATCTCTCCGTACGCACCCTGGCAGTATTAGTATGCAAACCTATAAAATCGGCATTCCCGTAATATGGCATCTCTCAGACAACAACTGCTGTCCGGTGTCTTCTACACAGCACTGGCCAAATATTCAGGGATCATTGTTTCCCTGGTCATTGCCGGTATACTGGCCCGCCTGCTCACTCCGGACGAGTTCGGCATTGTAGCCATAGCCACCGTCATCATTGCCTTTTTCGGTATATTCACCGATATGGGCATCTCTCCGGCCATCATCCAGAACAAAGACCTCTCGGAAAAAGACCTGTCGGAGATATTCAGTTTCACCTTATGGACAGGCTTACTCATCTCCCTGCTCTTTTTTGCCGCTTCCTGGGGCATCGCAGCCTGGTACAACAGTCCTGTGCTGCGTATCCTGTGCCAGCTACTTTCTGTCAACCTGTTTTTCGCATCGGCCAACATAGTCCCCAACGCTTTGTTCTACAAGAACAAACAATTCAAATTCATAGCCATACGCAGTCTGCTCATCCAGATCGCGGGAGGGGCCGCGGCCATTGCCGTAGCGCTGCTGGGCGGAGGACTGTATGCCCTGATCATTAACCCGATCCTGTCCAGCATACTGATATTCGCTATCTCGATCAGACGGTATCCGCAACACCTTTCTCCGACATCCGGCATACAGGCCATACGCAAAATATTCAGTTACTCCGCCTTCCAGTTCCTCTTCAATGTCATCAACTATTTCAGCCGCAACTTAGACAAGCTACTCATCGGCAAGTACATGGGTATGTCTCCGCTGGGATACTACGAAAAGTCTTACAGACTGATGATGCTTCCCCTGCAAAACATCACACAGGTGATCACCCCGGTGATGCACCCTATCTTCAGCGATTACCAGAACGATCTGACACGCCTTGCCTCCTCCTACGAACGCATCCTCCGCATACTGGCCTATATAGGCATCCCCCTGAGCGTGCTGCTTTTCTTCACCGCCAAAGAGATTACCCTCATCATCTTCGGCCACCAGTGGATGCCATCCGTACCTGTATTCCGGATCCTCTCCCTTTCCGTAGGGATACAGATCATCTTATCCTCTTCCGGTTCCATCTTCCAGGCATCCGGAGATACCAAAAGTCTCTTTGTCTCCGGCCTTCTCTCTTCCCTCCTCAACGTAGCCGGAATGCTGGTAGGCATCTTTGTGTTCGGAACATTGGAAGCAGTAGCCTGGTCCATCTGTATCACGTTCACACTCAACTTTATACAATGCTACTGGATCATGTACCACATCACCTTCTGCCGCCGTGTGCAACCGCTCATCCAGCAACTCCTCTCTCCGCTCCTGCTCAGTCTGATCCTGGCAGCAGCCCTGTACCCTGTATATCACGCTACACAGGATATGAACCTGTTCCTGTCAGCAGCGATCAAAGGAGCAGTTTTCGCGTTGTTATTCGTAGTTTACATACAGGTCAGAGGCGAGTACGACATCCTCGGAAAAGTAAAAAGCATCCTGAAAAAATAAGTACGTATGAAAGCAGTATTCCTTATATTTCATGGTTTTGAAGAGTTCAACGGCATCAGCAAGAAGATCCGGTACCAGGTCAAGGCGCTTACAGATATCGGGGTAGACGTGCGCACCTGCTATCTCACGGACGAAGACAACCGGAAATGCCGGATGATCGACGATCAGATCCTGGAAAACTACGGCGACGGGATCAAAGGAAAAATACGCAAACGAACCGGACTGGGCTGTATCGTGAAATATGCCTTACAAGAAAACATCGATTTTTTCTACATACGCAGCGATCACAATACCACTCCTTTTCTGATACACATGCTACGCCGCCTGCATCGCCACGGGATCAGAACCGCGCTGGAGATCCCCACTTATCCCTACGATCAGGAATACAAAGGGCTTTCCTTTGCCTATCAGCGTGTCCTCTTCATGGACAAATGTCTGAGAGGCATCATGGCCAGATACATAGACAAAATAGTTACCTTCTCCGATCACGAAAAGATCTTCGGCCGCCCTACCATCCGGATCTCCAACGGCATAGACTTCGATGCGATCCCGCTCAGAAAACAGAAACCCTCTCAGAAGAAAGACGAAATACATCTGATCGCCGTGGCCACCATACATCCCTGGCACGGGTTCGACAGGGCCATTGCCGGAGTGGCTGCCTATTACCGGAGTGCCCCCCGGACCCCGGTATATCTGCATATTGTAGGGCAGGGAGTACCGCAGGTGACCGACGCCTACCACCGCATGGTAGCCGAAAACCAGATAGAAGACTATGTCATTTTCCACGGCCCTCTCTATGGCGAACAACTGGACGCAGTATTCAACCGGAGCAACCTGGGCATCGGCAGCCTGGCGCGGCATCGCAGTGGCATCACGCACATCAAAACCCTGAAAAACAGAGAATACGCCGCGCGGGGCATCCCTTTCATCTATTCCGAAACAGATGAAGACTTCGAACAGGCTCCTTACATCCTGAAAATCCCTCCTACGGAAGATCCGTTGGATATAGAGGCTGTATTGCAATTCTACCGGAACGTCCGGATGACGCCGGCAGAGATCCGGCAATCAATAGAAAACACACTCACCTGGAAAGTACAAATGCAACAAGTGGTCAACGAACTATGGAACGAAAACTGAAAATCGCCTATTGTATCCCCGGCCTGTATGCTCCCGGAGGGTTGGAACGGGTACTCACACTGAAAGCCAATTACTTAGCCGAACAGTTAGGCTACGAAGTCCATATCATCCTTACCGAAGAGAAGGACAAGAAACCCTATTACGAGCTGTCGCCCCTGATCCGGGTAAGTAACCTGGATATCAACTTCGACCGCATGCACCAGACGACATTCGCGCGGCGGGTGATCCGGTATATCTACTACCAGCATATCTACAAAAAAAGACTCAGAAAAAAATTAGTTGAGTTGCAACCCGACATCACCATCTCTACCCTCAGAAGAGAAATCAACTTCATCACTTCCCTCAAAGACGGAAGTGCCAAGATCGGAGAGATCCATTTCAGCCGGGAGAACTACAGGAACCTGAATGATGTAAAGACCTTAGCCAGTGTGCGCAAGTTCATCTCACGCCTGTGGATGAAACAGTTGCTCTCCAAGCTCCGGCAACTGAAAAAATTCGTTGTCCTCACCCACGAAGACAAAGAAAAGTGGACAGAGTTGAACAATGTAATGTGCATACACAATCCAACCACCTTCGAAACAGACAGGCAATCCACCTGCGAGAACAAAACAGTGCTTGCCGTGGGAAGATATACCTACCAGAAGGGGTTTGATCTGCTGCTGCCCGCCTGGAAACAGGTAGCGGAAAAACATCCCGACTGGAAACTACAGATCTTTGGCGACGGAGACAGGTCTGTGTATGCCGACCAAGCGAAAGAGCTGGGCATCGCCTCTTCCTGCGAACTTAACGGACCCACTACCCGGATCGCGGAAAAATTCGTGGAAAGCTCCGTCTTTGTTCTCTCCTCCCGGTACGAAGGATTTGGCATGGTGCTCACCGAAGCCATGGCCTATGGAGTACCGGTGGTGTCTTTTGCCTGCCCCTGCGGTCCGCGCGACATCATCACCGACGGAGTCGACGGATTGCTTACGGAAAACGGGAACATCAGGCAGCTCGCAGACAACCTGTGCCGGCTCATCGAAGACGAAGAACTGCGCAAACAGATGGGCAGACAGGCACAGGAAAACGTGAAGCGTTTCCGGATGAAGCATATTGCCTCACAGTGGGATCAACTTTTTAAAAGCATCGTATCATGAACCTCAGACAACTTTTCGCAACCCTACGTTACAAACTCAGATACGGAAGTACGGTAGAGTGGTACAACTTCTGGTATATGGTCTTGCGTAAGAAACAACAGATCATTCCCAAAGTAGCCTCTATAGACGAAACCATCGGACATGTAGTGAAACACAGATGTTCTGTCAGCCGTTTCGGAGACGGTGAAATGCTCCTGACCGAATGCAGAGCCATCGGTTTCCAGAAAGGCAACCCCGAACTGGCAAGCCGCCTCATTGAAGTGCTCACCAGCAACGAACCCGGGCATCTGGTCTGTATCTCAGACGCTTTCACCGATCTGTACAGATACAACCGCAAAGCGCGCCGCTTCTGGAGAACGCACTTCTACCTGTACGGACGTTTGTGGGACAAGTACCTCCACCCCGATAAGACATACTACAACACCTTTGTCACCAGACCTTACATGGACTTTGCTTCTAAAGAACGGTGCATGGGATGGTTTACCGCCATGAAAGAGGTCTGGAAAGATCGGGACGTGGTATTTATCGAAGGCGAAAAAAGCCGCCTGGGCATCGGCAACGATCTGTTCGACAATACCCGCAGCATCCGCCGCATCCTCTGCCCACCACGGAATGCCTTCGACAGATACGAAGAGATCCTCAGCGAAGCCCGAAAGCTGGAAAAAGAAGCCTTGATACTTATCGCCCTGGGACCTACCGCCACCGTCATGGCCTACGACCTGCACAAAGCAGGATACCAGGCCATCGATGCCGGACACGTGGATATCGAATACGAATGGTGCCGGATGGGAGCCACACGCAAGGTGCGGCTGGAAAGAAAGTATGTGAACGAAGCCCCCGGAAGCGGTCAGGTAGCCATGCCTCTGGACCAGGAGTATAAAAAACAGATCATCGCCCAAATTGTGTAACGCATGGTAAAGCTGGTATACTATCTTCCCTCCTTGTACGCACCCGGCGGACTGGAGAGGATCATCACCTTCAAAGCCAACTATTTCGCGGAGCATTTCCCGGAATACGCGGTCACGATCGTTACTTCGGAACAAGTGGGCAAACCGCCGTATTTCCCCCTTTCACCGAAGGTCAGACACATAGATATCGACGTTCCGTTCGACTGGCCTTTCGACCAGTCGCGCGTCAGTAAACTCATCAAGTATCCGTTCCGGTACCGGAAATTCAAAAACAGGCTTTCCCAGGTCTTGTACGAACTGAAACCAGACATCACAATCTCTACCCTGCGCCGGGAAATAAACTTCATCCATTCCCTCAAAGACGGAAGTGTGAAGATAGGAGAGTTCCATGTCACCCGCCATTCCTATCACGCGGGTGCCCTGCACTCCCGCAACCCGCTGGTAAATATCCTGAAAAAGCGTTGGGCAAACCAGATGGTCAACAACCTGAGCAAACTCTCCGGAGTAGTGATCCTGACCCATGAAGAAGCGGCTTTCTGGCCCGAGCTGAACAATACCTGTGTGATCCCTAACCCCATCATCACCCCTATCGGCACCTATTCCGATTGCCGGAACAAGCAGGTCATCGCCGCGGGAAGATACGCACCGCAAAAAGGGTTCGACCTGCTGATCGACAGTTGGGCCATCGTAGCCCAAAAACATCCCGACTGGACATTGCGTATCTACGGAGAAGGGATGCGGCAAGAGCTTCAGCAACAGATCGACAGACTCGGCCTCACCCGGAGTTGCATCCTGGAACCTACCGTTCCCAACATTACAGACAAATATTCCGAAAGTTCTGTCTTTGTGCTCTCTTCCCGGTTCGAGGGCTTCGGCATGGTGCTGATCGAGGCCATGTCGTGCGGAGTACCCGTAGTCTCCTTTGCCTGCCCCTGCGGTCCCAGAGACATCATAAAAGACGGAGAAGACGGTCTGCTGGTAGAAAACGGCAACACGGCACAACTGGCAGAGAAAATCAGTCTGCTTATTGCCGATGAACAACAACGCTGCCAGATGGGCAAGCAGGCCCGGATCAACTCCGAACGCTTCCGGATGCAGCAGATCGCCCTCCTGTGGAAAGAATTATTTGAGAAACAACTGAAAGAAAAAAAGATATGAGTTGGTACAGCCACTATCTGCAAGTCTACGAAAAACCCTTCAGTGAAGCTCCCGAAGCCATCATAGAGGAAGTACGTACAAAACTGAAAAAATACAGAGTGAAGATCCGCTGGTGACGGTTTCCGTGATCGGCTTCAACGAAGAAAAAAGGCTGCTGGCCTGCCTGTGGTCGCTCAGCGAAATGGTCTGCAAATATCCGGTAGAGATCATCGGGGTAAACAACGACTCTACAGACCGCACGGCAGATGTCTATAAAGCCGTAGAACTACCCTTCTACACAGAGACGCGCCACAGCTGCGGCTATGCTCGTTTGTGCGGACTTCAACAGGCCCGGGGCAAATACCACATCAACATCGACTCCGACTCCATGTATCCGCCCCGCTATGTAGAAACCATGGTAGAGGCTCTCCAGCGTCCGGGCGTGGTAGCTGCCAGCTCCCTGTGGAGCTATATCCCCGACAAAGACCACTCCTGGCTGGGCCTGAAATGCTACGAATTCATACGCGATACCCACCTGTGGCTGCAATCGTTCCAGAGGCCCGAACTGAGCGTGCGCGGATTAGTATTTGCCTACCACACCGAATACGCGAAAAAAGAGGGGATCCGGGTAGATATCAAACGGGGCGAAGACGGCTATCTCGCCTTCCAGCTGAAAAAGTATGGCAAGATCGTCTTTGTGCGCAAACGCAAAGCGCGCGCCGTCACGGGATACGGTACTGTAGGGGCAGATGGCACGCTTTTCAACAGTTTCAAAATGCGCTTCATCCGGGGCATGAAAAACCTGGCAGGCATCTTCTCTACAAAGAAAGAATACAAAGATGAAGATTCCAACTTAGTCAAATAATACCTGTTTCTACCGGAAACATATTCCGCTGACGCGCCTGTCAGTGGCAGGCCGACAGGCCGCCACCGGATGGAAACAAGACGCGCAAAAGTTCTCTTTTAAAATAAAACTTATATGAAAGTCGTGATAGTCTTTTTCTGGGTGAGTCTTTTCATCGTATTCTATACCTACCTGGGATATGGGATGGTTCTTTATCTCTTAGTCCGCCTCAAAGAGAAGTTCCATCCACCCCGCACGCCGAGCCTGCCGGAAGAGGCTTTGCTGCCGGAAGTCACACTGTTTATCACTGCTTTCAACGAAGAATCCGTGGTCAACGAAAAAATGAAAAATTGCTTAGAGCTGGACTATCCTTCGGGCAAATTGCACATCGTATGGGTCACAGACGGAAGCAACGACCGCACCAACGAACTGCTGAAGAACTGGACACAGGTCACCGTTTATTTTCAGCCTGAACGGCAGGGAAAAACCGCCGCGATGAACCGCGGTGTCAGATTCATTACTACCCCCCTGATCGTATTCACAGACGCAAATACAGACCTCAACCCACAGGCCATCCGGGAGATCGTCAAAGCCTTCTCCGATCCGCGCGTAGGATGCGTAGCCGGTGAAAAGCGCATCGCCGTACAAACCAAAGACGGAGCGGCCGCCGGAGGAGAAGGACTCTACTGGAAATACGAATCCAAACTCAAAGAGTGGGATTCCCGCCTGTACTCTGCCGTGGGAGCCGCCGGAGAACTGTTCGCTGTCCGCAGAGAACTGTTTGAAGAGATGGAGAGGGATACGCTTCTGGACGACTTCATCCTCTCCCTGCGCATCACCATGCAAGGGTATACCATTGCCTATTGCAAAGAGGCCTATGCCCTGGAAGGCGGGTCGGCAGACATGAATGAAGAAGAAAAGCGCAAAGTACGCATTGCCGCGGGAGGGCTGCAATCCATCATCAGACTGCGTCCGTTGCTCAATCCTTTCAGATACGGTATCCTCAGCTTCCAGTATGTCTCGCACCGCGTACTGCGATGGTCCATCACTCCTGTCCTGCTGTTCCTGCTGCTTCCTGTCAATATCATCCTGCTGCTGGGCGGGGCTTCTCCCCTGTTCTACGGAATAGTACTGATCGGTCAGATCTTTTTTTTACATACTTGGCCTGTGGGGATATTACCTTTCTAAGAAACAGATTAAAAATAAATTCCTTTTCGTTCCCTATTATTTTCTGTTTATGAATGTAAACGTCCTCAGAGGCTTCCGGTATCTCTGCCAACGGAAAGGCAAACAGCACGGAGCCTGGGAAAAGGCCCGACGGGCATAGCACCAGGTTACAGGTCAATGAAGCCGAACGGCTGACTGACTACCCCCATCTTTGATGGACGGTTCCTACCGCTGATTCCATCACTCATTGATGAAGTAAGTAAGTATGTATCATTCATATAGGTAAGTATGCATCATTGATTGTATATATATCCTACTCCGGTACCCTGTAGAGACGCACGGCGTGCAGTGGTGTCCGGAATAAATCGTTAGCATTTGAAATCATATGCTTTATTTC
>JAJBTC010000057.1 GCA_020861095.1 Bacteroides sp.
TAGTTCCGTAAATATTAACATAGTTTTCCGGACACTACTGCACGCCGTGCGTCTCGTATGTTTGCATATAAAATGGTACGCATAAGGATTTATAAACCTATTCTTTCTGTCATTTCAATCGTACATCGTAAATCCGTAAATCGTAAATCCCTTTGCTTCTCTACAAGTCTGTGTCTATGCGCGATGTACGTCCCATACAGAGACGTACCTCTTCGCCATACCTATCCACTACATTCGTATCTATCTTTATTTTTTGTTCCTATAGCCAATCCGTTTGATTATTGGGATCTTTTTTATAGTTCCGGAACCCATCAGATTTATATTCGATTATCAGTGGATAAGTATCGTATTACCTGGATAAGAAACAACAACTCCTATAATTTCCTGTCTCAACTGCGGAATTCCCTACCCTTTCAGGGCGCAGATCCCCCGGATACTAAGCTACTCATACCACCCGGAAGATAAGAAGTGTAAACCACAGCAAAACCACAGGGGATCTTTGAAATCAGGCTGCTCCTGATGTTTTTATCTTACAGTCTGTAAATATGCAAAGAAACATCCTTCAAACATCTTGCATCTATTCCTTTTTTCCAAAGGGAGATAAGCACCGATTTATCTCTCTTCTTTTAAACCGTAAGTACACACGAAGGGCTGTCCGGAAAAAACCGGACAGCCCTGTATGATATAGTATCCCTTCTTTCTTATTCGAAAGAACCCATGCGCAGGAAATTCACTTCCTGTTCGGTCAGGTAGCGCCAGTCGCCCCGGCGCAATCCTTTCTTGGTGAGTCCGGCGAAGAATACGCGGTCGAGTCTGATCACTTTGTATCCCAGTGATTCGAAGATACGACGTACGATACGGTTCTTACCGGAGTGGATCTCAATACCTACCTGATTGCGTTTTACATCATCCACATAGCTGATCTCATCGGCACGGATCACGCCGTCTTCCAGTTCGATCCCTTCGGCGATCTTATCCATATCGGCTTTGGTGATGTTCTTATCTGCCTGTACGTGATAGATCTTTTTCTTGAGGTATTGCGGGTGTGTCAGTTTAGATGCCAGATCTCCGTCATTGGTCAGCAGCAGTACACCGGTTGTATTGCGGTCGAGACGACCTACGGGATAGATACGTTCGGTGCAGGCACCCTTTACGAGGTCCATCACTGTATGGCGGTCCTGCGGATCGTCGGAAGTCGTCACGCAGTTCTTGGGTTTGTTGAGCAGTACATAGATCTTACGTTCCAGGCTCACCGCTTCATCGCGGAATTTCACCTCATCCCCGCGTTTGATCTTGGTACCCAGTTCGGTCACCACTGCTCCGTTCACCGATACCGCTCCGGCAGTGATAAACTCATCTGCTTCGCGACGGGAGCATACTCCCGCGTTGGCGAGGTATTTGTTGAGGCGGATCGGTTCGTTGGGATCTACAAACTGTTCTTTGTATTCGATCTGTTTCTTTACACTGTATTTCGCATTCGGATCGTAACCGCCTGTGCGTCTGACCGGACGGGAAAATCCCTGGGAACGGCCATCGCCACCTCCCGGCGTAAAGCGCGGACGTCTGGGACGGTCGTCTCCGCCCGGACGGTTGTATCCGGAATTGCCATAGTTGTTGCCATAGCCGGAGTTTCCGTAGTTGTTGGTACGGGGTTTCCAGCCTCCTGCCTGATTGTTGCCATAGCTGTTGGAGCGATACCCTCCGGAGCGTTGCTGATCTCCTCCTTCGCGGTTGATGCGCGGACGATAGGGATGATCTCCTCCTTCGCGGTTCTGGTACGGCCGGTTGTAGCCACCCCCCTCGCGGTTCTGATACGGACGATCGCTGCTTTCCCTGTTCGGGTACGGACGGTCTCCCCCTTCCCGGTTCTGATACGGGCGATTGTACCCCCCTCCCTGCGGACGGTTGTAGCCTCCACTGCCTTGCGGACGGTTGTAACCCCCTCCCGACTGACGGTCGCGGTCGTAACCGCTACTCTGCCGGTCGTTGCCGTATCTGTTGTAAGACGGGCGGGAAGGACGATCGCCGTACGGGCGGTTTCCATCGCGGTTGTAATTGTTTTCTCTGTTGTAAGACGGGCGGTTGTACCCACCTTCTCTGTTGTAGTTGCTGTTACCTTCACGGCTGGCGTTCTCTTCCTGAGAGTCTTCGCGCCAAGTTTCATTGTCTGTACTCATCTTTTATTCGAATAAATTTTAATTTATGGGCCTCACGGCCAGTTCTTCATTTGATATGATTTACCTGAAAGGATCAGACCCCTGTATAGGTATGAGGGGTGATGGCTCTCAATTCATTCTTTACCTCTTCGTTCACATTCAATTCTTCGACAAACGCCCGGATAGAGGCTTCTGTGATCGCCTCATGGGTACGGGTCAACGCTTTCAATGCTTCATAGGGTTTGGGATATCCTTCTCTGCGAAGGATGGTCTGTATGGCTTCCGCCACCACACTCCAGCAATCGTCCAGATCGCCCGCGATGGCAGCTTCATTCAGTAACAATTTGCTTAGTCCCTTGAGGGAACTTTGCATCGCAATCACCGCATGGGCAAAGGGTACTCCTACATTGCGGAGCACCGTAGAATCTGTGAGGTCCCGTTGCAAACGCGAGACCGGCAATTTGGAGGCCAGATGTTCCAATATAGCGTTGGCAATACCCAGGTTGCCTTCGGCATTCTCGAAGTCGATCGGATTGACTTTGTGCGGCATAGCACTTGAACCTACTTCTCCGGCCCTGATCTTCTGTTTGAAGTATTCCATAGAGATGTACTGCCAGAAGTCGCGGTTCATATCGATCAGTATGGTATGTACCCGTTTCATGGCATCGAACACGGCTGCCAGGTGATCATAATTGGAAATCTGGGTGGTATACGCTTCGCGCTTCAGCCCCAGTTTGTCTTCCACAAACCGGTCGCCAAACGCTTTCCAGTCATATGCAGGATAGGCTACCCGGTGGGCGTTGTAGTTGCCAGTAGCCCCTCCGAATTTCGCGGTCAGCGGGCAGGCTTTCAACGCGGCCAGCTGTTCCTGCAACCGGTACACAAACACCTGTACTTCTTTTCCCAGACGGGTAGGAGAAGCCGGTTGTCCGTGTGTACGGGCCAGCATCGGTATATCGGCCCAGTCGGTAGCGTACTTGTTGAGCTGTGCGATCAGCTCTTCCAGCAACGGATAGTATGCGGCCTGCAAGGCTTCTTTGATGGAAAGGGGCACAGAGGTATTGTTGATGTCCTGGGAGGTCAGCCCGAAATGGATAAACTCCTTGTAAGCCTCCAATCCTCCGATCTTGTCAAACTCCTCTTTGAGGAAATACTCCACGGCTTTCACGTCATGATTGGTCACGCTCTCGATCTCTTTCACCCGTTCGGCATCCGCTTCATTGAATTCGCGGTAGATCGTACGCAGGTGTTCAAACAAACCCGGATCTACTCCCTGCAACTGCGGCAAGGGCAGTTCGCACAAAGCGATAAAGTATTCAATCTCTACCCGTACCCGGTACCTGATCAGGGCATATTCCGAAAAATAAGCCGTGAGTTGTTCGGTCTTGTTCCTGTAGCGGCCGTCAATAGGAGAAACAGCCGTGAGAGCATCCAATTTCATGCGTTCGTTCGTTGAATTACATTGTAAGGTACAAAAATAACTCTTTTTCCCGGTTATCTCCCATGAAAAGACAGAAAAAAAGATAAAAAGAGAGAGTTATCCGCCCGCGGAAAGCCTTTCACAAAAAGGGTTCTCCCGTTGCAGGAGAACCCTTCTGAGTATTCTGAAACCCGATTACTCCAGGTAGATAATCACCTCTGCTGTAACCATCTCATCGATACCTACCTGATAAGTCAGCCGCAACGGCAGATCCTCATCGGTAAGTAAGGTACCTGCCGGCAGATACAGACGGAGTGAATTGAGGTCATTCGTATTCAGTTCAGAGCCGAATTCCTGGTCGTCCGAAACAATATACTGCTCTTCGGTCAGGTTATTCGCATCTACCGTATACAGGGTCTGACCCGGCACATACGTTATATGGTACTCATATACCGGAATAGCATTCTCTCCTTCGTCCCAGCCATCTTCTGCTACAATGAGTGTACCGTCGTTCTCGATCTGTCCGGTTCCCTGGGAGATCAACTGACCGATGCTTGCGTATCCGTCTTCAGCTACATAGAAACTACCCGAGTTCATCTGCAGGAAAGTAGCAGTCAGCGTTCCGGCTACGTACAACTCTCCGGTATTGGAGAAATAGAGGAAGTCATTGGTGAAATCAGCCCTTCCGCCCGCTAAGATATACAGACTGGAATTTCCGTTGATCACCAGTGAAGAATTGGCCGTAGAGGTCAACTGTCCCAAAGGCAGAACTACTACATCGATCCCGTTTTCCAGGTTCCAGTTCTGTACATCCCAGGTACCTGCTACATACAATACGATCTTCTCCCCACTGTTGCCATAATGAGGAAGATTACCGTTGTAATTACCCAAAATGATATACGACTGTCCGGCTTGCAGGCTGCTTACTGTAGTTATATCGATCACATCGTCCGGAACTTCCAGATATTCATAAGGAATGTCTATCAACGCCCGGGTAATTACAGTAGTTTCCCCGGTCTGCTGTCCGGCTACAAATTCTGACTCTTCCTGACAGGAAGTGACCAACATGGTAATTGCCAGCAAAGGCAAAACCAACCATTTACATACATTTGTTTTCATAACTAAAATGATAAAGTAATAAAAATATAAATTAAAAAAAGAATTAAATCTATCACTGTGAAGAAGAGGTGTACAGCATCCGGGCTGTCCGTAGCTGCGGATAAGTCCTTTCGTACACTATTTCCGGAACCTCCCCAGGCACACCTACCGCAGGGTAACCTTCACAACTCCGGTTACGTCACCCGCCAGACTGGTAAGATTGAAAGTAAGTTCTTTGGGGAGTTCATCACTGCCCAGCACCACACCAGCCGACATATACAACCGGACGGATCCCAAGACATCCGCGGTAGATAAGGTGGCACCGAACCCTTCGTTGTCCGTGATCCGCAGACCGGATTGCAAAGACCGGGAAGGCTCTAATACATAGAAAGACTGTCCCGGTACATAATCGACGTTATAAAGAGTGGTACTTCCTCCGTTGTCATCATACCCATTGCTCAGGATATTTACAAAACCCAGCGTAAGTTCCCGTTCGCCCAACGAATCAAACGCCGGGAACTGGTCGATCTGAGCCGAAGCACCGGGACCGACATAGAACATACCGGAATTGATCTCCAGGAATTTAGCATCCAGCTCACCGAGGTTGTACAGACTGCCGTTGTTGGAGAAATAGAGAAAGTCGTTGTCAAAGGACGCTTTGGCATCCGGCATGACATACAGGTTGGAATTTCCATTGACCACCAGCGAGGAGTTGGCCGAAGAGTTGATCGTGGCACCCGGCATGACTACTACGTCTACCCCGGTCTCCAGATTCCAGTTCTCTACGTCCCAGTTACCGCCTACGTACAAGACAGCCCGCTCACCGGTAGCCCCGTAGAAAGGCACATTGCCGGAATACTCATCGATCAGGTAAGAGTTTCCTCCTTCTATCTGTGTGGTGCTGTCTACCGGGATCACTCCCAAAGGGATCTCCCGGGTAAAATCGGGCAGGGTCAGTGCATAATCCGTAATGGCCCGCGTAGAAGGTACCATCGGCTCTGCGTGCTGACGGGCAAATTCCGTGTCTTGCTGACAGGCCGTGAAACAAAGGCCGACGGCTGTGAATCCCATAAAAATAAATGTCCTGTTTTCATGTGAATGAATTTATTTCATACAAACCTAAAATGCACAGATAAAATACGGGAAAGTACATAGCAGTAACGTGCTCTCTACGACATACCGGATACATGTTGATATTTAAGATGCAAATTAAATAAAAACAACACAATATTACAACAATAATTAAACTATTTTTTAATAAAAATTTAACTTCTGGTTTGTTTCTGCCAATCTTACCCGATTTTTCCGGCACCGATCGCCCCGATCTTTAAAATCCGTATCAAATGGCTTGCCTGCAATGGGTAGCCTGATCAGGAAGTTTGTGTCCAGAATCCTTCGCAACAACATTCGCTTCTTTACCCCTTTGTTATTCTGATTATCAGGTAAACAACTTTGTTTGTAAGGTATAAGATAATTTTTTTTCATCCTCTACGGATCAGCCTGAAACACAACGGGAAACGGTACCTACCTGCGGGAAACGGGACTGTTCCCAAAGCCTGGTTGTTTTATGAATAACTGACACAACATTCGTATTTCTCCACATAGCTTCGGTAGGTTGTGACCTGTTTGAACAAGTGTCTTGTAGGTTTGCATATAAGATAGTACGCATAGGGATTTACAAACAGATTCTTTCTGTCATTTCAACCGTACATCGTAAATCCGTCAATCGTAAATCTCTTTGCGTCTCTATACCCTTAAGGGAAAGATCCCTATGCTATGGAACCACGGTCTCCGGAAGGGCTCTTTACCAATTGACACTTCAACAAATAAATCCCGGATTTCTGATACGCCGACAGTCACAGGCCCTACAGGTAAAAACCGGTACGGACCGTCACAAAAAAAGCGGGATACCCTCCATAAAAGGGTATCCCGCTCAACGATTTGGATATGGAATTGTACTACTGTTGTCTGATGTCTATTTTTATCTCCTGATCCGTGCTCAGGTCTATTTCTACCTCTCTGGAACAGTAAGAAATAAAATCTACAGTCATCTGGTATTTTCCCGGTTTGAGTTGCGGAATATGGAAGTTACCCATGAAATCCGTATAATATTTTTTACCATCGATGGTAACGCTGGCACCGGAAAGAGCTTCTCCACCCTGCAGATCGTATACTATACCTTTCAGCGAACAGACTGCGATCTCGTCAGCGTTTTCGATCTTATTGTTCTCTTTTTCTATATTCGCGGCATTCAGGCTGAACCATCCGCAAACACATACCAACATAAAGAAAGCTACTTTTTTCATATGATCTTATTATCAGTTATTAGTTCCTTTTGACCCTGCAAAGATCGCCTCCGGAAATTACAGGTTTATTACATTCGCTTTAAGAAGTTGTGTAGATCCAGGTTATAAGTAGTAAGTTACAAGTTTTGAGTATCATCCGGAAATAAGATAAAAAGAATCGACAAGCTAAAAACGATTTAAAACTTACTACTTATAACTCTTACGTATTTTCAATCGTACATCGTACATCGTACATCGTCTTGTCGTAAATCTCTTCAGTATTCCATTTCAGAGACCAGATGACCCTCTTCGTCCCACATTTTCCAGAGGCCCACGCGCCGGCCGTTCCGGTAATACATTTCGTAGAGTTTCACTCCTTTTTCGCTCCAGACCACCCAGCGTCCGTCTTTCCGGCCGTTGTTGTACTCGGCATGGGACAGCAGTACTCCCGCAGGGGTGTAGGTGCGCCAGGTTCCGTGATGGATACCTGCCTTGTAGGAGCGGATTTCCTCGATGCGACCATCCGGGAAATAGACCACATACGTGCCCTCGGGTTTGCCTCTGCGGATAAAGATCTCCATGCGGAGCTCTCCGTCGGTATAAAATTCTTTGTAGTCTCCGGTATAGATGTTCTGCTGTTCTTTGTCGCTGTAATAGATGCCGTCGATATAATAGACCTTGACATTCTCCTGTGCAAACGCCCCGAGGTGCAACAGGAACAGGCATGTGATAATGATGTATTTCTTCATCTCCGTATGTTTTTATTTAAATATGTCCCAACGCAATCCGATCTGTCCTTTCACTCCGTACCATTCGCAACTGGTGAGTCTGCGGCTGTCGCCCATAAACTGCTTGAGGGGTTCGTTGGTAAGGTTGTTCATCTCTAAGAAGGCTTTTACCTTGTTGCTGAGATCTACCGTAGCAGAAGCATCTACCGTGAAGTTGCGGGCTGTCCAGATGTAATAATCGGGTCCCAGGTTCTGGTTGATGGTAGCGATGGACTTTCCGCGGTAATTCCCGGCGAGCCTCACCATGACCCGTCCTTTTTCGTAGAACAGGATGATATTGGCCATGTTCTTAGACTGGTCGGGAAGATTGGATCTGTCCCTTACTACCGTACCGTCTGACAGGCTGCGCGGTACCTTCACCCGACTGTCGATAAAAGTATAGTTGACCTCCATTCCCAGTCCGCTCCAGGCACCCGGAAGGAAATCGAACCGTTTATTTATACCGGCTTCGAAACCCAGCAGACGGGCACTCTGCAGGTTCCTGGCCTGGGTGAGTACGTAGCTGTTGCCCCCATCGGTATAGTAGCTTATGTCTGTGAAGATCACGTCTTTGATGTCTTTGTAGAAGACTCCTCCGGAGATGAGACCGACGTTGTCGAAATAGTACTCTGCCATCAGGTCGAAGTTATTGGCATAGGTCGGATCCAGGTCCTGGTTCCCTTTCGATACGACAATGGGGTTACCCGTCATATCCATAGACTCTCCCGGGGTCATATCCCCGAAGTTGGGACGTACGAACGTGCGGGTATAGGCAAAACGGAGGTTGGTACGGTCGTTTATTTCGTATTTCAGGTGCAGCATGGGCAACAACATGTTGTAGTTGTTTTCCTTTTTGGTGGGTGTGATCTCCGTCACTGCCGGACTTCCCGATACGGTGGCCTGAGATCCTTTCAGGGTAGTCATCGTATACTCGTTGCGCACCCCGCCGACGATGCGGAATTGAGGAGTCACTTCGTAGTCTGCCATTACATAACCTGCCAGCACGTTCTCCGTCGCTTTGTAGATATTGGTGGCATTGGAGGCGGAGGTATAGTCTCCGAAACCGTTTGCCTCAAGGAAAGAAGGCTGGAACAGATCAAACAACTGCTGTTTGGTGAGCGGGTCTACAATGTATCGGTTGTAATTACCATCCATACCTTTGAAATATCCGTTGCCAATGGGGAAACTTCCCTGTTGCAGGTCGCTTAGTTTCACCAGATCGGGCGAACCCGGTATGCCGAGTGCCGCACCGGGCAGGTAGACAAAGTTGGAGCCGAAATAACTGTCTCTGGACTTGTTCCGGTATTTCATTCCGGCTTTGAGTTTGAGTCGGGTAGTTGGGTCTACTTTCAGGTTGAGCTGGAAACTCTGATCGTGCTCTTTGTTGTCCAACTGGGAGATCACCAACTGTTGCAGGGTAAGTTTGGCCGGATCCAGGATTTCGGAATAATCGTTGATACCGGGATCGAAGTTCAACGGCTTACCCCCTACTCCGTTGGGAGAGTCGAATCCCCAGTAACGGAGTCCGTCGCCGGACAGGTTGTTGAAACCGCTGGTGATATTTTGTTTGAAGGTAGCGATCGGCAACCCTTTGTGATCGGAGATGGAAGGAGTATCCAAGAAATAGCTGGATGTATAGTTGCTGTAGCCCCAGTCTACTGCCACCTTGCTGCTGAGTTGATGTTCGCCACCCACTTCTCCTCCCGTCAGACGGGTCTGGTAGTAGGAGTAGCGGTAGTTGTACTGGAACTGGCTGCTGTTGTAATTGACATAAGATTCGTATACCGGACGAATGTCATTGAACTTGTCATAGAGTCCGCGGAAAGTGATCTTATGATCGTTATTGAATTTGTATTCCAGTCCCATGTTGACTCCGTAAGTCTGGCGTTTTCCCATGTAGCGTTTGAGCATCACGGAGTTGATGGAATTTCTCTGTGCGGGATCATCGTAAGAGGTGTTGTAACTTACGTCGAAGCTGTCCGAACCCCACTGGCGGTCCCAGATGGCTCCTACCAGGATCACCCCCAGTTTGTCGTTGAAGAAACGGTCGCCATAGACTACAGAACCGTTGTAGGTACCGTTGTCTGAGAAAGCATTGTATCCACCTGCCATACTGATGCCTAATTTGCGTTTTACGGGTGCGGTACGGGTGATGAAATTGACCGATCCGCCGATGGCATCTCCCTCCCAGTCGGGCGTGAGGGCTTTGGCTACCTGTACATACTGGATCAGTTCCGAGGGTACGGCATCCAGTACGGACGAGCGATTGCCCATGACGTTGGAGCTGGGCAGGCGACTGCCGTTGAACAGCGTGGAGGTCCATGCAAAAGGTGTGCCGCGGACAGTGGCCTGGTCGGCCTCTCCGTGGTAGCGGGCCACGGCCACTCCCTGAATGCGTTGTACGGCTTCGGCGGCGTTGCGGTCGGGCAATTTACCTACCGCATCCGATGCCACAATGTCCATCATGGCAATGGAGGCTTTCTTGATGTCGTAGGCTTTGCGCTGCGACGGGGCCATGGTACCACTGATCACCACCTCTCCCAGCAACAGTTCGTCGGGTTCGAGGAATATAGTTCCCAGGTCGTTGATACCGCTGGTGACATTCACCTGGCGGCTGATCTCCTGATAGCCGATGTAGGAGATCCGTACGTCGTATGCGCCGGTATCTTTCAGCTGAAGATTGAAAAGACCGTTCAGATCTGTCACCGTGCCCTGTTGCAGGGCCTGGATATGGATCGTTACCCCCGGCAGCGGACCATCGTCGCAAACGATCTCCCCTTTTATCATCTGGGCATACAGGGTAACAGGAAAGCTGCACAGACACGCAAGCAGCAGGGTAACCCATAAAATCATATTCTTTTTCATCGGGATCCGTTCTTAGAAGGTGAATTTATTTTTGAACGCGGTTCTCTCCTGTGGGCCCATTCCGAATTCTTTTTCCATGAAGGCTTCCACACTTCCGTATTCATCGCCCAGCGCGCCGAAGAAGGCTTCCAGGAATTCCGGACGGAGCTTCATCTTCTCTTCGAGCTGTTCTACGGAGATACCTACCTTTTCGGCAATTCCATCGTACATCCCTCTGTTCATATCGCGGAGGTAGAAGTTAGAAGCGACATAATCTGCGGTAATCACCTCCATGGGTACATCTAAGGTGTAGAGGATCAGCGCGGTGGCCATACCGGTACGATCTCTTCCGCCCGTACAGTGATAGAGCAGAGCTGCATCTTCCGCGGGCTGCTCCATCAGTTTGGCAAACAGCGTACGGAAACGATCTCCGGCATACTGTACGCTGAGCTTGCCGTAGAAGGAGAGTAGAAAATTGTCGTCTTTGAGCAAAGAGATCATATCGTTGGGATCTCCTACATGATCGCTACCTGCCGGACACAAAGTGTAGTCGGTTCCCGGCAGCAAGCGGTCGGGCGAAGCGGCAGCCTCTTGTGTACCTCTGAAATCGACCACGGTGTAGATGTGGCGCGCTGCCAGCAACTCCATGTCCTGATCTGTAAGTTTACCGATATCAGCGGAGCGGTATATCTTACCGCTTACGATCGTGCGGCCGTCTCTGGTCTTGTACCCGCCAATGTCGCGGAAGTTATACGCTCCCTGTACAGGTACTACTCTGAAAAGCGAATCGGCGATCTGCGCACTTGCCAGCAGGGGAGACAAGCATACGCTGATACTTAATAAGATGTGTTTTATCCTTTTCATTACAATCTGTTAAAATGATTTTCCGGATGCAAAAGAAGAGGATATACATTACACAGGGGTTACAGAGAAATGAGATTGATGTGTCTTTTGTATTGCATCTGCTTTACATGTTCTCAAGAGAAAGCAGGATGTAGGATTGGAAATATAAGTTGTCTCCCTCATGTAGAGACGCATATTTGCGTCTCCCTGATGTGCGAATCTTTTTTAGACAGAAGAACAAAAGAACAGATAAAACAATCCAATGAAACAGAGTGATCTGAATCGTAAATAGTAAATCGTCCAACGTTCTTTCATGTGAATGATCAGATAAGGGTCAGGACCGAAGGGAGTAATCGTAAATCCATACGTTTCCCTGTTATGGACCCAACGCCACTTCCGCGATCCAGGCCCAGAGATTGAATATAAGTTTTTCGGCATTGTTTGCAGTATCTATACGGGTATTGGCATTCAACCATTCCGTACCCTGAGTGGCATTGCCTCCTTTATCGCTGTAATAGAGGTCTATATCACCGCTGTAAATGATATGCCGATCCAGATCTACCCCAAGCACAACACCTCCTGTAGTGCCTCCGACAAGAATGGGAGTAATGTTGTTGGCACGCGCATCTTCCAGGCTGATCTCACCGTGAGTGGTATCGTAGCAGCGGAATTGCAGGGAAGAACTGACTACCCCAAAAGGACCCTCTACTATACCTGCGGGAGCATCCGGATGCAAAAGGTAAGGCTTGACGTCCGTTTTGTGCTCAAAAGGTACTCCCAGTGCATCCATGGTAGCCTTGTTTGTGCTGGTATTGTCGTATTGTACGATCAATACCCGATTGGGTTTTTCGTCTATCCAGTGAATCACATGATCCGGTCTGGGATTGCCTGCATAGGTGAGATACACCACATCAAACGCATTGATGAGCAGATCGGGTATCTCATATACAGACATTCCCCCGAATTCAAATCCATTGAACCGGAAAGGAGTATCCGGACCGAAATTACTTGTATCCCGCAGTTTGCGCACCATGGCTGCCGGACGATCCGGTGCCACCGCACCGGGAAATACCGCATTTCCGAATCTGCCGATCTCCAGAAGAGAGCCATAGATAAGGATCTGCCGGTTGCTGCGTGAGATGAGACCCTGATGGATATCACAGGTCAGGGAAAGCCTGTCGGCACGGATACGCAGCGTCCGGGTACGTCGTTTTCCGGTGGTATTTTCCTGCAAAGTGGTGAAGGTTATGCGGGTACCATCGTCGTTGACGGAAAGCCGGAACCACCCTTCGTCATCGACGATTGCCGCTCCTCCGGGATAGAGAGTTCCGGAAGTTTCATTGCCGGCATCATCCAGCCAGTAGACGTGATAAGTATCCAGACTGGTATCTACTTCAAGGAACTTTTTGTCACCTGCTATCGCATCCAGCATCAGTTCCCGGGCAGAAACAGCCAGGTGATTTACGCCATCGAAACTCATATGGACGCTGTTCTCGTTCCATTCTTTGATCTCTGCCTGCATCTGGGAAGAGGTATTGCGGGAGGCATCCCCGGGAGTCTCCCATCCGCGTCCCACTACTTTCTGAATGGTAAAGACATAGTTGTGATTACGAAGCACCTGCCCGAAGAGTTCGGGTTTTCCTTCCGGCACAAAATCCATCCGGTAATAGCTGGGCGACGTGTCTCCTTTATATATTCCTCCGATCACCACACACGTAGCTTCAAGTACCTGCCGGTCTTTTTCCGTCACAACGGCAGACTCGGGAAGATAGAGGGGGATATTCGCTTCATCCACCCGTTCGACGGCTTCCGTATGGATGTTCGCAACGGAACCGCCGGGAATAGTAGGAGCCGTAACGGCTTCTTCTCCGGGCTCATCCGAAAGGATACTGATCTTCTGATGGGCACGGAAAAGCTGTACCGACAGTAACTCAAAATCACTGGGTACTCCGTTATACACATCTACCCGGGCTATCGAACGGGTGAGTTTCAGAGAAACTTCCTGATGAATGGTGATACCGGAAGGCAAAAGCAATTCGGCCGACATGGGCAGTATGCCTTCCATGCCTGTGGATACTTCCGGATAGTTACGGATGACCCCGGCTTTTACCTCTGCTTCGGTCGCGTTTACAGGTATGCCGGATACATCCTGCGCGGCATTGGCAAGTACCAGCAATTTCAACGGTGAACCGGTAGCTACCAGCCGGGCATTGAAGTAATATGCACTCTCCGCGCCCGAAGATAAGGATTGCCCTTCTACCTGATAGCGATACAGATAGTGGTCACCGGACTTTTCGAGTACCAATATAGTTATGTTCTCTACTACTCTTTCCAGGGGAAGCGCGTTTCGGATCTGTCCGGGCAACACTGCTGAGGGAACCTGTACATTCATAAACAAGGTTACCTCTTCACCCGGCTTTATTCCCGGATCCATGTACTCCGGATCCTGACAAGCCGAGACACTCCATACAAGCAGTGAAAGAAAAAATATTATTTTTCCGAATTTCATTGTGTCTTTGGTTTGATTACATGCCACCTATGGGTGGACATTCGTGTTCATTCTTTCAGCAGTGGATCTGCTTTTCCGCAGGTAACATCCCACAGCGGCTTCATACGGATCCTTCCTGACCGATCTTCCGCAGCTGCCGCTTCCTGGGTTCTTTCTACAAACCAGGTATCCGGCAAACAGAAGCGGCAAGTAAACAGGTCAGGTCTCCGGAAACCCGGTAAACGCATCCTCTGTCAGAGTCTGCTGATGAGTTCTCTCTGTTCTTTGAAGAATTTATAACGTTGCACTTCGGCACTTTGCGTGATGAGGGTAGAGAACTTACGCAGAGACTGGATCCACCCTTTCAGGTTGTCAAACACCCGCTGGTCGTGTGAGAGGATGGAATTCAGATTGTATACCTTGATGAGGCTCATCTTCTCTTCTCCGGATTGCACGTAGGCGCAGGAGGTTTCGAAATTGATGTGGCATACATACATCTGCAATTCGTTGCCATTGGGAAACGCTCCGGTCTTGGCCAGCGCTTCTACTTCGTTCAGGATCTGCAGCATTTCATTTTTAAGATGTCCGATATTCTCTTCGGATATCATCTGTACATCCCGGAAATACCGGATGTCGTTGACTAAGGAGAAGAACGCGCGGTTGTCCCAGATATAGACGCTCCGGTCGAATTCACGACTTACCTCCACGAGGTATTGCTGCCTGACACGCAACTCCTGCGTAAGTTCCACATCTTCGTAACTGAATACCGTATGCTCGTCCACCAGCGCGTCTTGCTGATAGAGCCATTTGAACAGGTGAAACCGGGAGAGCGCCGGATAATTGAACTGTATACCAAGCACAATGCGGTTGGAGGCATCCCACAGTTCATTGGGCTTTTTACGCGAGAGTACCTGGAAAGCAGTTCCATACTGATCCAACGTATCCGAATAGATCTCCAGATGAGGTTTGCCCTGCATGTATTTCATATCCAGCAGCGCTTCTCCGGCCGACTTCACTCCTGTGAGCTGGTCCAGCGAAATACCGATCTTACGGGAGATGGTTATCGCTTCGGCCAGCGTAAAAGGTACTTCACCCCGGTATCTCCGGTATACAGCCTCTTTGCCCAGCGGAAGTATATCCATCAGATAATTTGCCACAGTGGTTCCTTTGGGAAGTCTGCTACGGATGAGTTGTATCAATTCTTTGTTTAATGTATCTGGTGTCAACATACGTCTTTAATTCTATAAAACTATACCCTACCGGCTTTTCCTGGTGACAGCTTTTTCACGGGAGTATCCAAAAAAAAGCAAACCTCCGCCCGATTATAACAATCGGAAAAGGCAATCTGTTTGTTTGCTTCCCCACGGGTGTTCTTCCTGGTCACAGATCCGGCTGTACGGACACGGAGTCCCAGGGATCTACACCCACTTCCACTCCGTGAGATCCGAAAGAGAAATAAACCGGGATCGTAATCTCATGTATCCCTTCCACACGGATCTGGTGGGTCTCCATAAAACTTTGCAAACTTAATGTATAGAAGATCTCCCCTTCTTTCTGTCGGATATGGATCTCAATGGGATTTTCGTCCGGGAACCTCAGCAGACTGAAATATCCGGAAAGAATATCCTTTCCGTCCTTTTCCAATGCAGGCACTACCACACCCGGCTCTCCCGAAAGATCCATAGAGAAATCGTATCGGATGGGAAGACCGATGATCTCTACCTGCGGTATCTTCGTCTCATCGGGAGAAAGATGTTTCCAGCCTCTCAGATGGATCTCCATATCGATATGAGCGGAAGCAAAAGTGATGGTTTCGGTCACAGTCCCTTTTGCATCTACCCGGAAAGAGGCGCGTCCATAATAAAGAGAGTCCATGGTTGTGATCTCTTTCCCGTCTTCGCCGTGTACCAGCAGATAATCGGTCAGTTCCTGTATTTCCCGGGAATGAAATTCTTCTCCGGCCCGCCAGGCATTTCCCCAGCACACCGCGTGATATTCTCCCTGTGGAAGTTGCAACTGTATCCCCTGACGGTTGTTCAGTTCGTTCTTACCCACCTCGTACCTGCGGATGCTGCTGTAAGAGTGATCCATGACATAGACAGTCACCCGTTCTACCTTACGCGGAAAAATATCCTCCTCCCCGTCTCCATAATAGAGAAAAGAAAGGTCGACGTTCCAGGGCAACGGACAATCGCTCAGGTCTTCTCTGATACATGCCGTAAGCAGAAAAGAGAGTGCGAAACATAAAAAAATAATTTTGTTGATCTTTGACATAAGAATATTTACGATGTACGGATTCACGATTTACGATGAATAGAGCATACTACCTGATCAACAGATAAAGATACGGATGTAAAAAATGCCTTCTGATGGGTAGTTCCATGTACGCACTGACAGCCATGTATACACATCATTTGTTTCATCTTCTCCTCCGATTTATATCTGCCTTGTGTTCTCCCTCGTAAATCGTAAATCCGTAAATCGTAAATCAAACAATGGGTTTCACTTCTACTTCTACCCAGTCGAGAACCTCTACTGTTACCCAGATAGAGATCATGTCCGGTTCCGGAATAATTTCCAGGTGAGAGTCGTCGAAAGCCAGTGTCTTCATACGGTATACCTTACCCGATTCCAGCGTAGAGAGTTCGTTGCCGCTCATATCCCTGAACCCTTTCACGGTCAGGTACTGATCGGCCTGGTTTTTGCCGTTCGTATCTACCACATCCGTAAACTTCACGATGATATGTGCTACCTGAGGAGCCTGGCCGAATACCTGATAGGCCCAGGTGCTCCCTGCCACAGGTTTCATATTTGCTTTTTCTTCTGTTACGGTTACCACCTGTCCTACTTCATCAAACATCGTAGAATAGTAGGTGTAGGCAAACTCGTTGCCACCGATCTTGTATGTATCGGTATCCGAACCGTTGTTCACCAGATGGGTCGGAGCAAAATCTCCCAGTCCCAGATCAGCTACGGAATAGTAGTTGTTGATAAAAATACCATCCAGCGTAAAAGAGGTTAGTTTGCCGGTATAGGCCAGTTCGTCCAGTTCGATACGGGCATTGACCGGAGCCACTCTCACATGTGCGTAGTGCTCTGTCTCCTGACTCTGGTTCTGACGGGTATTTACGTTGCCGTTGCCATACAACAACGCTGCCAATCCGTCGTTTTGCGAGGCATACGAAGAATAGTTTACCTGTTGGATATTCAGCAGGGTAGCTTCGATGTCCGAAAGAGGGGTACCTTTGGCAGTAGGGAAAGCCGCGTACGCTCCTGCCTGATCTGCAGAGTCGTGGTTACCCACTACATATACCACCTTCACATCCACAGGAATGCCTTTGAATTCTTTACCCCCTTCCCGGGTGATCTCTTCTATGGTGGCATCTGATCCGGCACCTCCTACGGTACGTACCGCGTAGACTTTCGGATCGGCTTCCGCGCCTACGAAATAGATCAGAGCAGAGGAGAGAGTGGCTTTTGTACCTCCGGCATTGTTTTCTGCCGAACGTGTCTGAGCTACATTTCCCGCCTCAAAACGGAGGAATATACTTTTTGTTTCCTGGTCTTCACCCGGATTCACGGGTGTATCGTCGTTTTTGTCGCATGCTACAAAAAACAGGGAGCTCAACATTCCCAATAATAACATTCTAATTTTCATTCTGTTAAATTTATGTGTAATTACAAAATATACGGAGTTGCCGCATTTGCGTTCCTACGCGCCCTGATCCGGAGATCACGCGTGTTGTATCCGGAAGAGTATGGGTAGTTACACCGCATATCCTTCTTACCTGAATAGCTGATAAATCTGATGGGTAATTTTACATGGATACTTTGATTCAAAAGCAGCAAGATGTTTCTTTAAAAATTCGCATTTGATAGAGTTCAGGTCTGTTGTTTCAGTTTACGTTCTGTCTAAATCATTTTTCTTTACTAAGGAATATTCGTTACTCCAAATACGTGTCACTACACCGTCAGTGTCGACAAACCCGCCGGTTGTATTTGATCCGACAAAGATAAGCCACACGGTTTATAGATTTGTTTCTGGAACAGACAATACACATGGTATTTATTTTCTAATAACAAAACAATAATGAGATCCAATGTATATACATGCAAAACTTATGTATAGTTATCTGTCTGTTTCCGATGTATCAGAGACAGGAAAAGACGTTTGTTCCTACAACAGAAAACAGAACAGAACTGATTTTATCACAAACCGGAATACCGGAAAAGTGACAGATGGCTCAAAAGGAAGAAAGTGGATCAAATACTCTCCTTATTACTGACGCATAGAGGGGCAGGCGAGAAGAAAATACGGGTGCAGACCCGAGAGAGGTACAGCCAGCCAGGAGAAAACCAGAGATACGGTTCATGAAACAGATATGGGAAAACATTTCGGAAAAATTATTATAGAGCAAGAGCCTGCTCACACAGATGAAGTAAGGGCATGTGCTAACCGTGCCTGCCAGCGTGATGCAGCCGGCAGGCTAAGGTATATACAGTTGCGAATCTTCTGTTTCCGGCCGCCAACCCACAGAAGAGCAGATCGGTATCTGCCGTACAGCGGGATACGACCCGGTCATCAGATCACTTTATTGGTAATGACACCCTTTATCAGGAACAGACGTTGGATCTGGTCCCGGTCTATCAAGGATTCGTCAAACTCTTCTAAGTTTCTGGGTACCAATCTGAGTTTGGAAGGATCTTCCTGACAGATACGCACATATTTCACGGTGCGAAACTCTTTTGTGACAACCACGTAGGCTTCTCCGGGCAATAAAGAATCGATAGAAACCTCTTTGACGGCAACCATCGAACCATCATTGATATCGGGGATCATGGAACGGCCGAATACGGGTACGGCACAGTCGCAATTATAAAATGCAGACACATGGATATAGTAGGTAGGATCTATATCGGAGTCATTGGCAATCTGATCAAAATCTTTGATGACATCTACATCGTAATAAGGCAGGTCTTTCTCCGGAACTTCTCCGTTGTATTCTTTGCGCAACATCTCTCCTTCGCCCGTTTCGAGCCATTTGGGATTGATCTGAGGAAAACGCTTAGAAATTAATTCTACATTGACCGGACGAATGACAGTACGGTTCTTGGAAACAAATCCATTGCTCAGGCCACAGGCTGTTTCAAACTGACGTACAGATATACGCAGGTATTTCTTTATAAAATGCAGAAGTCTCTCTCTGACGGTTTTTATCTTTTCGGGCTGATCCATGATACTAATAACGTTTTTATCTACACTAAGTTCTATTCTTATAGAAAATCTTTCTATATTTGCAGTATAAAGTTAAGACAATCCGCAGGTAAAAGCAAATAAATCGGGACAAAAAATTAATATAATAAACACTTGTAACAGGTTCAGGATAATTATCCGAAAAGAAACCAGAGAAGAAATAAGCAGAATAAGGAAAAAGAAACTTACAAAAACAGAAATACTATGCATACAGAGACTTTATCTTCCCTCAAATCCCATCTGCCTCCCGGATACGAAAAACGAATTGCCAGAGAGATCGGCTGCTCGGTTGGCACGGTACATAATATAATGAATGGCAAACATTGCAGCCGTTCGGGATATAAAGAAAAGATAATAGAGGTTGCCCTGAGACTGGCGGAAGAGAACCAACAGGTAGGGTTACAAAACGAAAAGGCAATGAGAAGTTATAAGTTGTAAGTTTTAAGTTATAAGTTTCAGGATGCTGTGTACGATCTGTAACTTAACATTCAGAACAACTTAAAACTTATAACTTAAAACTCAAAATTTACTCACGGAAGTTTGCGCCTGCGGCGCAGGGCACGTACGCCCGGCAAGAGAAACAGGAACAGCAGAGGCATCAGCAGCAAGGTGTTGCGGTTGTTCTCACCAAAAGTGAAGACATCGTCTTTGGACATTCCTTCAAACATGGTGAAGAGCAATAGGTAGAACTCCAGCAAGACCATCACCAACAGGGCGAGCATATACTCTAAGTTGCTGTTGACCCGATAAGCGAAGTCGGGAGAAAAACGGTATATCAGACCAAAGGCGAGCAGGAGCAGTAAGATCCCTATCAGGCCCCAGAAATATCTCTGCCACACATTGTCGGGATAATCGCTGTACATCACCGCACGCAGATCGGACAGGCGGAATTCGTCGGCACTCACCTCCGGGAATGCCCCGGTACGGTAGCGTGCCAGGTACAATTGGTTGCGGATCTTTGCCGGTACGGAAAGTGCCCCGGCATCTGCATGGTCGATCACTTCGATGACCGGGAAGGTATAGAGTTCGTGATAACGGTCCAGCAACAACACACTATCTGCCATCTGGGTGAGGCAACACAGAAAATCGCGGTGCTGCCATCCTGCTTTGCGGTCGAAGGTAACGTAGAGTTTCATGCCACGGATAGGTGCTATACGCATGCTGTCTGTGATCAAACTGACTGATTTGATAAGTTGCGCCATCTGCCGTTTGTTGCGGAAGTTGTAGTCGGGAAAATAGAAATTGACCCCCTGGATGGGTTTGCGGGAGAAACAGACCGAGGCAAACAACTGTTCCAGGGCAGACTCTATCGCGGCGGGAGAATGCAGAAGCTGGGTGGTGGCCTCTTCACCGTAGCAGGTAAGCATCACATCCAGCGGCACGCCTTCCGCGATGTGGGGCGGGAAATAAGGAAGTTCGGTGAGTTGCAGCCTTGCCCGGAAATCGGAGGGGGAAAGCGTATATTCACGTACGACCAACCTGCGGGAGAAGAAGGCATCTGTCGAACGGAGCAGCGGCAGGAAGTAATTCAGGTAGAGGCTCTCCGGAGAGAAGAGATCTGCTGTGTCCAACGCTTCTTCCGCTACAAGGAAACGACGTACATACTCGTCGAAGGTCAGTCCCAGCCGGGAAGTCACATCGTCTGCCGTAGAGATATACAGGGTGTCATAGACGGTATCACGCAGGATCAACGGTTCGATGGGTTCTTCCCAGTCGTAGTCATATTCTTCCCAGATGTAGTCTCCGGCAGAAGAAGAAACGGACTGTGCATACAACGAGCCGGACCACAGACACAAATAAAAGGTAAGCAGACAAAAGGCAACAGGGACGCGGGAAATATGTATTTTGGTATCCATACGCTGAATCATACTATGGGTTGCAGGAGAAAAGGGAACTTGCGTCACCCTTGCGCGGCAACGATCTTTCCCTCTTTCTCTAATTCTTTTTCTATGGTATTTCTAAACAATCCGGTAGTGGCTTCCTGCTGCCCGGCAGCATGCAGACGTACGGCACAGCTCCGCAAGACATTCACCATACTGCCACCGGAAAGAGGATGCCGCGAGAGCTCGCGCAACAGGGCTTCGGCTTCACCGCCCAGCCAACAGTCGGGCAGCATGCCTCTCCAGAGTTGGTAACGGGCTTCTTCATCGGGCATGGGGAAATGAAGGACCGACTGGAAACGGCGAGAAAAGGCTTCGTCGAGGTTGTCTTTCAGATTGGTAGCCAGCAACACGGTACCGGGAAATTCTTCGATACGCTGCAACAGGTAGGCGGTCTCCTGGTTGCTGTGCCGGTCGTTGGAAGAGCGTGCCTCGGTGCGGGTGCCGAACAGGGCATCGGCTTCGTCGAAAAAGAGTATCCAGTTGTGCTGCCCGGCCCGGTCGAACAGGCGGGCCAGGTTTTTCTCCGTCTCTCCGATGTATTTGGATACCACTGCGGAGAGGTCTACCCGGTAGACGGGCCTTTGGGTACGCTTGCCCAGCAGAGTGGCGGTCAGGGTTTTTCCGGTACCGGGCGGACCGTAGAACAGGCAGCGAAAGCCGGGACGCAGCCACCGGCCCAGTCTCTACTGCTCCCGGATCTCCTGCTGGTGGGCCAGCCAATGGCAGATCTCTTCGAGATCTTCCCGCAGGTAATAAGGGAGGATCAGATCGTCCCAGTCTAAGGAGGTGGTGATCCGATGGGCAGGGAACTCCGCGCTGAAACCGGGCTGGTATTCCTTATTATATAGGATGCGTGAAACTATCTCTTCCGAGAGTATCAGCCTTCCACTGAGAAAAGGTTCGCCCCTGCCCTGCCCTTCGCAACGCAGGATATGCTGGGTATGGAACCAATGTTCCGTACCCAGCAGGCGGCAGACCTCCTGTCTCTTGTCTGCCCCACCCGCGGAGAGCAGAAAAACCGCGGTCTCCCCGGTAGGCAGAAATCCGGTATGCGAATCTCCCCGCCAACCCCCGAAACGGGTATAGGGACGTTTCAGGTCGGGGTCCTGTACCAGAAAAGGGTCTAAGACTTCAGGAGCGATATGGGGCATCAGGGCAAGCAGGAAAACGACTTGCTCTTCGAATGTGGTTTCGTGAGGGAGGAAAGGAGACAATTCCTCCGAGAAAAGAAATAATTCAGGATCTGCTTCCAACCTGTTTCCCTGATCAGGAACATGGCCGTACATGGTAAATACCTGACGAAGATAGGCTGTAAAAGACTTAATAATGGTTCTCATGTATATATTTTTTATACAGGACATATTCTCTTTAAAGAACTTATCAGCATGGACAAGGTCTGATCAAGGACACGACATAACAAATTGTGCGAATGAATCCGGATTAATTGTAGTAGTTTTCCTTCTTTTATTTATGTCAGTTAATGCACCTTTTATGTTCTTACTACAGCTGGTTTCTCCCTGTATTTTCCCTTGACATGCAATATGAAAACATTCATGAATAAGAGACTTAGCTATATCTTTTTCGTCTTTATGAATACTTAGATTTAAAGAGATCTGCCTGGGTCCGGAAGGAGTGGATAAAGCAAAAAAGTTTTTTACGTCTAAATAGTATATCTCGAGATCCGGATCAGTTAAAACAGCTCTTACTGAAGAAATACATGATTTAATTATATCTGATATCCCCATATAATTTTCTGCTTTATCCAATTGTTCCTTCCCTATTTGTATCGCTTGTTGAATAATTGCCTCCTGTACTAAAGACCATTTTCCCGGATCCTGATTTTGAAATGTATAATTGAAGATTTTAACAAACTGTATAGGGCCTGAAACAGGGTAATTGTTTTTCCTGTCTGTTTTTCGTTGCAATATCCGTTCCATAGTACCCTGTGTATGACTATCGACCTGGGGCTGCATGGCCCGTGAACGGTTTTCTTCTTTTTTACTGTATTCCTTCATATACCCATTGATTTATCGTACATGATCTGACCGATCGTTATCTCCACTTTACTTCCAAAGGTTTTTCCATCCACGACCACCGCACCGGATGATAACTCCAGGGAACGGTATCGAGCAACAGATCGTAGGCACGGCTTTCTACCGTCAGGAGTATCTGATCGGGCAGATATTCTAACTTTCCTTCCCGCTGGAGAAAGCTCTCCCGGAATCCTTCCACGGAAGTACCACTCAGTTTATCCCAGTGTTGCAATACCGCCCGCAGCAATCCGTCTGCGGTCTCTTTTTCCAGCGAAGAAAGGATATATTCCGGTGGCAGCGGGTCGGCGGGCGAAAGACCTGTCAATACCTTATTGAGCAGGAGATCCACTTCGGGAAATACGGTATGCCCCCAGACCAGATACTGGATCAGGAACGCCGCTTTTACCTGCACGGCACTATCCCGAAAACCACCGGAGGCGGTCAGTTCCATCCGTTCGAACAGCACAGGCAGGTAAGGAGAGAGAAGCACGGCTCCGGCATTCCCGACAAAACAGGCCTGCTCCGGTCTTTCTTCCGGTTCGCGGACAGCTACCGACAGATACTGACTGAGCGACTTCCGTGCCAGCGACATCCAGGAAGAGGTGTCCGCAGGCAGACCCTCCCAGAGTCGCCGCGCATCGTCTTTGTCCATAGTCTGCCACAACCATTCCAGTAACTGAAAAAGGATCTCTTCCCGGCTGCCTTCTTTCCCGGTGGTGAATGTCTCCGCCAGATACCTGCCCCACGGCATAGAGGCAACCCTACGCTGCCCGACGATGGGCAACAGCGCACAGATCCGGCCAAACAGATCCAGTATCGGAGCCAGCCAGTCGAGCCGGTCGGCATCCCGCACCAGAAGAGACAGGCTGTGATCGGTAGCTTCCCCCTCCGGGAGAAGGAAAAGCTCCCATCCCCGTTGCCGGAAATACCTGCGTACATTCAGGATAGATGCTGTCCGGTTCTTTTCAGAGATGCGTTGTATGTGCCGGGAGCGACCTGACGGGGAAGTATCTGTAGCCCCAGAGCGCTCCGTCTTCCTTACGGGAGGCTGCCGATCCGGCGCGACAGGCAGCTTATCTCCCGGAGAGCCCGGACGGTTTTCTACTCGATCTGTAACAGGCCCCGCCCCACCGGGCACACGGCGACCGCCACCTGCCGCAACAGCTACAGAAGAGGACGACCGCAGCGATCCAGCGGGATCAGGCTCCTGCAGGAACCAATTATGCAACTCGCAGGCCAGTAGCGGTTCCTGCACAGACAACCGATGGAAAAGCGCGGCCAGGAATTCCCGCGGAGAAAGCGACCGCTCTCCCTGTATCCAGAGGATATCCACAACCAATTGCCGGATCTTCCGGCGAAGCCGCGCGGCAGACAGGGAGAATCTCTCCGGATACCGGGAGATAAAGAAACCCTGCAAAGCTGCCTCCCACTGCCGGAATACAGAGCTCCATCCGGGAGCAAGGACTGCAGGGAATACGGAGAACGCCTCCGGTCTGCCGGAAGAAGACCGGAGAGCCAGCCATGCCCGCTGCTCCTGCCGGGAAAAATGCCGGAGCAACCGATAAAAGACATAGGGAAGATCCGGTGAAGCCGATACAGACTCCCGGCACAGGTGATGCAACAATCCGGCACGGTCGAGCCGATACTGTGCGGAGAGTTCCCGAAGCATCTCTTCCAGGAACAGATCGTAAGAGAGGGAAGAGCCGGAGAGGCGGCTCCATACATTCAAAAAGGCCATCTGATGGATCTGCCGCAACTCTCCCGGACTTCTGCCCCGCAACGGAGCATAGGTAGAGAGGTGGTCCAGCCCATGCAGCCAAGAGGCCAAAGGGCGTGCTCCGGCAGGAAGCAAAAAAGCGAGCAGACGCTCCCACTCTGCCCGGGTAGAGCGGGAAACTAAGGTACGACGAAACTCTTCCGACGACAAGTGACGAAGCCAGAGGGCGTTGGGTACAGGAGAAACGGGGATACTCCAGTGTTGCTTAGCCACGGATCGCAGGTAGCGCAGGCATCCGGCCACAGTAGAGAGTTCTTCGCTTTCCTGACTGGGACGGGGCGGACGTACCCACTCCTCATATAGGCCCTGGAGGGTGTGCCGGAGCGTACGGTCTACCTCCACCACCGGCAACAGATGCAGACAGAGATAGGCCAGCAGATCGGACACAGAGAGATTGTAGCGCGCAGCAATCCCGGAAAGAAGCGAGATTAAGAAAGAGCGACGGTCGAACCCGCTGCGTCCGCGACGGTCGAGCAACAGCGGGAAGATCAGTTGCCATTTCAGCAGACGGAATTCACCGCCCGCTTTTCCCTGCAACAGTCCCTCCTGCTGCCCCCGATCGAGTATCCCTGCCGTGTCGGCCACAAACCGGCTTTCCGGAGAAGCTACCTGCACCAGCAGGCGGAAGATCTCCGGATCGGTGAGTCCCGACAGGAACAGCCGGCAACTGCCTGGCTGGCTCAGACAGGAGAGGAGCGCCCGATGTCCGGAAGAGGTCAACACACAGATCCGGTCGCTACGCATCTGCCGGGAGAGTTGCAGGTACAGACGGGAAAGGAGGCGATCATCTCCCTGCCATTCCGATTGCTGCTGTTGCTGAAGGAGTTCGCACAGGAGAGCAATCAGTCCGTCGGGTACGGCGCGCCGCACAGAAAAGTGGTCTATGTCTTCGGTAACCAGCCGGAGCAGTATACCGTAGGACGTGTTGTAGCGCACTGCCAGGGCAGAGAGGGTCTGCACGAGAAAGGTGCGGCGATGGAAGTGAGAAGCGTGTTGGCGCAGCAACCAGCCATATACCACCATCCAGACGGTGTGCCGGTGATCGGTCTGACGGAGTCCGGCCTGCCTGCGCACCTCGTATTTACGGCGCAGCCAGCGGGCATAGTCACAGATAAAGGTAGCATCGGAAGGGGCCAGCAACCGTACCCCCTGCTCAAGCTCTGTATCCCGCAGGTACCAGACCAGACGCTCCTGCATGGAGGTATGGTGTCCGTATTGCCGCAGGAACCGGCAGAAGGCAGCAGAAGAGCAACGGATCACCTCCCGAAACAAGACATCCATCTGCCGCAAGTGGTCTGGCAGTTGCCAGGGCCAGGAGCCATGGAGCAACCGATGGATCAGTGCCTGCAACAGCTCCGGAGTGTGTTCTCCCGCGCTGGCAGACACAACACGGTTGCAGGTCTGTGCCCTGTACGCATTCAGGAATTCTTGAAGCGCGTGCCGCAGCCGTCGGGGAAACAGTTCCCGGAACTCTGCCTCAGGGATCACTCCCAGATCCAGCCCGACGTTTTCTATGGCAACGGTTGCAGGGCCTGCCGTATACATACACAGTACCTCCTCTATCACACGTTCTACAGCCTGAGGGTAGAAGGCCTCCCACCCTCCGCAGAAACGACGTGCAAACTCTTCATCGTCTGTGAAAAGATCCATATGGAGTGTATCTATCCTGTTCATACGGACATCTCCTGAGTGTGTAACCACTGAACCAGTTGCCGGCTCAACTGCTGTTGCAAACCGGTATCGGGACCGGCCAGCGCACCGCGCCAGGGCAGGTAAAGTGCTTCAAAAGTCAGCATCTCCTCCATCCCTGCCCAATGGAAACAGGGGGTCAGGTGCGCAGGCAACCTCTGGCGGATGAGCTCTTCCCATACTTCCCGGCGGCGGAAGCAGGTGTGCCAGGCGGGAAAAACAAAAGAGACCCGATGAAGAGAGACAGCAGGCTCTTCTTCCGCCATAGCCGCATGCAGCAATACATGCTCTACCAGATAGAAAGAACCGCTCTGTCTGTGAACACTGCCGACAAACTCCCGGAGGCAGGCAACGACCGAAACAACGGTCCGCTGCTCCGGAAAAAATCCCAGAGGAAGCCAGTCGCCCCGGTCGGTACAGCGAAAAAGCAGCAGAAAATCTTTCCCGCCTGTACGGGTGGCCGTGCGGTAACGCGCGGGGTCGTCTCCGGAAAGCAGAAAACTTTCCGGGATCACGTCGTGACAAAAGAAGTAGAGGTACTTGCTGTATCGACGCAACAGCAGGTCGTGATGGCGCACCGAAACCGCCGGAACTTCGCGGATCTGATAGTCGCCCGACTGTTCCACCGCAGGATCGAACTGCCAGATGGCCGGAAAGAGGTAGGAGAAGTCGGAAAAGAAACGCTCGTCGTTCCGGAAGCGCAACTCATACTTCGCCAGCAGGGAGGTAAGGCTGCAGGCAGACCGTTCCTCTGGCAGCAGCAATAACTCCAGGGTCTGACAGATCACCGCGTCGGCAGAAGCAGCATCGAGCACGTTCCATGCCCTGGCCCGGTGGCGGTTGAGCCCAGACAACCCGCGGAGCAACCGGACGCGCCGGCGATTCTCCTCTTCCGGCCCGGCAACCGGCCTGCCCGACAGAGAGATAAGGTAGCGGGTATCTTCGCCATACATCCGATCGAGCAGGTCTAAGTAGAGGCCTCTTTGCCGGTGCAGGTAGGAGCTGTCTACCGGTACGGCCTCCTGCATCCGTTGCAGGTCGGTCAGCGACTCCGCATCGGGCAGGTCGATCGGTGTGAACCCGTAAGGAGGGATGTCCGTATCTACCGCCAGCAGCTCAGACAGGCCGTTGACCTGGGAAAAGACAGCCTGCAACAGATAGTCGTACTGCGAAAGATAGCCTTTGAGTTGCAGAATGGCGGCCCGGTGCGACTTCTCCAGACCGCACGGTATCCCTTGTCTGTTGACACCGTAACAATCGGGGAAGTCGTTCTGCAGCGAACTGTAAACAAACTCTCCCTGATGCCACGCCAAAAGGTCCTCTCCCGCAGCAGGAGGCGCTGCCGATAAGAGGTCCTCTTCCTCCGAAGGGTCTTCCGGGTGACGGATCTCTCCGAAGCGGATCTCTCCCAAGGTCTCTCCGAGGTTGCGGTGACTGTGGTAGAAAAGAGTCACTTCGCGTTGCAACCCGTTCCGGTCGCTGTCCGGAAGTGTTTCTATACAGATGTGATACCGGGAAGCGGGATCGCACCAGACCCGGCAGTTGACGATCTGCGGAAAAGTTGCACGCAACTGTTTTTCGTAATCGGTGGGAGTCGCTAAGGAAGGACTGAAAAGTTCTCCGGACGACTGTAGTCCGGCTCTGCGGAAATCCGGTTCGCGGCTCTCCTGCCGATGCGGCAGATAGTCGGGAAAAGGGAAGTCCAGGCAATAGTCTACCTCCAGCAAGGCATAGTGGAGGTGATCGAGAATGGTGATCCCGGGATCGTGCGGATTGTAGTCGGTCCATACCTTACCGCACAGTTGCTGCGCCATCTGCAGGGCTTCTTCCTGCAAACGGTAGTACAAGGTATCGTCACGTTTTCTCCGGGGGATATACATAGGATCGTCTTTATATGGTTCCTTCTTTCTCCATCAGCGGCAGATCCCACAAGCGGGAGATATGGTACCGTATCCGGATATCGTCTCCGTACCTGAACTGTGTCTTCAGCTGCAACCTGGCGGTAAAGCCCTTTCTCACCCAGCGGATACAGAGTTTATTGCCAAAACTCCCGTAATGGGAGCGAATCTTCCGGATGCGCACGCGCTTTCCGAAACAATGTACGGCCGTAGCTGCCAGCAGGGCATATTTCCCGGTATGCCGCCTTCCGCAACCGGCCACTACTTCCAGCGCCCAGCAGCCTTCCAGCGGATCGGTGACATCGTGCCAGTGCCCATCGGCAGGGATCTCACCGGAAAGAAAAGATCCCTGCCGCCCCGGCAGGTGCAAGAGCCCGCTTAGCCGCACTTCGGCCTCTTCCCTGCCGATCTGTACCTGTCCGTCGGGAGATAAGGTGAGCAGAGGAACCGTACCTTCGGAAGACGACCGACCGATCTTCAGATCACCTGTTTCCTTGTCCAGAGCCACCACCCACAAAGGAATCTCTTCTCCGGGCTGCCGATAGACAGACAGCACGGCCTCGTTGTCGTGCAGCGGAGCCAGCCCCATGCCCGTATCGGCCTGTTTGGAGAGCCCGTCGTCTAAGATATTGATCGTAGAGTCTATCAGATTCTCAAAATCCTGCTCCGTGGGCCGATAGCCTCTGCGGAAACTCTCTTTCAGTGTTTTTCTGTTTCGTCTGACCATATTACATTCCGGTTTGGTGGGTAGAGGCAGAAGGGGCAATCACCCAATGGGAATCCACAGCCATCTCTCCCAACCCGAAAGGTACGCCCGTATCGGACAGAAAAAGATGTTCGCGGAAAGGCACAAACACCCCGTGAGGCAGCAGCGGACGGATGTCTTCTTCTACACCCGTGTATTCTTCCAGCAGATGATTTTCTTTGTATGCCGACATCCGCACCAAAGAGAGCGGACCGATGCTGCTGACATACTCCTGCCTGGTGATCGCTTCCCGCAGCTCCCGGATAGCAAGCAGACAGCCGAAAGCAGGGGGTTCGTGACAGAAAAGCCAGGGAGCGATCAGACGGTCGCACAACTCCCGCAGTCGTTGCCGGCAAGGCCCTATCGCGTACTGTGGGTGAAAACGGATCTGCCCGCGCACCATGATCTCTTCGTATACCGGATTGAGGACTTCGATACGTACGACCGACGGAGGTATACACCGGAGAAGGTGATTGCGGATGGCATACAGCAGATCGGAAGAGGCATGCGGCAGGTCATCCGGGCATTCGCCGGCGGCCGTATCGGGAACCACTACCAACGATACGACTCCGGTCTGTTTTCCTGCCGGATCGTAGGCGGGCAGGCATTTGACCTTGCGGATCTGCGGAAAAAGCTGCAATACGATCCATTCATAGTCACGTGGCAGAAGCGCCCGTCCACGGTGGGTGACGTATTCCGAGATCCGGCACAACTGTTCGTCGTCTGTCTCCGATTCCCGGCCGTTGGAAAAAGGACTGACGATGTGGGCTCCGGTGATGCCCGGGATTTTCCTGCCCGGAAGCAGTTTGTTCAATTGCCGGCGGCGGGAGGGCTCCGGTGCTTCGCCAGGTTCCCAGAATAACTCTGCCACAGGTGTATACACCGCTTCCAGCGGGGGAACATACGCTTCATGCTCCAGAACGGCGGCACGCAGCCACAGGGTAGACAGGGAGTCTGAAGGTGTCCATTCCTCCGGAATCCGGAACTCTACGCATCCATTCGTCAGCAGTCCCCGGGTGGTATCCCGCCACAGCGACAGGTCGGGAAATTCTTTCCAGTGATAGCCATCGCCATAATACCAGACCACACGGGGCAATACATCGCCGGGTACCTCTTTTTCCAAAGGGCGGAAACACAGATACAGCGACAGCCGCTCTCCCGGAGACACACGGCGCAAGCCCAGCAACAGGTGAGCATGACCGGGCATAGAATGGATCAGCGGGAAGGTGGTACGACCGGACGCAGGAAAAACCAATTGCTCTCCCAGCGGATACGTATGATAGAACCGGTTACGTTCTCCACATGCGGAATCGTGCAGGTCGATGGTCTCCTCAGACAGATAAGAAAGGGTCAGACGCTCTGCCACCGGGATCAGCGGAACATTCAACGGACGCAGCTCCTTCCTGCGTCTGATGTCACGGATCATGCGATTGGTAAACAGATACCGGTATCTTTCCTGACCAAAACCCATAGCGGGCTCTGCCAGCACAAAACTAAGGAAACCACTGGCAGAGCCGATAGAATAGGTATACTGCTCTTCCGGAAGCTCTGTGACATTCATCTCTTCCAGTGGGATGTGGTTCCAGCAACTTTCCGGCGCCAATGGCGCATCCGGCAGAGGAGGTATTGCCCCCCTGCCTGCCGTGGCAAACAGGTACCAGCAACGATCGGCAGCGACCGGATACCAGGTATGATCGGTCAGGAAACGGGGTTGTATCCGGAACGAGGTATTGTCTGTGTGGTTCGCATACTCCCGGTAATATCCTTTCAGCCCGTCCGGATCATCGGGCAGCGTGGCCCATCGCAACTTCAGATCTACCGAACGAAGGGGTTTTATGGCCATTTCGTAATTGCCGACGGCAAACCAACTGCCCCGACCGGCAGACAGTCCGAAAGGCTGGAAAGGTTTGGAGGTGTCGAGCTGTCCGAGTTCGTTATATACCAGCAGATGACTGATCTCTTCCACACAAACGGCTATGCGGATGCGACGCAGCAAGAAGTCTTTCAGCCACGAATAGGGATAGAGCCAGGCATCTGCCTGCAGCAGTACCTGCAAGGCCGGATAGTCGGAAGAGAAACCGTGTAGCTGCGGATCGCACGGTACAGTAGCGGGAAATTCTTCGGACAGCAGGAAGTGCAGGATCAGATCGTCGGGAAACTCCGGATCGGTGGAAATAGTGACCCTGCCGACGGACGACCATCCTTCCGGAGTACTGATCTGCAGCGAAAAGATACCTTCTATCAGCTTGCAGGAGAGTTTCTCACCCGGCGCCAATCCCCACCGCGGATCGGAAGATCCTTCCAGGGACTCCATGAACCGGGTCAACGGTCGGTTTTCCGCCTCTAAGGTAAGAGTAACCTTACGCCTGCCCTCCCGGAGCAGCAGGGAAGGAGAAACGAGGGTGAAGCCCAGCGGCGCAAGATGTGCCCGGCTGCCGGTGTGCCCAAACATACAGGCCGCGCCGGAGGTGATCCGGCGGGGATCTTCTGTATGCAAGGCAGTCACACACCCCCATTCACGGGCCGGAGAGAGGGGCGTACCGTGCTCGTACCAGAGTGAGCGTACATCGGCCAACCGGGCATCTCCCGGCTCGGCACGATCCATCAGGCGGTAACAAAAAGTCTGTTGCAGTGTGTCGTCCGAAGCCAGGAAAGGCGTCCCCCTTTCTATCCGCAAACTGCCGCTGCTGTTCTTCTCTAAGAGTGCCCATATTGTTTCGGGACGGGGCGACAAAGGCTTCACACCCAGCACTTCCCGGTAGTACCAGAGCGGAAAAGAATGCCAGCGATTGCCAAAATCCGCAAGGATAGCGCGCAGTTGCCGGACAAAGATCCATATCAGTGCCTGGGCGGGGTCCATATCGCCCTCAGGCAACGGATAGTCTCCCCCTTCCGGCACAGGCTCCAGTTTCTCCAGGGTAGTGAGCATCTCATCGAAACATCCATCCGGTACGCCATGCGAATTGTAATACCGCAGAAAAGCAGCGATCTCCCTTACCTGCCGGAGCAGAGAAGCCGTACTTCCCTCTATCGGACGCAAGACCGGAAGCGAGGTCACCCGCCTGAGCCGTTCTTTTCTGTCCCATCCGTCTTTTCCTCTCATACTGTATCTATAAATTGGTTCCTTCTCTGAAATAATAGGGATATACCATATTCCGGCGGCTATTCACTGCCGGAATGAAATAGGAGACAGAGATCCGGAGCATTCCCTCCGCGATCTTCTCCGCATCAATCTCTACCTGTTCGGTTTCGACACGGGGTTCCCACCTCCGGATAGCCTGCTGCACAGCCTCTGCCATCAGGGTCTTCATGGAAAGATTGACTTCCCCGAATACCCATTGCCGGAGGTCACATCCATAGTCGTAACGAAACAGCCGTTCGCCGGGCACCGTAGAAAAAAGGAGGATCAGGCTCTGCCGGATATCCTCTTCATCACTCACCAACAGAACTCCCTGCTGTTTGTCGAAAACAGGCGGAAAAGACCACCCTGTTCCCAGATAAGATTTTTGTTCCATACTTCTATCCTCCGATCATTACCGTCATACATCCCAGTACAATGTTCCCGCCATGTGCCGTCGTATCTCCCACGCGTGCCGCAGGTTTACCACCGATCATCACCGTAGCAGATCCCGTAACGATGGAGTCGGGAGGTCCCACACAGGTACACATATCACCCATTACCGCCGCGGGGAGGCCACCGATCCACACGGCAGGTACCCCCGGCCCCATCACCGGCCCACCCACATGAGGTACAGGCGGAAGTCCCGGTGTCTGCATGGGACAGACGTGCAGGTCTGTCAGCCGGGCAGCAAAAGGCATGGGGATTTACGATTGGACGATTGACGATGTACGATTTGGAAAATCCGCATCCCAGCGATGCTATCCACCTGTAGCGACGTACGCCGTGCGTCTCCGCGATGTACGTATGTATCATAGTGTATTTCACTCATGAGTATATTTTTATTTTTGTATATGTTTATATATGGTATAAAATATATAATGCGTTTGACAGAAATAGAATCATCAGATATATGCCTGGTCAGATACATGCTTGAGTTAGACATACATTACGGAGACCCACTTTTTTATTGGACCTGCATCGCGGAGACGCACGCCGTGCGTCTCTACAGGTGGATGTGATCGATCGTTAGTGTATTTCTCTTTTTAATCGTAAATTGTATTATAAATCGTACATCGTAAATCTGTAAATCGTAAATCAATTGATTCTGACCATAGCCCCTTTCACGGTGGTTTGTCCGGACGCGGAGAATTCCGCCGAAGCGGTTCCCTGGGCTTTCAGGGAAGTCTTTGCTTTCAGTTCCACATTCATCCCTTCGGCTTTCAGGTCGGTTTTCGCCTTCAGCGTAAAAGCGGTGCCGGCTTCGGCCTGAAGCTCCGTATCTGCCTTCAGAGAGAGCTGTCCGGAAGACCCGATGGTAATACCGGAAGCATTCATCTGTATTTTATTGCCATGCTGATCGGCCAGACAGATCTCTTGCTGATCGTCGTTCAAGATCAGTGTATTGCCTGCGGGGGTCTCTACTGTCACGATCTTTTTCTCTTCATCAAAAGTGATTTTCATCCCTTCCCGGCTCCTCCATCCCCGGATATAGTTGTCGGCTGTCAGCGGATACACAGGCGAGCGCGAACTGCTGTACAGGCTACCCAGGATCACAGCCTGGGAAGGATCGTTGTTGAAAAATCCCAGGATCACTTCATCTCCTGCATCCGGAATGAAAAAACTTCCCGAACCCTTGCTGGCCAGCGGATGTCCCAGACGTGCCCATACCATATCCCGATCGCTGCACAGCGTGGGGATCTGCACCTGTATCCGGAATTCCCGGGCAGGGTCCTCTTCGAGTTGGCTGACCACCCCGATATGCAAACCGGAAACGGCCGGCCACAGGCCGGAAGCCGGGGGCATCTGCACATCCGGACGCGCTGTTACCTGCTCCGGCGAAAGTCCCATTTCTACGGTAGTGATCCACTCGCCCTGTCGGATCTCGTGTTCCACACCCCCTGCGTACGCACTGCCATTGAACCGCTCTCCTACGCCTTCCAGTTCGATCAGGCATCCCGGCACCGGAGAGGCATTCCCCACGAAACGAACCGTACCCCGGATACGCCCCAGTCCCTCGCGCAGCAACTGAGCATCGGCCCAGGATTGCAACATTCCAGGGTCGGGAAAAAGCTGGGTCTGCAACAGACAAGTAGCACTTCCTCCTACTTCCGCCAGTTCCGACTGTCCCTGATTGCCCTGATCGTTCAGAGAAGGGACGGTGGCTGTCACCACTTTCACCTCCTGCGTGGCAGGATCCCAGCCGACAGCCTTTGCCGTGGCATACTGGGTGGTAGCTATGAGTTCACCCTCAAATTCGATCAGATCAGTCCCGTAAGTCACCTTCACCACTGCCGGAGAACCGGTATCCGGCTTTTTAACGATCAGTTTTTTCCGTCGGTCACCACTACCATTCCGGTAGCATCCGTGCGGGAACGGATAAAATCCCAGTCGGTGCATCCGTACTGTACAAGCTGCGGATGTGTCACAGCAGTCTCAGAGACATCTGCCTGCAACCCGGCGCAGTCTCCGACAATCGCGCAGATGGCTTCACTGTCTCTGGCATCTTCGAAAACACGGTTTTTCCGACCCAGCGTCAAAAGATAGGTATATTCCCGGCATTCGACCACCAGGCGGGATTCGTTGCCCTCGCCTATTGTCAGCCCGTGGGTAGTGACCATTCCTTCAAACACCACCGATTCTTCGTCATCGTATCCGGCCTCCACACATATATCTTTCCCGGGAGCAAACGTATCGTCGTCACTTTCAGGAACTTCCCCGGAAGGCATATCTCCGGCATCCAGTACGATCGTACACCTGCCCACACGGTTCACCGCCCGTGAAATATGGACAGAGATAACTCCCATCCGGTCACCGATCGCCACGCCTTCGCTACAAACCGTGAAACACACGCGCTTTCCCAATCCTTTACCTGCCTGCTCTGCCATCTCTTGCCAGGGGGGGGACAACAAACGTGTTCCGGGTGATACATCGCGGAAACCTTTCAGGCGGTTGATCCGGGCTATCTCTACACAATAAGAGGGATCGTTGTAATACTTCTGGCACAGCCAGGGTATACTCTCTCCGGCTTTCAGGACAATGATCCGTGAAAGATCGGGCGATTTTTTCTCCCGTCCTTCTTTGTGGCCAACAAATTTAAGACTGATCTTTACCCGCAGCGGCGCACCATCGGGTTTGAATACGGAATAGTCGTAATTCAACGAACTGAGCCGCCCTTTGAAAACCAAATCTCCCCAGACAAGCAGGGTATAATTGGGCTCGTGCGTTTCTCCATTGATGGAATAGATCGCCTTTTCCAGCCGATTGATCCGATCGTTGATCTTACCTTGTTTATTTTCCACAAATCCGGTATCGTCAAAGATCAGATCAAAAGACAGGGTGGAAAAGGGCAGGTTGTTGAACTTCTGCTTCTGTGGTTCGCCACTGGCCTGGGTATTTGTGTAGTTGACACTTCGGTCCAGCTTCAGAGAAGCCGGATTGATCTGTACATCGAACGTTGCGACACGCTTGTTGAACAGCTCATCGGCGTATCCCTGGATCTGTAACTTGACCAACGACATTACCTGCCCTCCCTTTTTTCAAACTCCCTGCGAACTTCCTGACGGATCTTCCGAGACAGTTCTTTAGACAACCGATCTGTCAATACCGGATCTCCGGCCGACTGTCCGGCAGGCTGCGGTCTTTCTACCGTAGCCTTCACACGCATCTCTTTAATCACAATAGCCATATACATCCATCTGTTATTTACGACTCCGCTTCAATGTGGTATAAGCAAATTCCAGAGACTCGATCGCAATCTCATTCTTCTCGGAATGAAAAGGATCTACATTCCACTTTACAGGAAAAGCCTTTTCACACGTCCAGATGTAGAGCGGCTTCCCGTCGGCTCCCAGCAAAAAGATCTTCAGGTCGTTGCGCTCTACAGGTTTCGTAAAGTCGTACTCCAGTACGCTTTTTATCCAGATGGTCAATCTGGTGTTGAGCGGAACGATAGCCCTTTTACAAACCAGGTTCTCATGCCGCATCTGTTTGGGGAGTTTGTGTTCATACTCATTCACTCCCCCTTCCTGTATGGTTTCTACTTCCAGTTCGGTATGCAGACCGGATATTTCCCGGAACGCGAACTCCCTGTTGAATACGGCCAGACTGAAATAATACGCCATATGCGCAGGCCTGCTTGTCAGATCTTCCATCAGCTATTTCTTTTTCGTTATACAAAAAGAACAGGACACCCTCAGACTACTTGTTCTCGATCTTCAACCCCTCATGGGCCAGTACCAGTGTTTCCACTGCCGCCTCGTTGCCATCGGATTTGAGATCCACACCGGTGATCTTGGTAGGCCACGCATTGGCTAAGGTCCAGACCATCGTCGGATCGCCTTTCTCGTTGAGCAGAGAAATCGTAACCGGCTTCCGCTCGATCAGATTCATTTCTATTTTACTGAACCAGTCAAAAAACTTATTGTCCTTGACAAATACTCCCTTTTTCAGAGTTACATCGGAATACTTCTTAATACCTGGCATCTTTATGGTGGAGAACTCCTTGCTGTTGCTGTGGCGGTATTCAATGACCTGCGCTTCCGCTTCCAGTCCGCTTACCTCCTGAAAAGCAGCATCCAGTCCGTCCACTTCTACCTTGAAATAAAATTTGGGCAAAGGCCATACATTATCTTGATCTTTTCCTGCCATATCTGTTTTTGTTTTTAAATGTTACAATCTACCGGACCAGGTCATTTGCTTGGTATCCCTATGTAGCTCCTGACCCTACATCCTGTTTATTTCTCCTGCATCCGTATATCCGGATCAGCTTTTTTGCATCTGTTGCTGGAAGGTGATCTCAATAAACTCGGCGGGACGGGTGATAGCGACCAATACGGTGATGCGCATGATCCCTTCCAACACATCTTCCGGTGTCATGGTCTCTCCCAACCCGACAAATACGTTGTAGGCATCGTCCGGTGAAGAACCGGCCAGTCCGCCCCGTTTCCAGATCCCATTGAGGAAGTTACTGATCATACTGCGCACATTGACCCAGGTACCCGCTACATTCGGCTCAAAGACATAGGCGCGGGCAGCATTCCGAATAGATTCTTCGAGCATGATCATGGTACGACGTACGTTGATGTACCGCCAGTCGAGCGAATTGCCGTCTAAGGTACGCGCCCCCAGACCTTGATCCCTTCTCCGGTAAAGGTACGGATGGCATTGACCGACTTCCCGCTTAACGGTACATTGAGATCTTCCTGAACTTCGTGCGAGATAGTGACCGCCGGGCTCACTGCTGTGGCCACACCGGTATTGGCAGGTGCCTTCCAGACTCCCTTGGTATTATCGGTCATAGTATATACCCCGGCCATAGCCGCAGACACCGGCATCAGGTTGAGAGACAAACGCATTTCTTTGATGATCTCCCGATACAAAGGGCTCAGCTGATAGAGCGTTTTATGCAAAGTCACCTTTTCCACCTCATTCAGTTCAGTTCCCAGCTTTTCCACATATCCGGCACGTTCGGCACGCTTCGGTTCGGGCAGAGCCATCCACTCTCCTTCGGTGGTGAGTAATGCCCTGAGTTCGTCCGGTTCCGGCAGGTTGGTAAAGTCCAGCTCATTTTCCGGTACGGTGGAGGTATGGATCCAGGGATAATAGGCAGCTCCGTAATCCAAGAACTCGCTACCGATGGCTTCCCGGAACTGTGCGACGACATCTCCCTGCGGATCGTTGCGATCTTTGTATCCGTCGTGACATCCAACACCGCGAAACGATTCTGCATCCGGTATCCGCAATGGTTGAGCATGGCCTGTTGCAACGCGTAACAATCGTTGGGATCGGTCAGATAGACCGCTTCAGGAATGACCAGCAGAGTAGGTTCCTGCTCCTTCAGCAAAGGCTCTATCCCTGCCTCCAAAGCTGACTTTTCAATCTCATCGGTATAGGAACCGACCGACACAATGTAGCAGGGACCGCCACCGTTGGCATAGAACAGCAACATGTTGTAATAGAAATTGTAACGATCGGACCGCCTGACCACATAATTCTCCTTGTTGAAGGCAATCCCGGATTGGGTTTCCTCTTTCACAAGAGAGAACTGCGCTTTCGGTGCTTCTCCGAAATAGGAACGGAACTCGGCCATAGAGGTGATGCGCCACGGCTTATTGAGCAGAGACTTATTGCCATTGACGGCTTTCTGCGTGTAACCGATAAAAGCAGGAACAGCGGTAGCAACCTCTACTACGGAATTGGGGAATGCGTTTTTCTCCACGACATATACCCCTGGTGTTTTCATGACTCCCATAAAATAATATATCAGATTAAAAATAGAAATATGTCGTTAGTGTATCTTTCGGACTTACCGGGGAAAAACTATCTGTAGCTGGCAAAGGCAGATCCCGGGTCAGTAACCGCTCCCCGGCTTTCATTACCTCCCACAGCGAGAAGCAAAGTGTATGCCTGCTCCGTAGCAATACTTCCTGAGACGTAACAAAACGAAACGCAGGGGTATACCCAAACAGCATCCATGGTTCCGGACCGGAACAAGCCAGCGACTGCGTGCGCTCTGCCAACCGCAACCGACAGGCAGGAGCAGTGTACCGGGGAATGCACAGGAACTCCAGGAATTTAGATCGTCCGGAAAGATGTACATTCACCTCTTTTATCTCTCCGGTGTACGGCACCGAAAGGATAAGAGACTTCCAGCTACCCGGACGAGAAGGGGAGCCATAGGTATAGTCCTTCCCGGACTGCTCTTCCACGGTCACATAATGAAACGAAGCAGAGGTTATAAACAGGTCAAAAACAAAATTCCCTTCCTGATGATCCACCGGTATTTCTCCGCTCTGCAACAACAGCCACCCGTTCCCTTTCTGCTTTTTCAGCAGCACCCCTTCACGGGACATCTGCAGCTGCGTACACAGATCCGGGATCAGTTCTACCGGAACAGCGTCGCCCCGGTAATAATCATGAGTGATCTCCACTACCATACGTATGTGATGCCTGTTGCTGCGTTCCATCATTTCTTCATGGTTCAGGTATGCTCTCAGAACTTAAAACTTACAACTTAACCCTTTATTTATAGCTTCTCTGCTGCGTATGTACACCGGGTACTACCGAACGGATCGCTTCATTATCTACAGACAGCATCCGTATTCTGCACAACACAGAGGGATAATACACATTGCCACATACTGCCCACAGATTGGACTGTTCACTGAAAGAAAGATTTACCGGTTCTACTGCCACCGGAGTCTCCTGATCTGCCACCGGAAAAGTCAGATGACTTTGCAGGAACTGAACCGTTCCGGACAACAATCGCAGCCCCTCTTCGTATTGTTTATCCGGAAAAACAGCCGCGATAAGTACATACAGGTTCAGGTTCCAGGCCGGAAAATGGCGGCTATATTGTCCACTGTTCACAGGGTGGGTCCCGAAACGAATGCCGGCGGAGGTTTCCCGTTCTATATTCACCAGAGATACCACGATCTTACCCGACGGAGCACTGTGGTCTTCCCGCGAAAGAGAGGAGAGCACTACTTTTTCTTCCCTCAGTCCGAAAGACAGCGTAATATGTTCCGACAGAGACCGGGTCAAAGATAACAATACGGAATAGATCATACCCAAATGGTGTTAACTAAAATACGGGACTAATTTAACAGCGGATAACGAAATTTTATTTCGCCATCCATTCTCTTTTGAATGTCCTGAAAAATAAACAGACCATTCCGCTTCCAGGATATGCTTACAGGTACTTTGTTCCGGGAAAATAAATTTACTGTATTTCCCCCACTCTTTTAGCGCGGATCTGTTGGCAGGAAAAAAGCATCCCCTTCAAACACTTTCATTTTCCACAACAGACGGCACAGACAGTCGATCTCCTCCGGCAGCATCTGCATCCTGTAGGTATGCAATAGCTTCTCCAGAAAAAAGACCTCTTCTTCCGTAAAACAGAAAGGCAGCAACTGATAGTCCGGTTGCGCATAATAGTAGGCTTTCATTTTGTGAGAGTAACCGATCGGAGCGTGGAAACCCAGGAACGGATCGTTCTTCATGGTTTCAATGTCCATTTGAATGGTTCGCTGACTCACCTGATAACCCGTAATCTGACGACAATATTCTACCATCCGTACACTTTTGACATACGAATGTTTCCGTAGCAACTTATCAATCAGATAATACCTTGCTAAAGCAAATTTGTTTTGTGGCATATATGTAATTTGTTTATAAAAAGTTACCATGAGAAGAGCAGGATAGTTCCGGTAAACACATTCAGGTGACCCATAAGAGTCTCCATTATTTACTTATCTTGCAGGTAACTAAATTGAGAAAAATAAAGACACAACATACGCCATATCGTACATTATCGAGGTGAGTAGTGAAATAAGGAAGAAACAGGAAAGATACAGCAACAATCTGCTCCCTTTGTGTATCCTCTGCTTCACTTTGCAGCTTGCCCCAGTTTTCCGCCAAACCCTTTCTCCAGGATTCGGGATCAGACCCTTATTACCTGCCTGAACATTTCGAAATCCTGAAAGTTATACATTCATATACTTGAATCAACATTTTATGGAACCTGAAAAATCATTAGAAAAAAAGATAAAGTCGGGAGTCGCCATGCTCCATGTATTAAAGAGTTGGGGAATAGATCATATCTATGGAATACCGGGCGGCTCTTTCAACTCGACCATGGATGCGCTGTACGAAGAGCGGGAAAGCGTTCGTTACATCCAGGTACGACACGAAGAGGTGGGAGCCATGGCCGCGGCGGCAGATGCCAAGCTGACCGGAAAGATCGGAGTATGCTTCGGCACGGCAGGCCCCGGGGCAACCCATTTGTTCAATGGGCTGTACGACGCACAACTGGATCATGTCCCCGTACTGGCATTGGTAGGACAGGTATCTTCCAAAGCAATGAACCTGAATTCTTTTCAGGAAATGAATGAAAATCCGATGTTCGCGGATGTAAGTGTATACAACCGTACGGTGATGACACCGGAGAGCCTGCCGTTCGTGGTAGATGAAGCAATCCGTCGGGCCTACGAACACAAAGGGGTAGCAGTAGTCACCCTACCAGTAGACTACGGATACGTAGATATTCCGGAGATAGATGTCTCGTCTGCGAAAAACCACCGGGTAGGATTCCCTCAACCAGCCGAAGCAGATATAGAGGCTGCGGTAAAACTCATAGAGAAAGCGGAACGTCCTGTGGTATATGCCGGACAGGGCACCCGAAATGCCGGCAAGGAACTGATCGAACTGGCAGAGTATTTCTCTATGCCTATTGTATTATCGGTATTGGCCAAAGGGATAGTACCCGAAAATCATCCGTACCTGATGGGTACCGCAGCCCGTGTAGCGACCAAACCCGCCAACGAAGCGCTGGCAGCTTGCGACCTGATCCTGTTTGTGGGAAGTGACTTCCCCTTTGCCCGGATCTTTTTTCCGCAGCAGGCAACGTTTATTCAGATAGATATTGATTCTTCCAAACTGGGCAGCCGGCACAAAACCGACGTAGCCATTCTCGGAGATGCGAAAGTAGCCATGAAGCAGCTGGTGGCTAAAGGCAGGAAAAGACCCTCCACCCATTTTCTGGAAGCCAATCTGCACAACCGGAAAAACTGGTTGGAATGGCTGAAAGGATTTGAAGACAGCGACAAGACACCCTTACGCGTGGAACCGGTATTCAAAGAGATCAACCGGATAGCCACTCCCGATGCTATCTTTGTAGCAGATGTAGGGAACGTTACGATTGATGCGGTCCGCCACCTGAATATGACTGGTGAAGAGCAGCGCTTCACCACTTCGGGGTTGTTTGCCACGATGGGATATGGAGTGCCGGGTGGGATCGCCGCGAAACTGAGCTTCCCGGAAAGGCAGGTATTTACACTCAGTGGCGACGGTGGCTTTGCTATGGTGATGCAGGATATCATCACACAGGTAAAATACAACCTGCCTGTGATCAATATTGTGTTCTCAAACGATTCGCTGGGCTTTATCGATGCGGAACAGGAAGATACAAACAAACAAAAATTCGGTGTAGGCCTGCAGGGAGCGGATTTTGCTAAAATTGCCGAAGGGATGGGAGCCCAGGGATTTACGGTCACCCGGAAAGATCAACTCCGACAGGTATTTGATGAAGCGAAAGAAAGTAAAACACCTGTAGTGATCGATGTGAAGATAGGCAATCAACGCCCATTCCCGGCAGAGGCAATGATACTTGATCCGGATATTTACACCGGAGAGAAGATCGACGCGTTCAAAAAAAGGTATGGGATCACAGATTTACCTCTGTTACGGGAACTTATGAAATAGAGAGTTCCGGAAGGGACCCCACTATGCAAAAAAGAGAATTCGGCAAAGCGTCTGAGTTCTCTTTTTTTGAATGATTTATTTCCGGAGTCAGGATCTATATCTATAGAAACAGTGGAGCTATGTAGCTACATCACACAGAACTTTTCTGCCCGGTTCCCTGACCTTTTACGAGGATGAAATGGAATATACAAGAAAAAAACAGTACTTTTACTTCGCGTAACAAACGCCTCCCTCCGGAATATTCCGGAAAATCTTTTTCAGCATCAAAGGATGAAATACACTTTCTTTCTTTTTCTTTTCAGCTGCCTGACCTTGTGTGTCAGGGGACAGGATTACTGCGATCAGCCCGTGAAAGAGGAGAGCCGTCAACTGGGCAATTCTACTTACCGTTTGCTCACCTCTACAAGTGACGATTATGACCTACATTCCTTCTGCCTGCGTGTCTATCGGGAACAGGATACCCTCCCCTGTTTCACTACGGAATTGGAAAGTATCTGGGGCGATAGCAACAGCCTCTCTTTGCAGCTGGCCACTTATGAATTATCCGACTCCCTGATCACTCTTTATCATTACTGGACCAAATGGGGAGATGCTCCCGTCTCTCCGTTCGGGGCACGTAAACAGATATTCCGGATCACAGATCGGGGTCAATGGTTACAAACGGAAGGAAAAATAGTTATCGAAACGATGACCCCTCTTTATATTGAGCAATATGGAGGTCCGGAAAATCTCGGCTATCACCATGGCGCTCTATTCATGCGTCGCTCTCCACAGAGCACAGAGGAGAAAGAAATGTTCCGTATATATAGAGAAGGTGTACAGGATGAATACGAAGCTACTTTTATCACCGATCCTACGGAAATGGCAGCATTGCTGCAAGAAGTAAGGGGAAAAATAGAACCCGTGTGGGACAAAGACCGGGGAGACTTCAGGCTCTATTGTATTTTTCCATTTTGTACGTCAGATTCTCTCTTTCCTTATCAGACCCACACTGCCCCCACCTTGTTCCTGACCTATCTGGAAAGAAAAAACTGGCCGTCGGGCGACGCATGGAAATATATCCGTGCGGAAGATAAAAAAATAGAGATCAACGAAAAGTCTTATCCGAAACTGCTCAAATGGGAACATCTGACAGACGAGACCGGAAAAGAAAGAACTGCCTGGTATATGCTCATCTTCTACGATAAAGATAGCAAGCAATATGTGGTATATTCCCAGAGATCCCCGACGTTATTTACCGCAACAAATGAGCACCCGTTGCCTGTACCCGAACAAAGATGGGAATATAGGGGATATTGCATGAGAACGCGTTGCTGGAAGAGTTGATGACTATAATAGATCTTTATCGGATACAATAGTCCCGACCTGAAAAATAATTCTACTCCATGAGCAAAAGGAATCCTTATGCGGCAGGTAAATCGCAGTCTGTGACTGCATGATATACCAGCAACCCTTTGATCAGAAAAACGGAGAAAAACAGACGATAAGAAGACGAATACATGATCTGTAATACAGACGTCTGCAGGCTATCCGGAATATATAATAAAGACGAAACCCAGGTCAAAAGGTTTCGTTACAGAGATAGGTTACATAGAGACCCCTGCAATACTGAAAGGCCAGATAGAAAAACGCTGCGGGTAAAACTTAAAGAGAAGGAGTGGAAAACTTTTTCAAACCGGAGAAAAGATCTTTTTTTACACAAACCTGGGAAAGACCATCCTTTCCCAGGTTCTCTTCTCCCGTTCAAGATCAGACCAGGACTGATCCTATATAAGTTATAACGTATCTTCCGACACCCTCTACTCCCGGAAAAAGTCTTTTCTGACCTACCATTCCAGGATCACTTTTCCACACTGTCCACTCTCCATCACATCAAATCCTTTCTGGAACTCATCTATAGAAAAACGGTGTGTAATGACCGGCTCCAGATGGATGCCCGTAATCAGCATCTGCTTCATCTGATACCAGGTTTCCCACATCTCGCGCCCATAGATCCCTTTCAAGGTAAGAGCTTTAAAAATGATCTTGTTCCAATCCACATTTGTATGATCGGGCAGGATACCCAACAAAGAGATCTTCGACCCATTATACATATTATCCACCATCTCATTGAATGCTTTCGGTGAACCAGACATTTCCAGACCAATATCGAATCCCTGCATATCTAACTGTTTCATCGCACCCGTCACACTCTCCCCTTTTGTAGGATTGACGGTGAGCGTGGCTCCCATCTGACGGGCAATATTCAAACGATAGTCACTCAGATCACTCACCACAATGTGCCTGGCTCCGGCAAACCGGCAGATAGCCGTTGCCATACAACCGATCAGCCCGGCCCCTGTAATCAGCACATCTTCCCCGATCAAAGGAAAAGAAAGCGCTGTATGTGTGGCATTCCCAAACGGGTCCATGATCGCCGCCATATCGTCGGAAATCCGGTCATCTAATTTCACCACATTCTCTGCGGGAATAGATACATATTCAGCGAACGCACCATCCCGGTTGACTCCGACTCCGATCGTATTCGCACACACATGTTTTTTCCCACGACGACAGTTACGGCAATGCCCGCAGGCAATATGCCCTTCACCAGTCACCCGGTCACCTACCTGAATATGCTCCACTCCTTTTCCAACCTCCACCACTTCTCCGACATATTCATGTCCGATCACCATAGGAGTCCGGATCGTGCGCTGCGACCAATCGTCCCATTTATAGATATGAAGATCGGTACCGCAAATGGCTGTCTTGCGGATTTTAATCAACACATCATTAATTCCGACAGGAGGCATCGGTACATCCTGCATCCAGATGCCTTTTTCAGGTTTAAGTTTTACCAGTGCTTTCATCATTGTTTTTGTTTAGATCGACATTTTGTAATCTGATACACCACAAAGATAAAAAGTTCTGAGCATATAGGATCAAAAATCAACAGATAATATCCAGGGAGAATGACAGGAAGTAAATCTCAGAAATGACGCATTCGAAATAACAGATACGGTTTAGCTATTTAATATGGGATACTAATCAGGTGAGACCGGATAACCCATCCATCTGATTGGGAAAATCACCGGATCTGTCGGCACGCAAGACACATCCCTGTTACGATACCACCGATCCCCGTCATTACCGCAAGGTACAGATCCTTTCTTCCTGCCCGGTCAGTCCTTCCATCTTCAATCCCGACCACAATCGGCTTGCGGCTATTAAATAGTTTCCATATTGTCAACACTCTTATTACTAATTGCATCTCTCTTTAAAGAGATGTGTAACAGACCGGTTAATTTACCTGTAAAAACAGATTTCATCTTGCTTATCAGGAAATAAAACCTGCAAAAACCAGCATAAAAAATGGTTCAGGCCCCTTAACCCGTCTTGCAAATCTGCCCGACTTCCCCGAACTTTACCTCTGCCCCCCCAGGAGGATGAAACGACCTAAATATATACCTCTATGAACAGAAAAACGTTACCAGCAGTCCTGGCGATAGCCCTACTACCTGTCCTGGCCCACAGTCAGGAAATCGCCGTCAAGACCAACCTGCTCTACGCGGCTACCACCACGCCCAACCTCTCCCTCGAATGGGCACCCTCGCGCAAGATCTCCCTGGACCTGCAGGGAAGCTACAACGGATGGGAGTTCGGACAAAGCCAGCGCAACCGCAAGATCAAACACTGGCTCGTCCAGCCCGAAGTACGCTTCTGGATCTACGAGGCTTTCGACGGGCACTTCCTGGGGATCCATCCCTTCTACGGACAGTACAACACAGGAAATATCCACCTGCCCCTGCGCATCTGGCAGGGATGGAAAGACCACCGCTACAAAGGCTACGCTACCGGACTGGGATTCGGCTACGGCTATCAATGGTACCTGGGTCACCACTGGAACCTGGAGTTTGAATTCGGCTTTGGCTACTCTTATATGAACTACGACCGATACAATTACAAGAAATGCAACCCCTGCCTGGGTAACGATCACAAGCACTACTTCGGGCCCACCAGACTGGCACTCTCCGTTGTCTATCTGTTCAAATCCAAAAAACGCTGACCATGAAACCGATATTTTTCAATCTATCTTTAAGTGGGCTGATGCTCTTACTGAGCATGCCACTTGCCTCCCAGACCGTGCCCACGGTAGACGGAGCCGTGATATTGCACAACCTCGCTTTCGACCAGACAGCCCACCGGCTGACCCTGAGTTTCAAGGCAGAGGTGATAGAGAAAGCCATGAACTACCGCCAGAGCTGGACCATCATACCCGAACTGCTCTCGGCAGACGGTGAAAAGAGCCGGATCTATCCGACGATCCTGATCAACGGTACACAGAAAGACCGCCACTACAAACGTAAAATGAGGTATAAAAACAGAGATCTTCTGGCCAACCTTCCGCTCTTCCGGGTGAAAGTGCCACAGGACACCACACAGCTGATCCTCTACAGTGCAAACATACCTTATGAAGCCTGGATGGAGGATGCTACGCTCACGCTGCATCAGGTACTTACCTCGTCCCGGGAGAAAAAACAGCTCTTTACCACAAATCATATCGCGCGGGTGTCCCCGGAAAAAGTCATAGAAGAGGTTACGGAACCAGTTCCCATCCCTATACCGACACTGCCAATAGCAGAACCTGTCATCTATACTGCCGAAGGTACCGCTTATATCCAGTTCCCCATCAATGAGTCTGTTATCCGTGCCGATTTCAGAGACAACCGTGCCGAACTGGAAAAGATAGAGAACGATATCCGGGAGATACTCACAGACCATACCTATACCCTGATAGGTATCTACCTCACCGGATACGCTTCCCCCGAAGGACGGTACGCATTCAATGAATACCTCTCCCAGGCACGCACTCAGGCCCTGAAAGACCACATTGTGCGGAAATACGGGATCTCTGCCGAGGAGATCCGGGTCACCAGCATAGCGGAAGACTGGACGCGCCTGCGCGAGATGATCGTCGAAAGCGATCTGGCAGATAAAACTCAGATCATCCACATCATAGACTCTTCTGACACCCCGGATGCCAGAGAGAAACGTCTGCAAGCCCTGGGTGCTACCTGGCGCATCCTGCTCAACGACTACTTCCCGCCATTGAGAAGAGTTGACTACCAGTTACTTTACCAGAAACGTTAACCCTCAAACACAAACCACCATGTACAGAAACAAAGACCCCGACCCGTGATACGGTAAAAAGAGGATCTGTTTTTCAGGAGACAGACAGGGCCGGCCCCTTTCTTACCAGATCCTGCTATTTTTACTTAAACCAATTGCTAACTTAAAAACCTGATGCATTTCTTTCAATTGTGTGTTGTATATAGTTGATTCATCACCTGCCTCGGGAAGGCAGACGGGGCTGGCCCTACTTTTCATACCACATACAACCCGGAGAACACAAAACATGAACCCATATATCCTCAAAAATAATCTATTTTCTTTTAATCATTCTAATGGAAGATCTTATGAAAAAATTTCTAACCTTATCAGTATATTTACTGATAGCTTGCGCGATGGTTACATCGTGCAACGATGACAAAACGGATGCACCCATCCCACCACAAGGCGAAGGTAATGTACAGATCAAAGTATCTGATGCCAATGCCCGTACCCGCGCATACGACGGGTTTGAACAAGCGGAAGCCGGTGAAGCAGAACTCGCCGACCACCTGGCCGTGTTTGTTTACGATCAGAACGGAAGTCTGGACTATCAGAATCTTAATCTGCCGGTGAATGCCCAGGGAGTAACCGATCTCTTCAAGGTATCTGAAGGCATGAAGTATTTCTACGTCTTTTCCAACGGTGATGTCTCCACTCTCCCGTCAGCAGCAGGATTCGGAGATCTGGAGTCTGAGGTACTACGCGTTACCTTCCAGGGCAACAGACCCAAAGAGATCGCGACCCATGGAGCCATGACCATTGGTACCTTGTGGAGGATCGGGGATGTCAACCACCCACACAGAAATCTCTTTGATGTGCAGCCCAACAAATACGGAGGGGATCCCAACAAGGTTGCTCTCCGGATAGGACGTACCGCAGCAAAAATACGGCTGATCGAGATCAACAAAGAGCAGGTAGCCAATGCCAGCCCTCTCAAAGGAATATTTGATAACGTCAATGCCATTTACCGGCTGCGCAGTGTGCCGGATAAATATTTCCGTGTAGGACAACTGGATCCATCCGGCGATTATCCTCCGACAACCGGACTGCGCTACATCAGTGCCGTACATGAGATCGGTCCGGGTTCATTGGCCTTCCCCAGTGATACATACATGGATTATTTCTGGGATGAAACCAAAAAGCCATCTGCTACCGACCATTATTACGCGGTAGAGAACACGACTAAATCCATGGAAATTGAAGATCCGCTGGTACCGGGACAACATCTCTACTATGGCAATACAACCTATGTACAATTCAGGATAGCCTATACCCCTGATGCCAGTGAGATCTACACCCCTACCGTTCCTCCGGTACTTTCTACGACGGGTATTCCCGCGGATGGTACCTTCTATTCGGCCAGATATAACGGTCAGGTGATGATCTTTGACTCGGAACCACCTACTACCGGAAATGATTTTGTTGATCCGAAAGTATATACCGGAGGTATTATGTATTATAAATTCCCGGTACGTGATCCGAATGAGATCGGAACCGAACGCCAATGCTGTGTAATCCGTAATCACTACTATGGAATTAAGGTAAATAATATATTCAACCTGGGTGAACCGACCGATGAAGTGGACCCTGAAATCCCGATTGACGATACGGATCCGGATGTAGAGATCACTGTAGAAGTACTTGACTGGTTCAAAGTTGAACAGGGAGTAGATCTATGATGAGAGAAAACAATACTTTTTGAAGGAGATATACAAACAGATACCTGGCACTTCGGTGTCAGGTATCAAACATTCGCCATCATGAAAATAAATCCATACAAACGACTGACCGGTGTCGTCTGCCTGACCGCTTTCCTGTCAGGATGTATAAAAGAGGACTGGGACGATTGCTATGAAGTATATCTGGCTTTTGAGTGTATCAACCCGGACTATACCTTTCCGGAAACTGTCCGGGAACTGGAGTTACTTTTCTACCATCCGGCAGGCGATCTGGCCTATGATCTGTCCTATACGCGTAGTGTACTCTCAGCCAGTGACTGGAAAGTCAACCTCACCGGCATTCTTTCAGAACCGGGACAGTACAGTGTAGTAGCCCTGGTCAACTACCATACACAGCCCCCTCTCACCCTTACAGGTAAAGAGAACAAAGATAAATTCCTGGCTGAGATCAGGTATGACGCGGACCGGTGGGTAAACTACACCGTCATGGATTCGTATCATGGCATTTACAAGCTTGATTTCACAGAGAATGGGGAAGAAGCGGTTATCCATACGGTACCCTTATCCAAAAATACAAACACCATCAGGCTGACCATAGAATTTGAAGACCCGGAACAGCCTGAGCACCTGACTTCTTACCGGAGTTATATCCAGGGAGAGAATGCCCGATACAACTGGAACTATACCATACCGGCCCACGAACCGGTTAATTACAAACCTTACGAAAGCAGTTGGGGGGACGGACAAGGAGTTATATGTGATTACCTGAAAACCATGAGGCTTCACGCAGATGGAAACCTGCAGCTGGTCATGGATTTCGGAGAGCAGGGCATTCCCGGTGCTCAGGTGATTGATATCCCCGAAAAGCTAGCGCTGGTGGAAAAAACGGAACCTACCTCTATGATACCAACGAGAAACTGGAATATTACGACTATTTCGAATTCACAGTAAGGATCAACAGTGACTTCATAATCGTCGGACTGATCATTGATGGCTGGTTTCTGGTAACCGGGAAAGAAGATATATAGGATCTGATAAAATACAGGCGTTATGAAAGCAACTCACATATTCACTGGCATATTCTTTTTCTGTATGCTATTTATTACGTCCTGCACACGCGATGAATTGGATCAGCCGCAAAAACCGCAGGCACATCAGGTCACTTTCTCGTTGCAGATGCCACGGTCTTATGCAACCGCCGCCGCAACCGGGCTCACCGAAGAGCAGGAAAGAATGATTAGTGACCTCACCATCCTTCTTTTTACGGACACCTCTTCCGGCGATATGCTCTGTGAGTACATGCTGGAAAACCTTACCCCAACGCCTGTGGGAACCAGTAATAGGATTTATACCGTAACCGCTCCTCTCCCGGTCGGGAACTATCGTATGATGCTATTAGCCAACGTACCTGCCGGCAGCTTATCCCCATCCACCACAGTAGGCGGATTATTATCCAGCCTTGAAAAATCTATCAGGTATCAGATGCCCTCCAAATGGGATATCAGCACCCACACCGGCTTTCCCATGTGGGGAATGTCTGCCGGAAACATCATCATCACCGGACCCTATACCCATCCCGACCCCATCCTGATGCTGCGCATGCTATCGCGCATCAACCTCTCCGTAGACGACATCAAGATCAGCACCATCCGCCTGCACAACCCCAGCAGCCGGGGACTCGTCATACCCGATGAAGCACACCTCGACCGAACCACCACACCCGGCTACATACGTGTCACCGCCCCCACACTGCCCCTCAACAGTGCCGGCAACCCCGATCCCGGCCTGCTCAGTACCCCGTGGGAATACACCGCAACAGAAATTGAAGAAGGCAATTATTGCCTCAACACTATCTACGCACTCGAAGGATTCGACCCACAAGGACGTAACGACAATGAATACGCATGGCTGGAAGTCCTCTGTTCCTATAAAGGCGGTCCCGAAGAAGCACACCGCATCGACTTTGTCCGTACCCTCGCCGACGGCACCCGCGCGCCCATCGGACTCCTGCGCAACCACTCCTACGAAATCCGCATCCTATCCATGAGCGGCGATGCCCACCTCGAATTCGAAGTAGTAGACTGGAACGATTCCGACATGAGCGACATCATCTTCGAAGGCAAATACTACCTCAAAGTAAACCAAAGCAAATTTGAGCTCGACAGGCAACCCCATGACGCCAACGGTTTCAGCAACAAACTCACCATCGAAACCAACTACGAAGACGGCTGGGTAATCGACCGCATCACCGAACCCGGAATCAACGGCATACCCCTCGACATGGACAACGGCTGGATCCGGATAGACCCCACCGAACGCTCCGGGCCCAAAGACCAGACAACCATCTCCATCCTACTGGATGAAAACAACACCGGTGCATCCCGCAGTGCAGAGATACACCTGCGGGTTGGACGGCTCATAGACTTTATCGTCACCGTCACCCAACAAATGGAACGGAAAGTAGAATTATACATCGAAGACCTCGACGGCAATCCCCTCGAAGAACTCATATTCTATGACTTCTACGGCAACGACCAACCCTACGAACAAAAAGCCTTCCGCGTACGCTGGGCACCCTACGGAACCGACGATCAGGGAGTACCTTTCACCTGCCAGGTGCGTACCACTCTGGTGGGTGATGACTACTTCGACTACAAAGCCGGAACCGAACGTATTACCACCGGTACACTCACCGATGCCACCGGCAGGAAAGAATACATCATCGAACCGGAACCCTTCACCGAAGAGGAAGTGAGCGAACTATTGGGTAATCCCTTCCTGCAACACGCCAGCTGGGTCACCTTCACCGTTACCGACCCCGCCGATGCCTCCAAGACCGTGAGTAAAACCATCTTCCTCAACCATCAACACATAGCCATCATCTCCCGGAATTTCAGACGGCTCTCCTATTTAGACAGAACCTACACATTCGATGTGCTCGCCAATACCCCTTTCATCCTGGAGCGTGTAGACAACAAAGAAGATGCGTTTGCCTCCCATACCCCACAAGGATTCACCGGAGGAAATAACATCGTGACCGGCACCCGGCTCACCTACACCACCCAACAGGCCACTCCCGGAACCTATATGGACGGTGTGGGACGTGCCGGACGGAAAGCCACCTTCTACCTGCGTGACCAGCGTGGGCTTATCAGGCAACCCGTTCCCTTCACGGTCTCCGCCATTACGGACGACCCCAACACCTATATCGTAAACCCACCCGCGTCCGGGATCCATACCTTACACATCCCTATCCGCAAACTCTTCTGGATACGCGAACGCGAAGCCGGAGACACCACCATAGACGATGTGATCCGGAACAACCTCCCGCTGGAACCCGCAACATTAAGCGCGGAATGTTACCATCCCACAGACCTCGCCAACCCGCTGCAGAACTATCAGGTACACCTGTCCATCGACAGAGAACCCGGTGGAGCCAATGCCCTCGAAGATGTGTTAAAGGTAGAAATCCCGATTCCTGCCGGTGGACTGACCGGTAATATCATAGTAGGTGTCAAACGCCCGGGCGCCTCTACATGGCTCTGGACATGGCATATCTGGATCACCGACTTCAATCCCGACCTGAAAACCTCCGACCGGCTCGAAACAGAAGATGCTTACTTTATGAAACGCAACCTCGGAGCCCTGACAGACGCCGCACTGCTCAACCCCACCACCACCGGATTCTACTACCAGTGGGGGCGTAAAGACCCGTTGCACCCGGACCATATCCCCAACAACAGGCAAGCGGTACCACCGGGCACCATCAGCAACCTGTTGAACTCCATCGACCATCCCGCCGCCTTCTATACAAGTACATCCGGCCTGGGAGACTGGTATACCAGTATGAACCGGGAACCTTACCAGAATAACTTCCTCTGGAATGATTATGAAGACCATAAAACTCCCTACGATCCCTGTCCGGCCGGTTGGAGAGTCCCCTTTTTTATCAGAATAGTAAAAATCAGGGTACCTCCCATTCCTTATGGCGACAAACAGCCTATATATCAATTGTCAGAGATCCGGGTACCAATCAGCTTCTGGGATTTCGCCGTAAAAGGAGAACGGACAACTCGCCTTCACCCGACTTTATGTTTACCCCTGCAGGCGGTTATTATGAATATAACGGAGTAAGGTACCAATATGGTAGTACGGTTGAAGGATCTACCCTCTTTTACAACGCCAATGTATCTCCCAATAATACAACGATGGGGTTGACTGGCGGAAACAACGAATATGGCGGCTTTGATGAAAATGACACGTACCGTGCTGCGGCAGTTCCGGTACGTTGCATCAAACGCAAATGATAACCATGAAAATAACAGAAAATCATGAAAACAAATAACTGTATATACTATGCAATCGGGGTCGTTATCACCCTCTTGCAACTGTCCCTGACAGCCTGTACCGACTCCTTTGGCGAGTGGAAACCCATAGAAAAGAAAAACGGCACCCTGACGCTGGCACTCGAACTCCCCCAGTCAAAAACCGTAGAACTCGCTACCCGCGCTATGCAGGAAGAGCAGGAACGCGACATACAGGAAATCAGCCTGTTGCTGTTTACCACCTTCCCAGGCAATACCGAGCAATTGCACAGCACCGTCACCCTCTCCGGAACGGCACTCCTGCGCAATTCGTCAAACAACCGCCTCTATACCACCACCGCTACCCTCGAACCGGGTACCTACAGCACCATCATCGCACTCGCCAACAGTGCCGGTACACTGCTGGCACAAAGCTCCCTGATGGTCAAAGGCACTGCCCGCAGCCAGATTGAAAAAGAGTTGCTATTGAGCCTGCCCGACAACGCCCGCTGGGAAGCAGCCCAGCCCAATCCCCGGCGATTCCCGATGTGGGGACAGATAGAAGGAAGAACTACAGGCATCGTAATCAGCAGCAACACCCCTGCCAACCACCACATCAAACTCTTCCGCATGCTTGCCTCCATCGACATCATCATTGAGCAGGAAGACGATCAGGGGCAACCCCTTCCCGCTTTTGATCTGACACAGGTATACCTCTGCCATTTCTACCGCAATGGCCGGATGATCCCCCTGAGCAATCCTACCCATTACGACGGCAACAAATTATTGGATATTTCCCTGCCCGACACCACCGACCGGCTCCTTTATACAGACCCGTTGGAATATAGCGGTAACCTTGCCGACCCCACTTCAGCCCCCGACATCATCATCCGCCGTGAAATATATACCTTCGAACAACTCCGGAGCGACGGAGAAGAAGAAAGCAAAAGACCCTTTCTCATCATAGAAGGAGAATACGAAGATACCGGATATCCCTCTTTCTACCGGATCGATTTCGTAGAGCGGCTCCACGAAGACCCGGCCAATCCCCTGCCGGCAGAAAATAACTTCCTGCCCCTGATACGCAATCACACCTACAACATCGTAGTCAAAGAGATCCTCGGTCCCGGATACCGCTCCTTTGATGATGCCGCCCACTGCAAACCCTTCAACACCGTCAGCAACATCTTCCGTTTCGATGACAGCGATTCCGAAGCCGTACAGTTTGACGGTAAATACTTCCTCTCCGTCAGCCACGATTCAATCAGCTACGACAAAGAACCGGGTACAGAATCCCTTTTGATAAAGACCGACAGCCCCCTGGGATGGAAAATAGGCGACATTGCCCACAGTGGCGGCGACGGCTCCACCGGATGGCTCCACATGGATAAAACCAACGGCGCACGGGATGTACCCGGCCATGTGAATGTGACCGCCGATGCTTACAACCCAGCCGCCACCAACCCCACAGCCCGGGAAGCCACCTTCACCGTCACCTGCGGACGCATGGAACACACCATACAGGTGACCCAGTCCTACCTTACCGGTATCTCCCTGGAGATAGTAAACAGTGCCGAAGAGCCGCTGACCGAAATCTGGTTCCGCAGCAATCCACGCGAAAACCACCTGCCACCCGACGAAACGTTCACCGTCAGATGGAGCGGACCCGACGGATGCCACCTCGAGGTCATCATGCTCGGCGACCGGATGTTTCCCTTCGAGACCTCCGGCCCAAACGCCATTTTTGAAGGCCGTACACTCGGAACCGGTGAGGAAAACCATACCTTCACCATCCGACCCACTGCCTTTACCCCGGAAGATACAGACCCCGAAGAGGGCAGACCCTTCCTGCAGGATGGTGCTACCGTCACCTTCAGTGTCAGTAACGGGCAGGAAACCATTAAAAAAACATCTACATCCGCCATCAGTGCATCTCCATCGTCTTCCGGGAACTGGAAGGATTTACCTATATGGGCGATACCGATGCCTTTAAAGTCTATTCCAATACCTCATGGCGGCTCAAGGAAGTCCATACCGAACTCAACGGAATGTTCCTGACCGGGCAGGGTGCAGATTTCGGAACGATGGTAGGTACCTCCGGTATCTACAATGCAACCGAAGGAGTGGAATTCACCTACAGGATAACACACGACGCTGCCACCTCCGGTATCTACGCCTTAGGCAAAGCAGGACGCAAAATGTACCTTACCTTTGAAGACAACGAAGGAATCATTTCCGACCAGACCATCAGCATCATAGCCGCTACTCCAGATGCCAACTGCTACATGGTGCCCGCAGGCAGTAGCCTGCAAATCCCCCTGCGCAAACTATTCTGGATATGGGAAAAAGAACTCGGTGAAGAACTTGATCCGAAAACCGCGGGAATACTCAACCATACGCCCCGGATCATCTGGCAAACCGGCAACGGATTGATCCGGACTGCCACCGTAAACGGAAACTCCGGCGACTACCGCGACTATACCCTCGACATCACCACATCAGCAGACATCCCGGAAGGAAACGCCGTGGTTGCCATCCTCAGCAACGACGGTCGTATCCGCTGGAGCTACCACTTCTGGGTAACCTCTTACAATCCCGACAACGGCGGCCCGGTATTTCCCCTATCGCCCAACCACCTGTTTATGGACAGGAACATCGGCTCAAACGGCGACCACACCACCCTCAACCCCGAAGGAGTAGGAATGTATTACCAATGGGGACGCAAAGATCCGTTTCCCGGTCCCTCTTTTTTTTGATACAAGTTGGTCTATTGACCTGACAAACACGAATAACCAACGACAGGTAATAGATGCTTTCAACCAACCCGTGTTCATAAAATTCGAGCATGTGACTACCTTGCGCAATCTGGAGAATAGTATCCACCATCCCACTGTTTTTTATAAAGCCGATGAATGGGAGGTCAGCCTTATGCAGGACTGGTATACCCACTCCGATTCAGAAATGAAATACCAGAATGACTATTTATGGAACGATAAAAAAACAGAAAACCGCATACGATCCCTGTCCGAAAGGATGGAGAGTACCGGAAACATCAGAAGTACTTTTGTTGAATGATCTTGTAAAGAATGGAACAGTGACCCCTTCTTCAGATGGTACTACCAAATGGAGTTACTCTCACCAACAAGGTCAGGTTTGGGAAATACCGCTACAAGGAAACATAGAGGATGGGACATTAAAATTTGCCACCTACTTTGGAAATTTATGGTGCAGACAAACGGAAAAATCTAACGCGCGGGATATATCCTTTGATCCAAACTCACCGGAAGTACATGCAGGCTCAAATTTCCGGAAAATCGGAACATCCGTCCGCTGCATCAAAGATACCTATCCATGGTATCCCTGAACCAACAGCAGGAAATAAATATAGATTGCATAAGTTATTTAGTAGGTATGACAAGTTTCAGAAGATCAGCAGGATGCACCCCTCGCGTTGCCCGTCTGCTTATGTCATGTAGAATAGAAGGGCATTACGTAAACGAGATAAGAAAAAGAATAGGGGCAAGCCCTCTTTCAGGAATTATTTTTAGAGAAGACATCCGGTTTTAAGCATTGAAATTCTTTTTTTATTAAAAATAAACTAACTTTATTCCGGCTAACATACACAACATTTTAGTTTTATTCTAGCCTTAATAAAAAACCTGCTATGGAATATAAGGAAATAGTACAGAGTTTAAAGTCGTCCCTTGTCCTCAGGTACGGTGACAAAAAGACCTATCAGAAAAAAGTTGCCGATGTACTGGGCCTGACCATTCCTACCATCCGCCGGAGACTGTCGGGTAAGAATCCTTTTACTTTGCAAGAGATCTCTGTGATCAGTGAAGAACTGGATATTCCGGTAGATGAGATCTTCTACAGTTGCAGGCGCACTACGAAACAGCCGCTGGAGTTTGTCCAGTATGATTTTACCTTCTATGACTCCGCAAGTTATGAGGTCTTTGACCAGATGGCCAGGATGTTCTCCTTTGCCGCACAGTCCGACAATTCCAGACTTTATATTACTTCCAATACATTTCCGGATGTATTGAATCCGACATTTGAATGGTTGACCCGGTTTGCGGGATTGCAATGGCTTTTTTTCACCAAAGGATCCGGAGCGCTGAAACCCCTTTCAGAGATAGAACTGGCCCCACAGTTGCAACAACGGCTGGACGGCTATCTTCTGGCAGTACGTTCCATTAAAAAGTCGGTCTGTCTGGTAAGTACGAAGATAGTGGAAAATTACCTGACCGACATCAGGCAGTTTTATATATTGGGGTATTTAAGCAACGAGGAAGTCCTGCATCTGGTGTCGGATATAGAAGGAGTCCTGAAGTTATTTGATAAGGTATGTACCGACGGATATCTGGAAAATGGAAAAGAGATGGAGATCTATTGTACCGATTCGTTCTTTTCCAGCGATATGTATATTGTAGAGAGTGATCGTCTGAATTTCGGAATGCTCCGGCCTAATCCCTTTAACCCGGTCCTTACGAAAAGTAAGGATGTATGTCAGACCATGGCCCGGTGGTTTAAAATGTGGAAACGCCCCTCTACACTCATCAGTCAGAGTGGCACACACATCAGGCGGCAGTTCATGGAAACGCAATACCAGGCGCTTTATACATGTAAGGATTACATTGGAATCTAAATGTTAACCTTACGGATCTTTAAATAGCAGGAGGTATGGATTATAAGTTACTGGTAAGCAGACTCAAAAATAAACTGCGGGAAAAATATCCCGGCGAAAAGAACCATGCCCGGTTGCTGTCGGAGATATTAGGCATACGGGAAAATTCCGTGTACCGGAAATTAAACGGTGACAGACAGTTTTCGTTGGAGGATCTGGCTACCCTGTGCCGTACACTTTCTGTTTCCATAGAGAGTTTACTCGAAGAGAAGTCCGATGTATACAGTCACCCGATGGAGCTTGTCCTGACAAAGAATATGCCTGCCGAACAACGACGGATGTATATGGAAGAGACCACCCGTACTGTTTTTGAGCAGGCCGCCCAGGCGGGTTATTCGCAATTTATGGGAGTCTGTAAAAACATTCCTATCATCAGTTACTGTCACTTTGGCTGGCTCATGAAGTTTGCCCGGATGAAATGGTTCTATTTCAATAATTGTCTCGGGGAGATTGTTCCGCTGGCTGAGATGGATTGCCCCGATGCGTATGTACGCATAAAAGAGATATATATGAAGACGTTTGTCTCGTTCAGGAAACTGGTTTTTATCGTAGATGGAGACATGATACGGAATTTTATCGTGGATATAGGCTTTTTCAGAAAGATCGGTTACCTCACGGCAGACGATGTGTACCTGTTGCTGGATGACCTGGAGAGATTGCTGACCACGATAGAGGAGATCTGCCGGGAAGGATATACGCAAAATCCCGAACAGGAGATCGCTGTTTTTTATTCGGATATTTCCCTGTACAATGATATGTATCTCATAGAGAGCACAACAGTGAACCAGGGTATTTTCTTTGCACAGGGTTTTATTCCGATCCTGCATAAAGACGTGCATACATTTAAGGTACTCCGGGAGTGGGTAAGTTCCTGCGTACGCTCTTCCAATCCGATCTGTGGAGTAGCGGATCTGGACCGGAAGGCCTTTTTTGAGAAGCAGTACCGACTGGTAGAGGAAGGCAGGAAGAGTGTTTCTGCTTAGATAGTTCCGTTCTCCTGCACAGGCACATATAAACGAAAACATTCAAAGTATATCCTTTCCATTTACTACATTTGCAGATAAGAAGATCCTTCTTTCTACACATTACATCAGAATAGATCCATATGGATAAACAACAAATAAAAAAAGAATCACCCGCTACCTTATTATCCGGGAATCGAAAATTAGTGCCGTCGGAACAAAACGGCAAATGGGGATTTTCAGATGCCGCCACAGGCGAAGAGGTGGTGTCATGGATATACGATTACGCCTATCCTTTTTCCGTAGGACTGGCACTGGTAAGGTCAAACGGCAGATGGGGATATATAGATCAGACAGGCAGAGAAGTGATCCCGTGCATATACAACCCAGCCTGGTCGTTTACCAAAACCGGAATGGCAGCGGTATGTATAGAGGGGAAGTGTGGTTTTATAGATCAGACCGGAAAAGAAGTAATCCTCCTTGTCTACGATGAAGCCCGCTATTTCAATAAAGAGGGAAAAGCGAAAGTAAAACAAAACGGAGAAACGTTCTTTATAGATACCCAAGGAAATCGGGTGGAGTAAGAGTAGGAAGAGACCTGCGGATCACAGAAAACTTCACCGGGGATAAGGGTCCCACGGGTCGGGACATCAGACAGCTTCCTATATATATTCTTCCGGCAGAGCATACTCCGCCGGAAGAATGTTTCTGATGGGCAGCTTATTTATCTATCTTTTTCCCGATATAAAATACATAGCCATAAAAATCTTTATACCTGCTATACATCGCTGCTTCGTGACGTTGAGCGGCAACAAATTCCTCCACCCCTTTATTGCCGGGGTATCTGGCAAGCAGTTGTTGCTGTGCTGTCACTGCCGGAGCAAAATAATGATCCGTCCAGCAGTTTGAAGGCAGCACAAAAGTAGCTACAGGGATATATCCCGCTTTCTGCATCTGAGCTACATTGGCAGGAAGGGTATCTATCGCCGGATAATGCAGCATCCAGAAATCATGGATCTCCGCCGGACGTTGCTCCGTGAACCACGTTGCCTCCGTCACGGCCACATACCCGCCTGGTTTCAGATACTCCCGCCATTCGGTCAGGCCGCGTTCGAAACCGATGTTATAGATCGCGCCTTCCGACCAGATAAGATCCAGCGATCCCTTTTCGAAAGGCAGGTCGTCCATCGAACCAACGATGCCTTTTACTCTGTCCTGCAAACCCAGCCGGGACGCATTGCGATTGAATATACGGATGAAGTCGGAAGAAAGCTCCAGTCCGGTGATATGTCCGGGAGCATGCCCGCCCAGGATCATGGTCTGTCCGCCTGTTCCACAGCCAAGGTCGGCGATGTGTGACTCATCGGTCAAGTTATCTATAAAACTTAAGGCGTTGAGGGTAGCTTCGGGACTTCCGGGTCCTTGCCGTTCCAGACTGGCAAAGTATTCGTAGATCAAACTAAAATCGAAATCGTAGATGGTTTTATTTTCGTTACTCATTTTTGTTTAAATTGAAATGTAGAAATGAAAAGTACAGAATGAGTGAATACTTCATCCTTACCTTTTTTTATGATACATGAAAATACCCCAGACAAGAACATGCCTGAGTATGAATAAAGGGATAACCCCGGCAAGAATGCCAGAGGTTATTTACTTCACAATCTCCTTTTTCGATTTAAACATACGCTGCAAAGATAGTATATTTTTGATGCATACCACGTCTCCGTCCCTGATTTTTTTGTTTTTTAGCGGCCCAACGGATGTTTCTCCGCTTCTATCATGCGATTTAGCCGAAGGATGGATACCTTTAAACATTTTCAGATAACAACGGACAGTATCAGTCCCCCATTAAAACATATTCTGGTCTTACATGCGATGCGTGGATCGGGTATACTCAAACACCAGGATATATAAAATATACCACTCTTTTCTCTACGATTAAGATTTCACCTGCTGGCGGAGTAATAGTCCGATAAGACTTCTTAGTTGCCCTACAAGAAAATATTTCCTCTCCAAACGAATCGGCCACAGAAACGCCTTGAAAGATCAGGGTATAGTACTGAAACAAATACTATTTTCTTTTTATATCCGTTTCATCCATTTTTAACAAAATCTGGTGTTCAACTTTATATGCCACATATTTGTTTTATGTTAAGTACAGGTAAAGAAATCAGTACTTTTAAAACTAAGATACATGAAAAATTCAGAGGAAATGCGCGCACTGATAAAAAAACGGGGTACAAATCAGTTAGACGATCTCACCCTGGGACTTGTCAATGCCATGAAGTACAGCAATCCGGATATCCTTTATCCTGATTTTGGCGATGTGAAACCCGGTGAGGGAGTAGAAGCGGAATGGTTTTACGACGTGTACAGAGGTACAAATAATTTTCGGAACTGACAGCTATCCATCAGTATATATCGCAGGAGGCTCTCTTTGACGATGTAGGTGAGCTGATGATGGGTATCGCACTGGTAGAGATGAAACACATGGATAAGCTGGGTGATTTTATATTGGCACTCAAAGGAAATGTCACCCAGGAATATGATACCAAATACGTATCCTACGGAAACAGTGCTCGTGAAGCCGTGCAGTTAGGGATTGAATCGGAGACCGCTACCATTGCCGCATATAACAAGATACTGAAAAAGATAAAAGCACTTCCTGAGAACCAAACGACCGTTATCAGTTTCCAGCTTTTGTCCAAGTTAATAGCAGACGAGACACACCATATATCCCTGTTCCATGAATGGCTGAAAGAGCATCCGGAACCGAAGAAATAAGGGAACTACCTATGTACCTGGAGAAGCACTTTACCAGTGGAAGGAATGGGCTGTGAACGGCCGTACAGGGAACAAACGAACAGGGACTTGCAGAGCAGATCTTATATGTATAGAGTTTTGCTCATATACCGTAACTTTATAGACAAAAGAATGATTCGTATCGCCAACTATGTGATTGCAATCGGAAGGATGAGGGATGGATGCTTCGGGCTATTCCCTACGGATCGGTTAAGTTAAAAATATCTCTTTCTTCCATGGCCTTATCTAATTATGCGGTGAAGTTAACGCAAAGCCTTACAACAGTTTCGCTGTAAAGCTCAATTATTTTTGTTTAGGAGTCCATTTTGCCGTTTTAACCGATAAGGAGTAAGTACACTTTTCCATATGTATTAATTTCGCCGGACAATCAGGAATACTTCTTACTCATGGATACATACACATACATATGAACAAGAATATGAACATTTTCCTATGGGCATTGGGATTTATAAGTGTAATGGCAGTAAGTGCCTGTACGGAAAACAGTAAACAGGAGTCTCAAACCCTAAAAACGAATGAAAGTATGGAATTTCTGGAATTAGTGAAAACCCGTCGGTCAATCCGGAATTATCTGCCACAGGAAGTGGAACAGGAAAAGCTGGATTATATCATGGAAAGTGTCCGGCTGGCACCTTCGGCTGCCAATATACAGCCCTGGTATTTTTACATAATAAAAAGTGAAGAAGCAAAAAAGGCCGTTACGGACTCTTATCCTGCCAAATGGATGGCTACGGCTCCGATGTATATCGTGGCTTGCGGCAACAGTGAGGTATCCTGGAAAAGGAATTCATACGATGGAAAGGATTATGTAGATGTGGATGTAGCTATTGCATTCGAGCATCTGTGTCTGGCAGCGGCAGAGCAGGGTCTGGGTACATGTTGGATCGGACATTTCGACCCGGAAAAAATCACTACTCTCCTGAACATTCCTTCTCATCTGACTCCGATTGCCATCACTCCACTGGGATATCCGCATCCCGAACAAGGAAGAAGAACTCCCAGAAAGAAAATAGAAGAAATCATGGAAGTACGCTAAAAAGGGTATACTAAATTGCATCTGCCGGTTTCCGATCCTATAATTTAAAGAGGGGAACCGGCGGTGTATTCACCCATACTCCCTTTTCTATCTATCCTCGTAGAGATACATAGCCGCCTCTCCCTATTCTTCCCCATGAGCCCCACTACAAACAAAAGGGAGCCCTGAAACCCAAATTCGTTCTTCTATGATACAGCCGACCACCACCCGACAAAGATATCTTATCCTCGATGCACTCCGGGGCATGGCATTGCTCGGCATCTGCCTGGCCAACTATCCCGAATTTTCACTGTACACCTTTCTGGATAGCAGCGTCACAGCTGCCATGCCCACCGCTCCCGTAGATACTGTAGTAAAATACCTGCAATACATCTTTATAGACGGCAAATTCTATACCCTCTTCTCTATCCTCTTTGGGATCGGCTTCTCCCTGATCCTGACCAACGCCCGGGAAAAAGGAACCAACGGACTGCGTATTTTTTACCGCCGTATGGCAGTCCTCCTGCTGATCGGACTGCTCCACCTGGTGTTTCTCTGGGCAGGCGATATACTCATCCTCTACGCCTTTGTCGGCTTCTTTCTGCCCTTGTTCAGAAAGCTATCCGATAAAAGACTACTCCTCTGTGCCTTCATACTATGGATCATACCTGTATCAATAGATACCGCTGTGATGCTCACCGGTTGGGATCCGGCCGCCCCCGCTGTCCGTGCCACCCACTATTTTCATACGCTGGCAGGCATCAACGAAGAGAACTTTCCTGTATGGCTGGTGCAACATGACAACTATATAGATGTAGTCCGTTTCAATCTCGGCGGCTCTTTCATCCGTATGCAGGAGTTTATCGAAGGCAACCGGGCCTTCAAAGTCCTCGCACTCTTTCTGCTCGGATTCTATATCGGTAGAAAACAACTCTATGCACACTTAGACACTCACCAGCCTATCCTGCGAAAAGTAGCTACCTACGGTTTTCTTATCGGGCTACCCATCTCCCTGCTCTACGCATGGAGTGCCATGAACGCACGTCCGCTAGGGTTGGGCATACATTCGCTGTTCTATACCGTAAGTATTGTGCCCCTGTGCCTTGCCTATACCGCTGCAATCTGCCTCGTCTATCTGAAAAACAAAGAAAAAAGGATCTTTGTCCTTTTCGCAGCCCCCGGCAGAATGGCACTGACAAACTACATCCTGCAATCCGTCTTCGGCATGATCCTCTTCTACGGCATCGGCTTCGGCCTGGGTGCAAAAACGGGACTTATTTATGTAGAACTGATTGCCACTGCCGTATTCGGATTTCAGATCCTGTACAGCTACCTGTGGCTTCGCTTCAACCGCTTCGGCCCGCTGGAATGGGGATGGCGTATGCTCACTTATGGCAAGTGGCTGAAACTGACCCGGAACCCGATACCGGCTGAAACCACAACCGAACAAACGATACATAAAAAGACAAGCCAATGAACAAAAAAATATGGATACGATCCGCTTCCTTCCGCCGCGGGGGTAACCCGGATATCCTGTGCGATCCATTCCTGCCGGGAGCACAGGAAGCCAGGCTTATCCCTGGACACGGTGTACACCAGTACGGCGAAATAAAAGAAAACCCTGCCCTGCAACAGGCATACGAGGCAGGAAAGACGATATGATCCATCCAATAACTAATAGAATCCGCAATAAAAATGAAAACAGAAAAAAAAGTAATCAGTCATACCTTCTTTGAAGGAGAAAGACCTCTTTTCGCCACACACGACCTCCGCCTGGAGCATGTGAAATTCTACCCTGGCGAATCGGCACTCAAAGAGTGCCGCGACATAGAAGCCCGGAAATGCGAATTTATGTGCAAATATCCTTTCTGGCACAACGACAACGTGCTGATCGAAGATTGCCTCTTTACCGTCTACAGCCGTGCCGCGATCTGGTATTCCCGCAACATCCGTATGCTCAACACCCGGGTGGAAGCCCCGAAAATGTTCCGGGAGATAGACGGTCTTTCTCTGGAAAATGTGAAACTGACCAACGCCGGAGAAACCCTGTGGAACTGCCGCAATATCCGGCTCCGCAACGTAGAAGCCAAAAGCGGCGATTACATCTTTATGAACGGACAGGACATCGACATCGACGGCTTCTACCTGCAAGGCAACTACTCCTTTCAGGATGCGAAAAACGTAGTGGTCCGCAACGCCCGGCTCGACTCCAAAGATGCTTTCTGGAAGACAGAGAACGTTACTGTATACGATTCCGAAATCACCGGAGAATACCTCGGCTGGCATTCTAAAAACCTGAAACTGGTCAACTGTAAGATTTCCGGCACACAACCCCTGTGCTACTGTACCAATCTGATCCTGGAAAACTGTACCTTTGCCAAAGACTGCGACCTCTGTTTTGAATACAGCACCCTCGAAGCCGTAGTCAACAGCGACATTACCAGCATCAAAAACCCGGCAGGCGGATTTGTGACGGCCAACCACATCGGTGAAGTCATTATAGATGAGCATTGCAAGAATCCCGGAGCCTGCCGCATCCTTATCAACAAAGAAACCTGTCTTGCCCCATGAAATACAATTTTGACGAAACAGTACCCCGCAGGGGCAGCAACTCCTACAAATGGGACAGCACCACAGAAAGTGACATCCTGCCCATGTGGGTAGCCGATATGGATTTCCGAACCGCTACCCCCATCATCCACGCACTCGAAAGACGGGTATAGCACGGTGTGTTTGGCTATACCAAAGTGCCACAGGCCTACTTCGATGCCACCACCGCATGGTTCGCCAACAGGCATGCGTTCCACCTGTGCAGAGAGTGGATACTCTTTACCTCCGGCGTTGTGCCTGCTCTCTCGGCTGTGATCAAAGCCCTGACACAACCGGGCGACAAAGTGATGGTGCAAACCCCGGTCTATAACTGTTTCTTTTCCAGCATCCGCAACAACGGGTGCGAAACGGTAGAAAACCCGTTGCTCTATCGCAACGGTACGTACAGCATCGACTTTGACGACCTTGAACGGAAAGCCGCCGACCCGAAAGTAAAACTCCTGTTGCTATGCAGTCCGCACAACCCCGCCGGAAGGGTATGGACACGGGAAGAACTGCAACAAATCGGTGAGATATGCCTGCGTCATGAGGTGATCGTGGTTTCCGATGAGATCCATTGCGACCTCGTCTATCCCGGACACACCCATATTCCGTTCGGCTCTGTAAGTGATGAATTCCTGCAACACTCTGTCACCTGTACCGCCCCGAGCAAAACCTTCAATCTGGCAGGCATACAGGTAGCCAATATCATCGCTGCGGATGAAGAGATACGCCGCCGGATAGACAAAGCACTTAATATCAACGAGGTTTGTGAGATCAATTGTTTCGCTGTGGAAGCCCTTATCGCTGCGTATACGGAAGGCGAAGAGTGGCTCGAAGAGTTAAAGGTGTATCTATACGCGAATTATAGCCTGCTTCTGGAATTCTTTCGGAAACATCTCCCGCAACTGTCCGTTGTTCCGCTGGAAGCAACCTATCTTGTATGGGTAGACTGTTCGGCACTCGGACAGTCCGCTGAAGAGATAGCCGACAGCCTGTTGGAAAAGGAGAAACTCCGGATCAATGAAGGCACGATGTACGGCGCGGCCGGAGAAGGATTCATACGCATCAACATCGCTACACAGCGGGAAAACCTGCTGAAGGGTCTGGAAAAGATAAAGAACCTGTACGACGTATGACACCACTTACAGGAACGAAAAAGGAGAAAGCAGGCATCCTGGTTGCCTACTTCCTTATCTATGTCGTCTGGGGCTCTACCTACTATTTCATAGGAGTAGCCCTCAGCGGACTACCGCCGTTCCTGTTGGGTGCTATCCGTTTCAGCACCGCCGGGCTGTTGCTGCTGGCATGGTGTTTCTACCGCAACGAACCTGTGCTCCGGAAAAGCCTGATAAAGAAGTCTGCCATCAGCGGCATCGTACTGCTGTTTGTAGATATGGCAGTAGTGATGCTGGCGCAACAATACGTCAGCAGCAGTCTGGTAGCCATTGTGGCAAGCTCCACCGCACTCTGGATATGGGTACTTGATGTGCCCCGGTGGAAGATCAGCTTCCGTACCCCGGCCATTATTGTCGGAAGTATCTGCGGTTTTCTCGGTGTAGCCATGCTCTACATCGAACAGTTCAGCCTCGACACCCCGGCACAACCGCACCGGGAATACGGGATATTGCTCCTGATCTTCGGCTGCATCTCCTGGGCACTGGGCACCCTATACACCAAATACCACGCCTCCGGCGAAGAAGAGACCAACGCCTTCGCCGGTTCGGCCTGGCAGATGCTCTTTGCCAGCGCGATGTTCTGGACGGTAGCCCTGTTCCGGGGAGAGATAACCCGCACAGACCTGCACGCCGTTCCTCCTGCCGCATGGCAGGCGTTGCTCTACCTGATTGTCTTCGGTTCTGTCTTTGCATACTCCGCCTATATCTGGCTGTTGAAAGTACGTCCTGCCACCGAAGTCGCCACCCATGCCTACGTCAATCCTTTCGTAGCTGTCTTTATCGGGGTCACATTCGGCAAAGAAAATGTCACCGGGATACAGATCGCAGGGCTGATCATTATCCTGCTGAGCATCTTTTTGATCAACAAAAGAAATGTTTCACATAAAAAAGAAAAACAATGAAAAAGACACGTATCACTTGTGTAATTTGTATGTTACTGACCGTCACTTCTGTTCTTTCCTCTTTCGGGTGTTCACCCAATAAAAAGAATCAGGAAACTGCCACTGCCGGACAACCTGCAACAGAAGGCGAACTGCCGAAAGTCTACTTCACCCGGGAGATCACCCCGGAAAGTCTGATCGCTATTTACCGGGCACTCGGACGGGAAGCCACCGGTAAGGTCGGTATCAAACTCAGTATGGGCGAACCGGGCGGCAACAATTTCCTGAAACCGGAACCGGTGAAAGACTTTGTACACCTGGTCAACGGTACGTTCATTGATGCCAATACTGCCTACGGAGGCAACCGGGCTACTTCGGAACTGCACCGCAAAGCTGCCGAAGACCACGGCTTCACCGCCATTGCTCCGGTAGACATTCTGGATGAAGAGGGCGAGATACGGTTACCCATTGAAGGGGGTAAGCATCTGCAATCGGATATCGTAGGCTCTCATTTCGAAAATTACGATTTCACTGTGATCCTCTCTCATTTCAAAGGGCATGCCATGGGTGGTTTCGGTGGTGCCATCAAAACATGTCTATCGGCATTGCTTCTTCTACGGGAAAGGTATACATCCACTCGGCAGGAGAGAGTACTACGAGCTGGGGAAATCCCAGGCAGGAAGATTTCCTGGAATCTATGGCGGAAGCCGCCAAAGCCATCGCGGATTATTGCGGCGATAATATCCTCTACATCAGTGTCATGAACAATCTTTCTGTGGATTGTGATTGCGACTCCAACCCTGCCAACCCCGAAATGGGCGATGTGGGGATATTGGCCTCGCTCGACCCGGTTGCACTGGACAAAGCCTGTGTGGATAAGGTATACGAATCTACCGACCACGGAAAAATCCACCTGATAGAGCGTATGGAATCCCGGAACGGTATACATACAGTGGTATATGCGGAGGAGATAGGTTTGGGAAGTCAGGCATATGAATGGGTGGACATGGATGAAGGAAAAACGATCAACTTGTAGTAGGCTTCCCGCATACCGCAGGTGAAACCCCCATCCGCTTCTTTTTATCAGAACCTCAACGAAGAGAAAGGATATATAGGATCAAAAGCAGACGAAAAGCTCATACAATTCTTTTTGTCTGCTTTTATTTTTGTACGTAGGGGTAAAGTTCATAGGTATGATCTGGCTTCTCAGTACTGTTTCCCGACCTATGACAGGCTTACTTTCGTCTGTACGATGGGATTCAGGTTGTAGGATAGGCTCACCTTTCAACCTTTATTTTGTAAAAACTTAGCTGAATGAGCTTCTCAACAAAAGAATATGAACCTGTCCGCAAATAAATAATTGTATATTATCCCGAACTTTGCAGGGTTAATTACAAGAAACAAGATTTCTAGCAAAAACAGAAATAATGAAAAGATTATCCACATTAGTAGCCGCTGCTCTACTACTTTTAGGACAGGCATACGCTCAGAATCGAACGAATCATCCTAATTCAGCAAATATGAGAACAGCAGAAGAATATACTTTTGAATTAAGCGAGCGGGTTACCCGACAGAAAGTAACGTTCAGAAACCGTTACGGAATCACTCTCACGGGCGATTTGTACACACCCCAAAATGTTTCGGGCAAGTTAGCTGCCATCGCCGTTTGCGGACCTTTCGGTGCAGTAAAAGAACAGTCTTCGGGATTATATGCCAGTCAGATGGCCGAACGCGGATTCATCGCATTGGCATTTGACCCCTCTTACACCGGAGAGAGTGGTGGAGAACCCCGTTATGTGGCCTCACCGGATATCAATACCGAAGATTTCAGCGCAGCGGTAGATTTCCTTTCCTTGCTGGATCAGGTAGATCCCGATCGGATTGGAATCATCGGTATTTGTGGCTGGGGCGGTCTGGCCATCAATGCTGCTGCCATGGACACCCGCATCAAAGCAACCATAGCCTCCACGATGTACGACATGAGCCGTGTGAATGCCAACGGTTATTTCGATTCAATGGATGCGGACAAACGCTACGAACTCCGCCGGCAACTCAATGCACAACGCACTATCGATGCTAAAAACGGCACGTATGCACTTGGCGGCGGTGTGGTGGATCCATTGCCCGACGATGCTCCGGAGTTCGTAAAAGACTATTACAGCTATTACAAAACCGAACGCGGTTATCATCCCCGTTCGCTGAATTCCAATAACGGTTGGAACGTAACATCCCCTCTTTCTTTCATCCATATGCCGCAACTAACTTACGCGGGGGAAATCCGTAACGCGGTACTTATCGTTCATGGAGAAAAGGCCCATTCCCGTTATTTCGGCGAAGATGCCTATAAAATGCTTACAGGCGATCACAAGGAACTGATGATTATTCCGGGAGCCAGCCATGTGGATCTGTATGACCGCACAGACATTATCCCGTTCGATACGTTCCGATCATTCTTCACAGAAAACCTGAAATAACAGGCAGGGAGCTCAAAACCGTAACAGTCTGTGACACATAGTCCAGACGGATATACGCAGCAGATGTATGGATAATCCCCCATCCCATACCGGACGGAACATATAGCGCTTTTTATCTGTATACCGCCACATATATAGGATCAGAACTAACCATCCGACCCATCCGGCGAGCGAGGAACCCATAGCAGCTCCGCTGATCCCCAGTTCAGGGAAACCTGCTTTTCCGAAGATCAGCACATAGTTGAACCCGATATTACATACGACCATTACCAGGGAATTGGCAGTAAGGATCTTCGTTTGGGTTGTCCCGATCAGAAAAGCACGGATCGCCAACATGGGAAAGACAAAGAGGTAGTTATAATCCCGCCATCCGATATACCGTACAGTAGCCCGATACACATGATCCGATGCGATCACTCTGCGGAGCAACGCAGGTGAAAACAGTTTGGACAGGATGAAAACAAGGACAGCGAATGCCGATAAAAGGATCAGTCCCTGATGGAATACTTTGCCCACGTCCTGATACCGACTTTCTCCGTTCCGCCGGGCAATAAGGACCTGTATACCCAGACTGAATCCGAAGCCGAGCATATAAATGGCAGTGTAATACATGGTGGCCAGTGCCGAGGCTCCCAGATCTACCTGGCTGACGTGTCCCAGGAAAACGGAATCTGTTACATTAATCAACTGTTCCATGAGCAGGCTCACCAGGATAGGTAGATTGATGAGCCAGATTTGTTTATACGTATAATTCATTGGTTTGATAAAAAGGCAGGCCTGAGCAACACATGGAAGTGCTGCAGGCAATCTTTACTATTTTATTGGATAAACTCTGTTGTGGGAAGGGTACAGGAAGGTGGGCCGGAGTTTTACACTCCCCGGCCTAACCGTAGCAGGATAGCTATATACAGAGTTGCCATTTCATAAGTCTGACAATAGATGGAATTACACATGCAAAGATAAGTCTTTTTAAGAATAAAAAAAGTCTGGTAAGCTACCGGCGAACAGGCTGTGCGCCTTTGATTGTCCTGTTGCTCACGAAAACTATTTGACGACTGGTCAGTTGGTTGTGATAAGAGGTTACGGGAATCCGAAATCTATCTTGTATCTTTGTCTTACTAAAAACTTAAGTCGTAAGAAATGAAAACGAAGTTCCTGGAATATTATAATCTCTTTATAGGCGGTTTCTGGATCGTACTGTTCATTACCCTTTGGGTACAGTTCTCGGCAAGAGCTACCGTGTGGGAATCATGCCTGTTTACCCTTTGTTTTATGACTATTGCTTTTCTGGCAGCTACCTATACCTCTAAAGTGCTTTTAAAAAGGACATTGCTCCAGCGAAAAGCAGTTCGCTTCAGCATGGGTTTCATTGGGATCACTTTGTGTCTGGCCCTGATGCTTGTTTTAGTTGTAAAGGGATTTGTCTGGTTGGAGACCAACGGAGTATTTCCGCCTTCTGCTCTGATCTCCGGAACATACAGTACATTGTTCCGGGAGTTTTCGGGTATGATCCCCTCTTCACTCATGTTGTTGTCGGGATTCTGCGGCCTGGAGTTTTTCCGGGAACACGCTTTGCAGGAAAAGGCGCATCTGGAAGAACAGCTGGTGTTCCTGCGCAATCAGGTCAATCCGCACATGATGTTCAATGTACTGAACCACATTCATATCCTCATGCAGAAAAATGTAGATTTGGCCTCAGAACTACTGATCCGTTTTTCGGATATATTGCGTTATCAATTGTATGAGTGCAACCAGGATCTGGTGTTGCTGGAAAAGGAGGTGAAGTATATCCAGGATGTGATCGAAGTAGAGAAGCTGAGGTGGGGCAATGAATTGAATGTAGATTGCCAGTGGGAAGTGGAAAACGGGAAAAAACGGATTACTCCTTTTGTACTTATCTCCTTCATTGAAAATGCCTTCAAACACGTTTCGAGGTTGCCTTCGGAAAAAGGGTATGTAAATATGGCCATCAGGCAGAGAAAGGATGTATTTACCCTGATGGTGGAAAACTCAAAGACAACGGAACCGCCCCGTAAAAAAGGGGGGAGGATTGGGATTGCTCCATACGACCAAACGTTTGTCTATCGTGTATCCCGACAGGCATCAGCTCAATGTTCATATAACAGATACGGTGTACAGGGTCAATCTGGAAATTAAATTAACCTGATAATTATGGAAAAGACCATAGAAAAACAAGAAGATAAAACCGTGTTGCGATGTCTTGTGGTGGATGATGAACCGGTAACCAGGGAGGGTATCACGGACTTTATAGCGAAAGTTGAATTTCTGGAGCTGGTGGGTGAATGTTCATCGGCTTTGGAAGCGATGGAGTATGTGAATCAGGGAACGATAGACCTGATGTTCCTGGATATCAATATGCCTTATCTCTCCGGCACGGATTTTCTGGAATCGCTGGATCATCCTCCGCTGACTATTTTTACCACTGCTTATTCCGAATATGCGCTGGATGGCTATCGCTTACAGGTGGTAGATTACCTCATGAAACCTATTGCGTTTAAACGCTTTTATCAGGCAACCGTGAATGCGTTACAGCAATTCAAACTGCGCCATCCTGCGGAGAACAATGGCAACGGACAGCAGGATTATATGTATATCCGTCAGGGAGATTCTTTTGAGAAAATATACTGGCCGGATATTTTATATATGGAGAGTATGCAGAATTATGCGAAGCTGCATTTCCGGAAGGACAAAAAAGTGATCCATCAAACGTTATCTTCGTTGGAAGAGATGTTACCCAAAGAACAGTTTTTCAGGATCCATAAATCGTTTCTGATCAATGTGTCACACATTGATTCTATTATGGGCGGACGCGTATTTGTAAGTGGAATTGAACTGCCGCTTTCCCGCCACCGGAAAGAGGAACTTTTGAACCAGGTAGTTTATAAGAATCTGATCAGTAAGTAAAAGAGGCGGTGTCTATTCGCCTCTTATCTTCTGGTGGATCCATGAGTATCTATCTGAAAATTATCTCCGTTTTTTAGCGTATGGCAAACAAGGCATCTGTATACATCGGAGCGACCACCCTGCGAATCCTCTCTAAAATCCCCATGTATACCCCACCTGAACATACATAGAGGGTTGGAAACCGGGATCGTACTCTCTTCCGAACCATTTGAAATAGTCTTTAACGCTTCTGTTGATGACACAGGCGGTTCTGTTCCATAACCCACCCCCGGTCAATTGTATGGAAGATGACCTGCTGATCCGGAAATCAGCCTGTAAACCCGATTTCATCGATACCGAACCGAAGATCTTGGATGTACCGTCTACCTCCATGACTGCCGATATACCATCGACTTCAAGCCCGATCAGCCTGAGCCTGAACCAGTCGTTGAAAGCGACTGCCGCTGATACTTCGGCGGCTTCAAGCATTTCTACCTTTACCTGGTATTTGCCGTCCATATGCCAGTTCAGATACACCATCGGTAAACCCAATGGAACACCGTAGCTATTGCTTACGCCAACTCCGGCACCCACATCCAGGTTTGCCGACATACGGTATATGAAAACGATCCCTCCGCTACCAAGTATGCTTTTGACTTTTATGTGTGAAGGATCGGAGTAAATGCCGCCCCCCAGTACAGTAAATATAGACCATTTCCGGCCCATAGGACGTAAATGACTTATGCTTAACGTGGTGTTAACCATATCATCGGGGTGCATAGAGGTGGGAATGTGCTTGTTAGCGTACTTAGCGTAAGTGGCATCCAGCGATACCGCCCACATCTTTATACGGTTGTTTTCATCTCGTGTAAAAGACAAGGGCAGGCTGAACCCTCCGTTTACTTTAAACATATCTCCCGAACCTCCCGTTTTTTTGATTGTTTTCGTCTTTGAAAGAAGAGGAGGATACATATTCGGACTTCAGGTAAACCTGGGCCTGACTCGCTATGGGTAAAGCCAATCCGAACAGAATTAAAATAATGGTTACGATCTTCATTTGATTTTTTTATGTTCTGTCAGCAAATATCAGCAAGCATCACGGGTCGGACAAATTTATTTGATGACAGGTCGTTTACCTGGGATCACGGGTAAAAAAGAGAAGCCCCAACGATTCAGGCAGGGCTTCTTCATAATAGTAGTTTCAGAACTTATACCCGACTGTCAGATAGGGGTTTCTGTTCCTGATCTTAGTTCCTTTGGCATCGCTTACATTGGCCAGGCCATACTCATATCCGGCATGGATCGCTATGTTACCGATCTCCATTCCGGCACCTCCCATCAGACCATAATCGGATCGTTTCAACCGGTTATTACCAAATACCGATTGTTTATTCCCGTCTGATCTGGCTTTTCCACCGATACCATAGGCCAGATACGGCCCTGCATGGACAACCAACCGGATGTTGGAACCTACGTCGAATTTGTATCCGAGATTTACGGGAAGTTGCAGGTACATCGGATTATACTTAATATCCGAAGCTGATTTTGGACTGTACTTTGCCCCTTTGGTCTGTAAGTCCAATCCGGTCAGCAGATAGAGGTTGTTTGTCAAGGCTACATCTGCCGTTATACCCACCTGATACCGCAGTACGGATTTGGTGTTTTTCATATCCCCACCAAACGTCGATAGATTGGTTCCGGCTTTTATACCCCAGGTTACCGGTTTTTCCTGGGCAACTATTTCATTTGAGAACGCAGAGATCACAGCGACAACCGCTACTAAGATGGATAATTTTGTCTTGTTCATAATGGACATATTTTAGTTATTTATACTGTTACCGTGCAAATATCCGATAGTCCCGACAAGTGAACAAAACTATTTGATGAGAGGGCATCTGGTTGTGACAACCGGAGATTGTAAGATCCCGGACTCTTTATCTTGTCTTACGCACGCATCTCTCATTCCTTCATGAAATCCTTTTTAACCGTATCTCTACCTCCCTTATCAAACAGCTTACCCGGATACACAATTGTGCTGCTGAAAACCACGGATAAACATCCACCCCCTCTTTCCTGTTATAACAAGGTAATAAGTACATAAATAATATAATATGGAAGAAATTAATGTAATTAATCAGGTAGGTACCCCGCGCCGTGTATCGTGGGGTAGTATTATAGGAGGGCTGGTTACCGTACTGGCAATCTCCTTTCTGTTATCCCTCATAGGCACAGCCATCGGGCTGTTTATGTTTGACCCAACCGACCGGGGAGAGGTGTTCGACGGGATAGGAACTTCTGTCGGCATATGGACCGTTCTCTCGCTGCTCATCAGCCTGGCAGCCGGTGGATTCGTAGCCGGTAAACTTGCCGCCCGCGACGGGATGATCCACGGATTCCTGACCTGGGCCTCCTCGCTGCTCGTAGCTGTCCTGCTGGGAGGGATGCTCCTGTCATCCGCCACCAAAATGGCAGGCAACCTGTTGGGTTCGGTAACTGCACTGACAGGCAATATCCTTTCCGGAGTCGGCTCGGCAGTGTCCGACGGAGCCTCCGGAATAGCCTCGCTGTTTGACGGCATCGACCTGGATGCCAACCCGACGGAGATGCGGCAGGACATACGGCAAACCCTGCGCCAGACAGGAGTAAAGGAGTTTCAGCCCGGCTATATCGACAACCAGCTTTCGGCCGTGCGTTCCGACCTCGAACGAAGCGTCAAACAACTGGCTGCCAACCCACAGCAGGCCGATCGCATCATCGACGGATTCAGTAACCGGTTGCAGAATCGTATGGATAATTACGCTTCGGACATTGACCGGGAGAAAGTAGTGACGGCTATTGTCAACTCTACCCAGCTTTCGCGTGCGGAAGCCGAAAACACGGTAGACCAGTATATGCAACTGCTTGACCAGGGCCGAGAAAAACTGAACGAACTGCAAACAACCATCCAGAATGCCCGTCAGGACTGGGAACAAATGAAAGCCGAAGCCCGCCAGAAATCAGAAGAAGTAGCTAACAAAGCTGCATGGACCTCTATCTGGTCGTTCCTTGCCTTGCTCGTAGGCGCTGTTGTAACTGCCCTTGCCGCCCGCTACGGAGCCGATAAAACAAAAGAAGGTTACGAAGTATAGCAACCCACCTCTTCCTATGGATATATAACCGCAGCTTTTTATCTATGGATGATTCTATATGTAATATACAGAATCATCCATATCTCATTTAGTATAAGCGCTCCGACCTTCATTGTGGCTACGAAGACGATCATCAGCACTACGGTATCAGGTGAGTATAACGACAGATATTGCTTTACACTTACCGGTAGCACCCACATCATAGGAATCAAATGCAGAAGAATGGAAGATATGGATAAAGTATATGTATTGTAAGATTCACATCAAACAAAAAGAAGTTATCTCAAATGAGATAACTTCTTCAATTAGTGGGCGTTGACGGATTCGAACCGCCGACCCTCTGCTTGTAAGGCAGATGCTCTGAACCAGCTGAGCTAAACGCCCGTACACTTTCGTTTCAAAAGCGTTGCAAAGGTACATCTTATTTTGTTTTTTCCAAATAAAGTCACAGAATATTTTCCAAAAAGTTTCAAACAGATACCAGCGAAGTCGAAAGGTATCCCTTTTTAAGTATATTTGCAACCTTTCGTTTCCCGTTTGCGTCTAACATACAATTAAACTTAAGACATTCTACTAATCTTCAGAAACACTGTGACATGAAAAAGACCATACTGTTCATCCTCTTTTGCCTATGGATTCTCTCTCTTTCCGCACAGACTGTGCAACTCAAAGGAAAAATTGTTTGCGGAACCGATCCGGTAGATTATGCAAATGTAGTGCTCCAAAAACCGGATTCCACCTTTGTCACAGGTATGGTCACCGACCAGCGCGGACATTTTGTAATGAACAACCTGAGCACCGGTAACTACCGTCTACAGATCTCTGCCATCGGATATGAACCCAGGCAGATCCTTATAGAAGATCTCTTGCACAACCGGGACCTGGGAGCTATTACGGTGGACTCCGCTTCCGTGCAACTGGGTGAAGTCACCGTAACCGCTTCCCATATCATCCATACACTGGACAAGAAGATCATTCTGCCCACTTCCCATCAATTAAAAGCCTCTACCAACGGTCTGAATTTGTTGCAACAGATGAAGTTAAGCAGGCTACAGGTAGATCCATTTAATAAAAAGATCAGTTCTTCCGGACAGGGAGAAGTGCAGGTACGCATCAACGGGGCTAAAGCCGAGATCGAAGAAGTGATGGCCCTGCGCCCGGAAGATGTATTGCGCATCGAATACCACGACGACCCTTCGCTGCGTTATGGAGAAGGAGTATCAGCTGTGATCGATTACATTGTACGTCGCAGAGAGACCGGAGGATATGTATCGCTGGACCTGCAAAATTCGCCCCATACCGCCTGGGGCAACAACGGGGTTACAGCAAAGATCAATCATAAAAAATCGGAATACGCACTCACCTATTACGGCGGATACCGGGGATTCAACCATACCTGGCGGGAAAATGAGGAAGGATTTGTATTTGCCGACGGCAGTACCTTCACCCGTCTGGAAGATGGGATCCCCCATCCGTGGAGATCGCACTGGGATTTTATACGTCTCAACTACAGCTATCAGCAACCCGACAAATGGTTTTTCAACGCGGCTGTCCGTACCAACATCAACTATTCAAAAACCCACCTGAACAGCCTGCTCTATCCGGAAAATCATCCGGAAGAAGCGGTGAATATGGTGGACTATGAAAAGGAACAGTCAGTGCGTCCCTCTGTCGACCTGTATGTTCAACGCAACCTCCCCCATAAACAATACCTTATCCTGAATGTGGTAGGCACGTATATAAACAGTAAGAGCGACAGACGGTACGAAGAAGCAAAAGATTCTCAGGTGCTGACGGACATATTTTCTTCGGTAGATGGCGACCGCTACTCCCTGATCGGCGAAGGTATCTATGAAAAAGGATTCCGGACAGGTAAGCTCAGCACGGGTCTGTATTTCAGACAAAGCCATACAGACAACTCTTACCGGGGAACAGCCACTGCGAAAACCAGATTGAAAGAATCTTCTTCCACAGCCTACGCGGAATATACCGGCAAGATAAGTCGTTTCGGTTATTCCATAGGACTACGCGGCAACCGTACCTGGATCGAACAGGGAGAAAGAACGTATGGTGATTTCTCCTTTACACCACAACTACGATTGACCTATACCTTCAATGATCATCTTTTCATGCGCTACCGGGGAAGCATCACGCAATCTACTCCAGGGCTATCCGATCTGAGCGATGTGGAACAGCTGATAGACTCCCTGCAACTGCGCCGGGGAAATCCCAACCTGAAAATAGCGCGTCACTACAACAATGTATTGTATCTGGACTTCCACAAAGGATTGTTCAGCAGCAATTTCTCCCTGGCCTATTATTATCAGCATCGCCCCATTATGGAAAGTACATACAGGGAGAATGACCTGTTTGTACGTAGCGTTGAAAACCAGCGGAGTTGGTATAAACTAAATCCGGAAGCGGAATTCAAACTGGGTCCGATCCGGGATATCCTGACCTTTTCTTTCACCACCGGGATCAATCGTTACAAAAGCCGGGGCAACCACTACCAACACATCTACACCAACTGGTACTACGAGGGACAAGTGATGGCAAACTACAAAAACTGGTCGGCTATGTTTATGATCCAGAACCATAAGAACAATTTCTACGGAGAGACACTTAGCTATGGAGAGAATATCCACGGCCTGATGCTGACGTATCGTCACAAACAAATGACTTTCGGAACGATGATGTTCAATCCGTTCGCCGATAACTACAGGGTCGGAAGCCAGCGATTCAGTGAATGGGCCCCCGCGAAAAACTGGATGTATATCCAAGAAAGTTCACGTATGGTAGGTCTGACCTTCGCCTGGAATTTCAGTTTCGGCAGAAAAGTAGATACCGTACAAAAACGGCTCAACCACGAAGATACGGAGTCAGGAGTGATGAAGACCGGGAAATAATTTCCCGGACTCTTCTTCTCTTCTTTCCTTATCCGGCCCCTGCGGAGCTGCGTATTACCCGGGCCGGATTGCCTACGGCCACACTATCGGCAGGTATATCACGTGTCACTACACTTCCCGCTCCTATGATACAGCGGTCACCGATAGTGACTCCGGGACAGAGAATCGCTCCCCCACCGATCCAGCAATCCTGTCCGATGGTGACAGGATAGGCATACTCCTTAGGTTCCCGGCGTTCGATAGCATCCATCGGGTGTTGGGGTGTATAGATCTGCACATGCGGGCCGATCAAGGTATGCGCGCCAATGGTGATATAGCCTCCATCCAGAAAGGTACAGTTGGAGTTGATAAACACATGTTCCCCCAGGCGGATGCCATCGCCGTGATCACACCCGAAAGGAGGAGAGATCACCGAGGTATCCGGAACACCCGGAACCAGTTCCCGCAATATCTCCCGATAGCCCGGACCACCGTAATAGGTGTTGTTGAAGCGCAACAAGATCTCCTTGACTCGCAGGAATCGCTGTTGTACTTCCGGATCGGAGGTATCTGCCAACTGGCAGCTTCTCATTTTTTCTACTTCATTCATAACAAAGCATGGTTATCTAACTGTTTAAAATCCATTGGTAAAGACAAGGGTCTTCTCATCGGACAGCCCTTCCTGGTATTCAAATCCCTCCCAGGTATACGAGCAAAGCTGTTTGGGGTCTTCGATACGGTTCCTGAGGATATGCCGCGCCAGCTCTCCCCGGTTCATCTTGGTATAGATAACAATGGTGGTGAGTTTATCGTTCTTCCGGACCCGGAATTCGGGGGTGACTACCTTCACCTCTTTTTCTACACGTCGCCAGTCGAACAGACCTTTCATCTCCTCACTTGCCAGGTTGCACAATACCCCTCCGGCCTTACGGATATCTTCAATAAAAACATCCGTCAGCCGCGCTTTCCAGTAAGAAAAAAGCGTCTGCCCGCCCAACTCAGGGATACGCACATCTCCTTCCAGACGATACAGACGGATGAGATCCATCGGACGCAACAGGCCGTAACAAAAAGAGGTGATACGCAGATGATCCTGCATATAGGAAAGTTGATCTTCCGTAAAATCCCGCGGAGACAGCCTTTTGAAGACAATTCCCGTATAAGCGAAAACAGCAGGACCAGAAACAGCCTCTTCTCCGTGAAATGCCTGATAACGCCTGAAATTCTCTACAGCGATCTTTGAATGGACACGAAGCAGACGCTCCAACTCCTCCACAGAAAATTGAGACATGTACAACGCGATCTCAGACGCTTGCCGGGAAAACTGTGGTATACTGTGGAAAGGAAACTGAAGTTTCCCCACCGGGCTCATGGTCTTGGCACAAGAAAGTAATATCAGCATATATCATTCCATTCATAACATACAAAACGGGACATCTACCCCCAACAAAACATACAAATATAACAGGTATGGACTTAACAGAGAAATATCTTCCGGTAAATCGATCTCTGGTTCTCCGGAAAATGATCAGCAATCCTCTTACGGACAAGGACCCTTGCCCCATCCGGATAGCTTTTCATCCCTTCGCAGACGCTTGTCAGGGCCGACTAAAAAAGTCTGTATATGTTTTTGCTCAGATGTATTTTTTCACTCAGATGAAGAAAGAGTAAACAGATACCGCAACAGAGAAAGCAGGGAATCCATAGTCGGTAAAGACGATCGGATACCAGCAATATCCATACATAGATCGGCAAAGCGAATCCCTTTCAGCGAAACAACGGGCAGTCATTCATGCTACTTAATGCGAAAAACCATTCGCAATAAAAAAGGTTAATTTATATGACATTCAATAGAGGTTTCTGAACCCGATCAGCAAAGAAAATAATAGACTTTTCAACCATATAGATATTCATGTTTCAGGAACCACCGTGCGCCAACGATCCGGAGCCAAAGCATAACGATACCCTAAAAACAGAGTCCTCCCCTGACAAAAAAGCGCCCAAAAACAGCATTTAAATTCGATTTAAGCCCAGATCACCCTTCCACAACAGGGGAGTACACCCTCATCCATCATCCGTCGCCATGCTCGCAAAATTTAAAAGTAGAACAATAGACCATATACGGGACTTTTGCACCACCAGGTTCCATACGCTTGCATATGGTTCTTTTTTTATACACTTTCTGAACGTGTAGTTTTTACAAACACCTTTCAGCAAA
>JAJBTC010000007.1 GCA_020861095.1 Bacteroides sp.
GTCTATTTCTCTATCTGATAATAAGATCAAAAACATTGAGGTATTGGAAAATTGGAAGAATCTGGAATATATCAACCTTTCTAACAATGATATAAAAGATATTTCTCCACTGGCAGCGCTTAAATGTGTAAAAGAACTTCATCTGGACTCTAATGAAATTGAAGATGTCACTCCACTGGCAGCACTTACATCTATGATAGAACTTCAGTTGGATTATAATCGGATTAAAAATATTTCTCCTTTAAAGAAAGTCTTACATATTACTCGTTGTTCTCTGGCTGGTAACAAAATTTCTTCTTTACCGGAATGGGTGTTTGATGTGGATACGGATATTATTATGCATGACGAATATATGTATGAGTATGGTGAGGGTGTACTTTATCTCATATTATATGATAATCCTCTTTCCGACCCTCCTGTTGAAGTAATAAATCAGGGATATAAAGCCATTCTGCGCTATTTTGAACGAAAAAAGAAGGAAGCATTTTCTTCTATCCGGGAGGCCAAATTGATTCTGGTAGGTGATGGTGCTTCGGGGAAAACTTCGTTGCGGGTTCGCTTGCAGGATAGCAAAGCGGAACTTCCTACGGAAGACAAGCGTACGCGGGGCATTCAGGTAGATGACTGGATATGTAAAAAGAACTTTGTGGCCCATATCTGGGATTTTGGCGGGCAGGATGTGTATTATCCGGTGCATCGTTTTTTTATGACGGAGAATGCTGTTTTTGTACTGCTGGCCTCTACGCGGGATGAGAAGCATAATTTTGATTACTGGATTCCTACTATTTATCAGTTTGGCGGGAGTAGTCCGGTGATTATCGGGCAGACTTGTCACGATGGAAACACGGCTCCCTGGAATGATGTGGGGATGTATATCGGCAAACCGGAGTTTAATATCATTAAAACGTCTCAGCAACCCTATTATGAGTTGAATCTGCCCCGGCGCAACAAAGGACTGACGGACATTCGTAAAGTGATTATAGAGCAGCTTTGTCAGTTGCCTCATTGCCGCAAAGATGTTCCGTCTTCGTGGATACGGGTGCGTGAATTGCTGAAAGCGATCAAAGATAAGAAGCCGTGTATTCCTTACGATAATTTTATGGATATCTGTGCGGGAGAGTTTCCCGCGGATAATCAGTCGCCGGAAGCGTTTGCCGACTGCTGTTCTTTTCTGCATCATACCGGGGCGCTGTTTTGGTATTCTACCCATGCTTTGTTGCGGGGGTGTGTGATCCTTGATCCGGAGTGGGCGGTGAAGGCTGTCTATAAAATCATTGACGATGAGAAGATACAGCGCCGGAAAGGGCATATCGTGGCGGAAGATTTTGCCCGTTTGTGGAAAGAGCGTTCTTACCAGATGCGGTATGATATCCTGAAGCAGATGCTGATCGTGTTCCGGGTGGCTTTTCCTAAAAAGCACAAACCGGATGAGTTTATTATTCCGGCTCGCTTGCTTTCTCTACCGGCGGAGAAGTACTGGGATGAAAAGGAGTGTGTGCGGGTGGAGTATAATTATACTTTTATGCCACGTGGCATTGTAAATCAGTTGAGTGCGGAACTGAGCCGTTATATCGGATTGGATGAAGATGAAAATGAGGAGGTATGGAACAATGGGGTCAATTTTACTTTGGAAGATTCCAGGTGTCAGGTATATGAAGATTTTTACCTGAAAAAGATCGTTTTGCTGGCGAAGGGTCTGCATCCGTCGGGAGATCTTAAGGTGGTTATGAATGCGTTGAAGGATATTAATGAGCACTATAAGGGGGTTGATCCGGAAATTATGGTGCCTTGTAATTGCCCGGAATGCCGGAAAGGGGAGTATGTGAAACAGTTCAGGTATTCGGACCTGAAAAGGTATTATAGCAAGCGGGGAGAGAAAGCGAAGGTGCGTTGTGACGAGTCGGAGAAGGATATTCTGGTCACTCATTTATTGAATCATGTGGGAATACCTGTTTCTGAGAAAAGGCCTGTTGCGGCGGAGGGAAAGATCAGGATCTTTCTGGCTTCTTCTTATGAGTTAAAAGAGGAACGGGAGGTGTTTGAACAATTTATTGGCCGGAAGAATAAGAAACTGGTAGATAGGCAGGTATACCTTCATCTGGATGTGTGGGAAGATTTGCCTTCGCACCTGTCGGAAACCCGTTCGCAGGATGAGTATAATAAGATGGTGCGGGAGTGTGATGTGTTTATTTGTCTTTGTTATAGCCGGATGGGTATGTACACGGAGGAAGAGTTTGACCTGGCTGTGGGTACTTTTAAAGCCACCGGGAAGCCGCAGGTATATGTGTTCCTGAAGGAGCCGCCTTATCCGGCGGGAATTACGTCTAAGCAGTTGGAAAGCAGGGAGAATTTTGAGGAGAAATTGAAGGGATTGGAGTATTTTCCGATCAGGTATGGGGTGACTGCTGATTTTATTAATCACATAAGTATCCGTTTGGATGAGGTGATAGAGGGGAAATGTAGGGAGAATAGGTGAGAGAGTTAGATGTCGGGCGAGAAGGGTAGGTGGTAGTCTTGGGCGATACGTAGCGTATGGAGATAAGAAAGGATATAAGAGAATTTATCTCTTATATCCTTTCTTTGGTGCGATTTGTTTTTTTCTTGCAATTACTACTGCTTTTTTTCCTGTTAAGCTGTTTTCAATCATTTCTTTCAGATAGGTGGATTGTTTTTGATTGGTTCCTATCCAGCCACCTTCCACGATAGTTTTGAAAGCAGTGTTATCAAAATATCTTCTGACATTGTCATATGTGATTCCTTTTCCTCCATTTTTTCCTTCGATGCATTTATCTGTCTCTAACTTCTTTATGTAATCCAATGGAATATACATACCCTTAGTTAGTCCGGAATTGTCAGGGTCAAATTCTATTCTTGGGCATATTTTAATAAAGAAAGGAGTTTCACTGATTCTGTAGTCATCAATATGTTCTTTTCTCTTAAGGGGTTTTATTTGTTTGTACAGCTTATCCATTCTTTCTATTTCCTCTTGCAGTTGTTTGTTTGGAAGCCTGAACCTGAATGTATTTCCTTCTTGTTCCATCATTTTGTACTGAACCATTATAAAACACTCAAAATCTTCATTGAAGTATATCAGGTCAGTTCCGGTTTGTTCCTCAAGGGGGTGACGGTTGGCCAGAACGACTGTGAGATGGGTATACTCATTTTTAAATGTCGTTGCTGCATAAGGTGTATTTTCAATGACTTTAAACTCAGGAAAAGTTGAAAGATCATGAGCCAATAGCTGATCTTCACGCAGTCTGACCTGGGGAAGACCGGACAAAAAGGATATAGGCTTTTCTTTTTCTTTGTAATCCCATCCCTGAGTTATGCTCCTGTCAATTCCTGCAATATTTAGGGCTGTTAGCACTGCTTCTTTCTGTTGGGCTAATGCTTTTTTAGCTGGAGCAGAAAGGTTTTTTATTCTTGTATTTCTGCTTTTTGAAAATTTGTCTAATATAGGTTTTGTCTCAGGTGCTTCTTTTAGAAAAATTTCGAGGAATTCTTCAAATGTTTTATTTCCTAATAATCCATTTGTATCTTTCCCATCTATTTTATTTATAAGATGGTGCTCTATACCAGAATGAGTCTGGTTGGCTATTTCTCTGGCATTTACCGTGGAAGAGAGTTTGAAAATTTTTTCAATATTTAGTTTCCGCAGGTCTGTTCCTGCGAATTGTCCTCTTGAGCCTGAACCTATGTGGGTGATAGTTTCGTTGTGATTTATAATGAAACAAACCAAAGGTCGGTTGCTGGAATGTTTGAATTCAGGAACAGGTTGGGTAAACTTGTCATATATGTTCCATCTCAGAGAAATATATCTGTTCTCATCTAATTTTAGGATATATCCGGCTGCATTTGCGTTTGCCATAGTAAAGGTTTTATTTGTTTGCTGCTAAAAATAGTAATAATAATATAAATGGGGAAATATTATCTATAATTGTTTGGTGTGGAGAAAAAAGATTGTTTTTATTTGCTTTTGATAAGGAGATAATAATTTTTATCTTTGTAGTATATTTGACAAGAGCGTCAATGTGTGACTGTATTTATCAACGTCTGACTGGGTGGTAAATCGGGAATATGAAATTGGTATTATTAGCTAAAGTATTGATATATGCATCTTTATGGGTGAAGGTTCGAATCCCGTCTTTCGCTCAACTCCTTATGGAAAAAGAAAGTCGTTCATGGACGAACAAAGACAAAAGGCTGCAAATCAATAGTTTGCAGCCTTTTTTATATCCCCATTTTTCCTTTTAAAGACATTTATTTCGGGCCCGGGTATGGATATGGTATTGTTTATGGGGTTGATCACAATACGTGATATTTGCAGATTTTGCAGCAGGAGAAATACCACGGTCCGATACCTGGATCTGTGCCGCGGACGGCATAATCAGTTTACGATCTATTTATTGTATCATGGCCTGTGCTGTTGGTAAATAGGGGCATGCCGAAAAAAGGCAGCCGAAAAAGTAAACTTCCGGCCGCCTGATGATAATAATGAAATGAAAAACTAAATTTATATACTACCTATTGTTTTGTCTATATAAAAGGATACATACATATCCCATTGTTTGTATGTTGTAGCGGTACTTATCCATTCTGGCTGGTCTTTTGTACAGCAGATTTCTTTTCTCCACGGTTTTCTTTTGATTTTTCACCACGTTCCTGTCTTTTCTGATCACGCTCGGCCTGTTTTTTTGCATAAGCCTGATACTGATCGGCATTCATGATCTTCTGCAATTGAGCGTTGTATGCTTCACGGGATTGTTTCATCTCGGCGCGGAGTTTTTCGCGTTGTTCAGCAGAAAGTTTCGGAGCTTCTGTGCGGTTTCTTTTTCCATCACGATCTGCGCGTGCTACGTCTCCTTGTTTCTTTTCTCTGTTTCCCTTATTCACTCCGACATCTTTACCACCTTTCTTCGCATCGGTAACTTTTGCAGGATGACCTTTCTTTCCGTGACGATGTCCCATGGGGCGTTCGCCCATTTTTTCAGCGAATGCCTGGTTCACTTCCAATAGTTGCTGCTTCTGGGTTTCGTTCAGATCGTATTCTTTCACCATGCGTTCGGTCATTTTCTCCGCGTGTACTTTTGGATCGAAATTTCTTTTTGGCTGATCACCTTCATTTGCCAGGGCTACTCCACCTAATGTGAAGATGGCTACTACTATTAAACTGAGTCTTTTTATACTTTTCATCTTTCTATTCTTTTAGTTAAGTTACATTTTACAGGAGACTTTTTATCTGTGGGCTATGGTTTACTGTATACCCGATGGTTATCTCAACTGTTTTTCATTTGTTTTTATTTGTTTCGTTTCTGTCGGTTGTGTTTCCGACGTTCCCGGCAACTGCTTTCGCTACCGGCACTTGTTTTTGTTGCAACTGATACTATGACTCACTGCCCGGCCATAGGTTTAACCCCTGAAGGTGATTTTAACTTTATAACTGACTTGTTCGTATCTTTTTAATAATCAGTTAATCTTTGTATAAACCCTTTGTCTCCTTTTTCTGATAAAGGTGGTTCAAGAGAAATATGTATATTGCGTTCTTTGCCTTTAGGTGGAGCTCCGTTGAAATAGTATGTGCTCTTTTGGGGATTAAATATCTGATTGTTTCCGATAGCCAGAATCGGAATATTCGTTATATTTGACAGCTTTCTGTATGAAAGTATAGGAAAATTAACTTCTAAATTATTCAGAATGAAAAAGATCTCTTTTTTGTTTGCTTTGCTCCTTACTGTACACCTACACGCGCAAGACAGAGTTACTATTTCTGGTCAGGTGACCGACTTCGACGGCAATCCTCTCGAAAAGGCGAATGTCTTTGTACAGGATATCCGGTTTCAGCTACAGTACGAAACCCTTACGGATGAGAAGGGCTATTACGAATTGGAGGTAGCTCCGGGAGAGTACGCTTCCATCTATATATTGAAGGAAGAACTTTATCCTCGTTCCAACGCAGTGCCCGAAGAAGATATGCGCCTGGAATTCTGGGCATGGAATGTGATTGCCGACCGGGATCTGGAGATCAATGCCCGTTACCACAGATTGGAACTGTATGGTACTACGGCTTTTACTATCTATGGAGGATATCCGGGTTTCTTTATCTATTTTCGTCCCATGAGTCTGGAAAAGGTGCTGGCTGAGGGTAAAGATACCTATCTGGATAAACAGAAGGCGGAAGAAAAAGGAACAGATATATCTGTAGGTCCCGAATATCTGGAAGTAGAGATATATGCAGACGATATACCTCTGAAAATCAATTCGGTGCAGCTTGTCACGGAATATGTCGGAGAGGGCAGAGGTATGGGTGGATATCTGGTACAGATAGACAAGCCTGCTCTGCCTATGGATAAACCTTATATCATTTTCAGGGTAGTGGCTACAAATACAGAGTTCGGCGAGAAGGGAGAGAATGTATATTTCTATAGAATACCGGAAGTGTTTCGCTAACCGCTCTAAAAAAGTCCTGTCAGACCCGGAAGCCTGACAGGGACCTGAAAATGAGTAACTTTTTAAGAGAGTTTGGATCAAAAAAAGGATTGTGCAGCGGATCTATTTTGCCTAAACCTGTACAATAGTGATGAATTATTAACAGTGTAATTATAAATCTTACAGTTCACGGGACGAGTATTTCCCCAACTGCTCTGCACAATCCTGATCTTTAATTAAAACCTTATGCACAAGCAAATATAAGGGCATATCAAATGTAAAACGGATAAAATTGTCCGTATTAAATGCGTTCTTTGTACACCATATGATATATGTATACGAATGGGATAATTTATTCTTTCGCAGGAAGGTGACAAATTGAAAATTCCAATGCGATAACCATCGGTCGACGAAGTCAATCGCAGATGATGCAGAGACGCAGAGAGATTTACAATTTAGTTCCTATGTCATGATCCATTCTTTGATTTTTAAAATCAAGGTAAGTTGACGATTTACGATTGAAATTGCAGAAAGAATATTCTTGTAAATCCCAATGTGTAACATTTTATGTGCGAATATACAAGACGCATAGTTGCGTCTGAAAAAAACTGAAAGAAAACGGCAAAAGAGGGTAACCAACGGTCAGTGAAGGTAAAAGAAAGAAGAAGAAAGAGAGAAGAACATAAAAATTCATTATTCGTGAAACGTCCAGACAGTTTGTTTGTATCTTTGCCGGCTGCACAGGGTGTTGTCTGGGATCTGTTGTCCGGTCTATAACCGACTGCTCCCGAACTGCCAGACATCGGCCTTTGCACTCTAATTCCGTATCCACTATGCGACAACATACGATCTGTATAGAAGACCTCTCTATCGGCTACTCCGGAAAGAATCAGAAGAAGGTAGTAGCCCAAAGCCTCTCTGCCACTATCCACAGTGGTGAACTCACTTGTCTGCTGGGCGCCAACGGTGTGGGCAAGTCTACGCTGCTGCGTACATTGTCGGGTTTTCTGCCTAAGCTCTCCGGACAGATCGTTGTGGAAGGCCGGGGGGTGGAGAAATATACACTCCGGGAACTGGCTCGTGTCATCGGTGTAGTACTTACCGATCGCTTTGATGGGAATTACCTGACCGCGAGGGAAGTGGTTGCTCTGGGACGTAGTCCCTATACGGGCTTCTGGGGAAAGCTGGCTCCGGAAGATGGTCAGATGGTAGATCGTTCGTTGTCGCTCGTCAGGGCAGATCATCTGGCGCGCCGGATGATCCACAGCCTGAGCGATGGAGAAAGACAGAAGGTAATGATAGCCAAAGCACTGGCGCAGGATACCCCGATCGTATTTTTAGATGAGCCCACTGCTTTTCTGGATTTTCCCAGCAAAGTGGAACTGATGCAATTGCTTCATCAACTGAGCCGAAGTACCGGGAAGACGATTTTTCTCTCTACCCATGACCTGGAGCTGGCGTTGCAGATAGCAGATAAGATCTGGCTGATGGACGATGGGGGAGAACTGACTGTAGGCACACCCGAAGATCTCTCTTTAGATGGTACGCTCGAACGATTTTTTACCCGCAAGGGTATTTCGTTCGACATAAAGAGTGGTTTGTTCCGGGTAGAGCCCGAATATACCCTGCAGGTCAGGCTGGAGGGAGAGGGCGAGCGATATGCCATGGCAGAGAAGGCACTCCGCCGCAACGGTATACGAGCCGTCAGGGAGGGAAAGTCTGAGATACGGATCGAGATCCTGAAAGAGACCCCGGCGTATCGGATATATGCGATAGACGGATCTTCTGTGGAGGCAACTACCATTGACGAGGTGATGCAACAGGTCTGTCTCCATGTCCGGCCCTCGGTAAACGAAAACCTTCTTTAGAAATATTTCCAGATCAGATTTAAAAGCGTAAAGACAGCTATCCATATCCCTGTAATGATGCCTATGGCCCCTATCCCCAGCCAGGCATTCTTTCTTTTGCTGATGCTCCGCCAGATACTTTCCCCGGCCAGGAATACCATATATGCCAGGCTCCAGAATATATTGAACAGTGCGGCCGCCATCCTTCCTCCATCTATGTAGTCGGACCGTGTCAGGTAGACATACAGACAAATGAACGGAACAGGTAAAAACCAGATGCCGATTCTTATCCGCAGAAAGCGGGAAGAAGAGAAACATGCTTCCATACCAGAGAATATTTATTCTTTATTTTTGTTCTGTAATCAAAGATAAGTATTATTTTTACAACAGATACACATATCCACTCACAGAAGTTAAATGATCCGTACGGAGCAACTTTCCCAGGCTTGCTCCTGTTCTCCGTATAGATAAAAAAGATACTTTATGAAGAAGAAGATCATCCTGATTAATGGAAGTCCCCGCAAGAAAGCCAATACGGCCACGTTGTTGCAGAAGGCTGCTGAGGGGGCAGAGTCAGCCGGTGCCAAAACAGACCTGATCCATCTCTACGACCTGGAGTATACCGGTTGTGTCAGTTGTTTCGCCTGCAAGCGAAAGGATGGAAAGTACAATTGCAGATGTGTGGTAAAAGACGATCTGTCTCCGGTCCTGAAAAAGATCATGAAGAGCGACGGCCTCATTCTGGGCTCTCCGATCTACCTGGGAGATGTGACAGGGAAGATCCGTTGCCTGCTCGAGCGTCTGGTCTTTATGAACCTGTCGTATGATCATCCGGGAAGCAACTTCAAAGGCAGTATTCCTGTATCTTTTATCTATACCATGAATGTGGATGCTGCTACCCTGCAGGAGTGGGGCTATTCTTATTTGTTCGGGACACATCAGAAATACCTCAGTCTGCTGGGAGGTACCTTCGAGTATATGGCTGCCACGGATACTTATCAATTCAAGAACTATGACAAGTACGCGGCAGGCAAATTCGATGAAGCTCACAAAGCTAAAGTTCGTGAAAAACAATTTCCTGTCGATTGTCGCAACGCTTTTGAACTGGGAGTGAGGATAGCAGGCGCAACAGTGGATTGACTATTGTCTGTCTCTTCTACCCATCTTTTTATGGAAAGTAGGGTTGGAACTCTACCCATATACCATCGAAATATCCCCTTAATCTGGTGTGTGTAACGCTTACATTATCGAAGTACAGATAGTCGTAGCGTCCGTATTCGATATAGATCGAAGTATACCGATCGTTTTCCCATTCCCAGAGAAACTCATATTCCTTTATTTCAGTCCCGCCCCGGTAGTAATGGATGATGGTTTCCCAGCCATATCCGCGGGGATCGAATTCCAGGATCTGCTCCGAGTCTATTCCATAGTCATCCACGTAATAATCTACCCATACCTGGTTGCAAAGCAGGTAGGTCCGTTCTTCTCTCCAGGATGCATTATCATCGACACAGCTACTTAGCCCCGCCAGTAGTATCACTGACAGCAGCCATACAAGGATATTTTTTTTCTCATACTTCTTTTCTGTTAGTTGTCATTTCATAACAAATATAATAAATGTAAAGTTTGTGCGCAACTTTTCGGGATAGTTAAGACAGATTAAAAAAATCGAATGGTTGAGTTCAAAGGATGATTTTTTTCTAATATCGAAACTTACGGATAATTTTATTCACAAAAAAAGAAAATTTTATCACATAAATTATCTTTGTTCATATCGATAACCAATATTAACAAAACAGTTGCCAGGGGATAAACGGTTTTTTGAGTAAATTTAGACGAGAGAAATCGGACCGGCCTTACTATGTAAAGAATGTGAAATACGTTCGACTGCTCTTTTACATACATTTTTTTGTTACCGGAATCCTATAGTATGTATCCTGAAAGAGACGTATATTTCATACGATTAGTATGGCTGCAATAAGATGAAGAAGGATGAGTGAGTTGTTTCATTTTGCTGCCTGGAAAGAAACATTTTCCGGTACATATCTCCTGGCGTGAATGAGCGTAATCTCCTCTTATTTTCTTCCGAAGAAAGTGATTTTCTCCTTTGTTTTTTCCATACAGTTGATACAAAGATACACCTGTAAAGCTATAAACGGACAGACTATCTATATAGTCCGGGTGGAGGAAAGAGTGTTTTCTATAGTATAAGATAAGAAATGGGTTGCCGGGTTTGTTTCGCAAATCCCCGATCCTGTATCTGATCCTGTACTATGGATGGGTGTGGAAAAAACGATCTCCTGATACCTATGGAGCCAGCCTGTAGGCTCAGGCTTTTTATCAGGAGAGGTTCCCTCTTGGGGAAGCTCATTACCGGGAAGTGCCCGTGGTTGCCATGAGCAGTATGTTCAGGACAAGATTATCTTACTATTATGGTTAATTAGAAAGAATGAAACAGACAGAAATAACTACTAAACCTCAATTTTTGCTATCCTCCCCTATGTGCGGGAGTGGAAAAACGACTCTGGCCATGGGGCTCATGTCTGTGCTCAGTCGTCAGGGAATGCGTGTACAACCCTTTAAATGTGGTCCCGATTATATCGATACCAAATATCACACCTATGTGACCAGGCGTCATTCCATCAATCTGGATTCTTTTCTGGCTTCTGAGGAACATGTATATAACTTGTATACCGATTATTCTGCCAAGGCCGATGTCTGCATTGTGGAGGGGAACACCGGGATGTATGATGGTTATCTGCAGGATCAGGGATCTACGGCACATGTGGCCCGTCTGCTGGACCTGCCGGTGATACTGGTGATCAACGCGCGCCATATGGCCTATTCGGTAGCCCCTTTGCTGTATGGGTATGTGCATTTCGATGAGAACGTGCGGATCGCGGGCGTGATATTTAATAAGGTACGTTCCGATCGTCACAAACAAATGCTTCTCGATGCTTGTCAGGAAGTTGGCGTTGAGTGCTTCGGATGTCTTCCTTACAGCGAAGACCTGGCGTTTAAATACCGTCGGAGAGGGCTCAACTACAGCCAGCGTAACGGAGATTTTATGCGTTACAAAAAACGGTTGATGAGAATGGTGGGAGAGAATATCCGGATCGATCGCATCCTGCAAACCACTTCTGTGCCGCAGAAAGACGCGGGAGAGCGGGAAAGGCTGCATGTCAAGAACACTTCCCGCAAGATGAACATCGCCGTGGCCCTGGGAGAGGAATCTTTCTCTTTTGTGTTTGCCGAACACCTCAAGAAACTCAAGGCCATGGGTACGGTGAAATATTTCCTGCCGGAGACCAGTACCTCTCTGCCGTTTGATAAGGTAGACCTGCTCTATCTGCCCGGAGGATATCCGGAGAACAATTGTTTTTCTCTGGAAAACAATGTCCGGATGCGACAGATCATAGCCGACTATATCGAGGCGGGCGGGAAGACGCTGGCCGAATGCGGAGGGATGATCTATCTCTCGAAAGCCATTCAGACCGGACAGGCTATATACGAGATGGCAGGCATATTGCCTCATGTGGTTTCTGCCCGTGAACAGGACAAGAAAATGACGATGGGATACCGGCAGTTCGACTACAACGGCATCCATATCCGCGGACATGAGTATCACTATACACAGGTACTGCCTCAGACGGAGCCTCTGCCTTCAGTGGCACAGATGTACAACTCGCAAAACGAGCCGGTACCCACGCCGATCTATCGCTACAAAAATCTGATCGCCAGTTACGCGCACCTCTATTGGGGTGAACTGGATATCATGGAACTCTGGAAATAGCAAACCTGTGCGGTATCCCGGCCATGAAGAAGGGAAGAACAGCCGGGTATCGGTAAGGTCTGTTGTAGAAAATACAGGTCTGTTTCCGGTCTCTGAATATAGAAAGAGACCGGAAGCAGACCTTTTTGTTGGCTGTAGACAGGATCAGACCAGAAGTGTGGCAAGCAGTCACAAAGCAACCACCCAGCCATTCATCTTGGCTGAGAAGATTTTCTACTTTGCGCCTTTTTTCTGTCGCACTGTCGATCTGTTTGCCACGGTGTCGAAAGACACCCGGTTTCCATCCTATATGGTCTCATCGTCCACTCTCTCCGTATCCACATACTGTTTATCCACTAATAGACTCAATTTATCCCTGTACACCCACACAGCCAGCAGAAAATAGACCCCCGTCTGTATCCACATCGCGAAATACTGCTCGCGGATGTCTGCCAGATGGGCTCCCATGGAGTTTAGCTGCACAAAAGCCAGTGTGCCGCTGCTGGCCGGTATCAGGTAGTGAACCATCTGCCAGTACCAGGGCATCAGCTCCAGCGGGTAGGAGACACCTGCCAGGAAGAGCAGCCCCACGGAGAAGAAGGTGATCATCAGCAGGGGCGACTCCGAATCTTTGTAGTAACGCGAAGCGGCCAGTCCCAGGAAGCAGGTGGCTAAGAAAAAAGGGGATCAGCATCACTACGATGTCCAGCCCATGACCGATGTGCGGCACACTGAACAAGCGGGGGATCAGCCCCAGCAGGAACAGCGCGAATACCGCGTACAGCATGCAGTAGACAAACGTCTTTCCGCACACAATGCGCAACGCGCTTCCCCAACCGGCGCCGAAAGAGAGGTATTCCCGCAACCCACCTGTGTAGTGCTCCTCTCCGTTGAGCATACCGATCACCATCATCAGTGTCTGGAACAGGATGAGCATCAGTACGGCCGGGATCAGATAACTCCCATACCCCTCGGTATAGTTGTAGAGTACCGTGCCCGACAGGTTGATGGGAGCCGGAGCGGTAGCCACTGCCATGATGGCCGTCAGGGGCAGGAACACAATACCCGACGTGCGGTAGGTATCGGAAATGGCCAGCATCACATAGGCCGAAGCCTCCTGCAGGGAGAGGTAATAAAGAAACGCGTTGGTAGAGGCATAGAGAACAAATACCGCCTCTTCTCCCCGGAACACCCGGTCTGCAAAATCACGCGGCAGGTAAAGGATACCCACTGCTTTCTGCTGCTTCATCAGCTCCTCCGCTTCGCGGAAATCCGCCTCATATCCGTAGATATCTACCTGTGGCGTAGCATCCAGCAGGCGCGCGTACTCCCGGCTCAGGGACGAGTGCGAATGATCCACCACCACCACCGGAGCGCCTGTCACATGGTTGGGCGCGTACATGTAATTGTAGAGCAGTCCGTACAGGAAGATGCCTCCGACCAATACCAGCAACACGGCGTAGCTGGTGCTGATGGCGCGAAATTCCCGCGCGATCACCAAAGAGAGCAGCGACGGTCTATCCCAGATTTTCATACGCGTGTCTGATTATGGCCCCCTTCAGGCGGGGGAGCAGCAACAAAGTGATCAGAGGAAACAGGCACAATACCACCGTGGAACGCCAGTAGTAGCCATACCCTCCCTGAAAATAGAGCATGGTCTGCGTGATGATCGTGTAATGCCGTACCGGAAAGAGGTAAGAGGCCAGGTATACCGGAGTATACATACTTGTTACCGGAAAGGTGACTCCCGACAACGTAGCTCCCAGCGACCCCACCATAGAGCCCACACTCATGGTCAGAGAGAGGACGGGCAGCAGGCAGAACAGAAAAACCCCCAGAGACTGCGTGGCTACGATAAAAAGGAAAGAGACTGTGTTCATCATCAGGTAACTGCCATAAAAAGGAATATGCACGATCCCGAACAGCACGAAGTTGGCCAGCACGGCGATGATCGTATATATCACCGTGTAGGGCAGCAGCTTGGCCAGCAGAGCGGTGACCATGTTGCCCCGGGCAGTCAGCAGCCAGTGATCTGCTGTGTGGAATTTGAGCTCGCCTCCTACGGTATACATCGTAGTCAGCAGGATCAGGATCTGGAAAAGCACATAGAAAAACGGATGTCCCAGGTAGATGGTATAATCTAAAGAGGGGTTGTAGACCGGATGATCGCTACCCTGTATAGGCAACAGGAAGGTCTCTGCCTGCTCTTCGGTGAGCCCTCCGGCCGCTACAGCCTGCAAAGCCACCGGCGACAGTGCCACCGGGGTAAGTGCCTCCGTGAGTCCTGCCAGCAGTTCATTGCCTACGGAGAGAAAAGTGAGCTGGTAGTAGTAGCTCACCGTGGCACCACGCCCCGAAGTGGCGTCTTCCTCAAACTTCGGTGGCAATACCACATAGCCGTAGATTTCTTTGGCCTGCATGGCCCGCCGGGCTTCGTATTCGTTGTCCGACAGCTGTGTCACCTTCACCGTAGGTACAGCGGCAATGTTGCGGGCCACCTGGCGCGAGGTAGCGGTATGGTCGAGATCTACCACAGCTATAGGTACCCTCTCGATGGTGCCTGTGTCGAAAATGGTCGACATAAAGAAGAGCACAAACAGAGGAAGCATCACACAGACCCCGAAGTACAATCTGCGGGAAGTTATACGCCCCCATTCGCGTAGGAGTACGTCTCTGAAAGCACTGTCTGTGGTCTGTCTCCGGTTCATTTTTTTCGATTCATGGGTTCCCGTTCCTCTGTTCCCGTTCGGCATCAGTCGATCGTGAGCAAGACAGACATGCCTGCCCTCAGGTCTTTGACCTCGCTGGTGGGGCGGGCGTGTATCTCAAAGGTCTGCATGTCGTAACTTCCTGTCTCTTTCGTAGACTTCCACGTGGCAAAGCTGCCCAGCGGACTGATGTAATAGATCTCAAATTCGATGTTCTTTCCGTCTACCGCCGGCACATCGGCATGGAACCGTTCGCCCATCCGGAACCGGGGCATGAGGTCTTCCCGGATGTTGAAGATCACATACATGTCGCTGTTCACCACTAAGTTCATGATCGGTGTGCCCGGGCCCACCAGTTCGCCCCTTTTCGGAAAGATAGAGGCGATCTGTCCGTCTTCCGGAGCCGTGAGCCAGGCATCCGACAGCAATGCCGATACCTCGTCCACTGTGCTGCGCGCGGCATCCGCCAGCAAGCGGGCCGCCGCTTTGTCCTCCTGCTGTGCCCCCTCCAGTGCCATCTGATACTGCTCGTAGGTAGCCCGTTCGGCTGCCAGCGCTGCTTTGTAGAGCGCCTCCACTTCATCCTTTCGTTGCGGTGTTACTACTTCCTCCTGGTACAGCGCGTATACCCGCTGGTAGGTCACCTCTGCCAGTTCGAGATCGCTCCGTGCCTTGTTCCACAGTTGCTGTGCGGTAGCGATCAGGTGGTTGCGGGTACCGCGGTCTACCTTCCGGCTCTGTTCCTGTGCCACCTGTTCCAACGCCTGCGCTTGGTCGTATTTGGCAAAGATCTCCGGACTGTTGATCGTTACCAGCGTATCGCCCCGGCGCACATAGTCGCCCTCGCGTACCCGGTAGCTGTCTATGCGTCCCGGCAACTTACCGCTGACACGTATTTCGGTGGTCTCTACCTGACCTTGCAGCACCAGCGGCGGCTTGCGGGTCAGCAGCATACCCACGATGGAGAAGATCACCGTGAGCACCAATACCACTATAAAGGCAATACTTATACTTCTTTTTGTCCGATCCATAAAGAGATTTACGATTTACTTATTTACGATGTACGATTTGGAAATGCAAAAGCCGTTACATCTATCTGGTTACATCCACCTGTAGAGACGCATATTTGCGTCTCCGCGGTACAGGTCCAACAGAATCATGTATCTGATTGTAATTATCCATCTGATTATATAGGGGTTTTGTATTTTATATCTTCTGTTTTTAGATAGCTATTTTTATATTTTAAGTATTTCATATGTAATTAATTATATATTTATATTTCAATTGTTTATTCAATAGATGATATAGGATATACCTGCTATTTGATCTTACTGCATCATACCTGATGAATATCTATCTCTGATGCAACACAAATCTGTGTTGGACGTGTACCGTGGAGACGCAAATATGCGTCTCTACAGGTAGATGTAACCAGATAGATGTGACGGTCTTTGTATTTCCAAATCGTACATCCATACACTGTAAATCTATCCACATCTCTACAAATAGATATTAGTGTATCGATTTTATGTATTTCCCAATCGTACATCGTATATTGTCTAATCGTACATCTCACTGTATTTTGTAAAAGTCTCCGGCATCCCACAGAGCGCGAGCAGGTTCATCAACACAACATCGTATTCGTAGTAGGCCGCCAGTCGCAGCAGCTTCACATTAGACAACAGCGTTTCCGCGTCGATCACTTCCGTAGAGGTAGCCATGCCCTCGGCAAATTCCCGGGTGCGCATCCGCACCAGTTCTTCGCTCAGTTCGATGCTCGTATGGAGCGCCTTCCCATTGTCCTGAGCCTTTTGCAGCAGGTTGTAGAGTTTGTCTACCCCCACCGCCAGTTCGTCTTTCGCTTTTTCCCGTCCCAGCTCCACCGTCTGCCGGGTGAGGCGCGACTGGCGTATTTTCTTCTCCCGTTCCAGTCCGTCGAAAATATTCCACGTAAAGCCTATACCCACCATGGTACGCGGTAGCAGGTTGCTCTGGATGTTGTGCGCGTACAAGGTCTGTTTGCCAAACAGCGCAATGTTGGGCATATACGCGCTCTGGTCTATCCTGATCTGCCGGGAAGCGATCTGCTCCTGTATGGTGAGTTCCTGCAACAGGTGATTGCCTGTATACAGGTTTTGCAGGAAATACTCTTTGGGTGGCAGTTCCTCGTTCAGAAAGAGCGGAGAGGTAGGTACGATCCGTGTTTCGTCTTCCTCGTCTATGTTCAGTAATTGCTTCAACACGCTTTGTGCCCCTTCTTCCTCTTTCTGTGCCGCTTTTAGCTGGCGGTGTGTTTCGTCCATCATCACCTGTGCGAAAAGGCGTACCGCCCGGTTCACCAGTCCTACCTCTTCCATCTTCACTGCGTTTTCGTAGTGTCGGCACAGGGCCATATACGTCTCTTCCCGTACTCCTACGTTTTGTTGCGCCAGTCGCAGGCCGTAGTACCCTTCGGCCAGCAGGGCGCGCTGTGTAGCATCTACCTGTGCCCGTTGTTCGCGGGCCACATCCACTAGGCTCTGCCCGATGCGTCCGGCCTGGAGGCGTTTGCCTCCGGCAAAGAGCACCCATTCTGCAGTGAGATCCACGGTGGTCAGGTTGCATGGCGCCAGAGGCACAGTCAGGGTATTGCTTCCTACCAGATCCAGCAGACCAGACAGCAATGCTTCGCCGGACAGGTAAGAGTGTATCCAGTCTTTCACCGGATCGGTATAGTAGGAGAGGGATTGCTTCACCGCGATGTCTTCCGACAGATGCACATAGGTTCCGGCCGATTGCACAGAAGGATACCAGAAGGAGTTGAGCCTGCCCTGTTCTTCCCGTGCCTGCTCCACCCCTTTGTCGGCTATGCGGATCGTGTGGTTGTTCTTCTGCAACCGCTGCAACGACTCTTCGAAGCTCAGCATCATCACCGGTGGCTCCTGGGCCGACAGGGCCGACCAGATCCCGCAGAGCAGCAACAGACACCATTTGTATTTTTTCATACGACAACACGTTATTTTGCAAACTTTCTAACACAAGGGGGGCTATGATTGTTCATAAGGCAAGTAGATCGGCCTGGTTTATACAATATTATATAAAAAGTCGTTTGTGCCTCCTGTGGAGTGCAGAATAAAGAGATTATCTGACAGAGTGGATCGGAATATATATTTCTACCTGGTAATGTAAGCATCCTACATTAAGTGGTATTTTACTGGACCTACACCGCGGAGACGCACGCCGTGCGTCTCTATAAGTCAACAGAACATTCTATATACATTTACTTTATCTATACCGATATATACAGAACAGTAACAGGAAAATCAGCTATTTTATTTCTCACCTGAATGTACAAAAGGGCATTTCCCTAAAAAGGAGAGATACAAAGAAAACTTCATCGCATATCTATTCGTCCCATTTGATATACAAGAGATATGCCCTGTCCGGATGAAACGACCGCTTCATGCAGAACAGGGCACCTACGTGGTCTCTTATATAAACCTGTAACTTATTCTTTTTCTTTCGCTTTCCGCGATTTCTTCTTTTCCGACCTGGCAACTGTAAACTCCAGATTGAAGAACTTTGCCTTCCGGATATTGCTGATCAGAGAAGCATCCGACCGGAAACATACCCGGTTTACCCAGACTTTATCCGCCGTACACTCCTCAGGGGTTTCATACCCCTCACTGGTGACGAAAGGGTAGAAGGTCCCCAACCCCTCGATAGTCACCGTGCGTCCTTGTTTCAGATAGTGCGCCATCACGTCGGGAAGTTGTGAAAACACAGACAACACATCCCCTTTCATCAGAGAGCTTTGATTGGTGATCGTCTGCGCCAGCTGCTGCCCGGTGATACCCTTTCCTTTTCCCTGCAAAGCACGGTTTACAGCATAATAAAGCACTTTGTCCTCTTCACCGGTTTTGTCGATCTTTTTTCTGACTGCGTAATTGATATTCATAATTTTCTGTTGTTAAGTGTCCGTATTCAGGTTAGAAATCAGTATATACAGTAATTAAACCGTTATTCAGCAGGTAATTTACCGGTAGTAAACTGGTATTCTACCGGTAGGATGCCAGTAGGATATAGTTACCACACCCGGAAGTAGTATTCAACTTCACCCGGATAGAGTAGTATACTACACCCAGATGTAGTAGGTCTTCAACTCTTGTGTAAAATTAGTATAATACGGGGAGAATAGAAATAAAAAAAGACGTCTGTAGCAGATCTCTTCTGTATATTATATTTTCCGGCCTTGCCCGCGTTGTCAGGAGACATCACTGGCAAGGAGGAGGCAGAGCTGAAGAATGTAACAAAAGCTTTTTGCAAGCAGGCTACCTGCATATGCTCCGGATCATACATCCGTCACTCGTCAATCCGCACGTTTTTCCGTTTCTACGAACATATCTTTGAGATTGATCGTCAGGTTTCCGAAGGCGGAGAACATATCTGCCCCGAACATTCCGTCTTCATAGGAGACGCCGGACTCTTCTGTCTCTACTACTATGTGTGAAAGTCTTTTTTCGTTGCCGTTGATGGCGAAGGAGAAGTCAGAGAGGTAATAGATGGGTATTTCGCGGATGCCCCCGATACCGGCTATGTAGGTATCGGATGCTATACCTGTGGCTTCGATCTCTTTCTGATGCCTCCGGAAATAATTGTGTGAAAGGGAACTAAGGCCCGATCCGGAATCTAACTGCATCACCAGACGTTCTCCCTGTCCGGAAAGTTCGACCAGCAGAGAGCCCTGTTCTATACAGAGGTTGGAGTAGGGCACAGGTCTCTTGGAAAGCTGATGTGGAAAGCGTATCCGGTGATTGTGGAAATCCAGTTGTATCTCCTGCAAAGCCAGGAGCAGAGGCAGACCGATGATCAGATCTAAGCTTTCTAAGTATGTATCCGCCTCGGGATGGCGGGTGCTCATCTCCATTACATAGAAAGGAACGTTGTAGAGCTGGATGTCTCCGATGCGCAGGCTGTCTGCCAGTACCAGTTTTCCAAAGTCGGTCTGTACCCCTGTCACCATCACCGAGTCGTCTATAACGGTCAGCGGGTATCGGGCAGCCAGTTCTGCAGACAGGAAATTAGCCCCTGCTCCTGTATCGAGTATGGCTTGCTGACGGCTGCCATTCAGAGAAGCCTCGAACAGAAAAGCGGAGCCGTCTTGTGGCAACAGACGGATGATCAGCGGCAGTTGAGTATCCTGTGCCGGGCGTTGGATGTGATAGAGCTTATATCCCGACAACCGGGCAAACTGTCTTTCCAGGCGTTGGAAGTAGGAGAGTGTCTCCGCATCGAACTGATCCCTGACGGCCGCGATCAGTTCGCGCATCACCGAAACTGCCTCCCGGTTGCGGTGCTGGGAGTGCAGGTCTAATGCGATCTTCAGGGTAAGGTCGATGGAATTTTCGTAACCTAATTGGAACGGGTAGCGCTGGGCCAGCTCCGTGAGTTGATCGATGGCCTCCGGCCGGTTGAATACCGAACTCAGAAAAGCCTGCGCCAGCGCGCGGGTGAAGGGAGAGAGTGAGTCTTTCCGCTCTTCATATACTTTTTGCAGGGTGAACCAGTCTTGCTGTCCGATCAGCTGCTCTACCGATGCGGTAGTAATGGGCTGTGCATGGCTACAGGAACACAAAAGCAGCAGGCAGCACAAAACAGTCAGGTGTTTTCCGGTTGAATAAAGAGAGTGCATAGATGGTGTATGTTAAGTTTTTATATAACTATATAACAAATCTCAACGAAAGACGTTCATGCCGGAGGAAATTAATTTTTCTTTATACAGCAGGCTATCTGCATAGAATTAAGGAAACTGTTTGAGCCGGACAGAAGTAAGATCCTATTGTGCCGTGTTACCGGCCAGAGGCAGTATTCCATTTTTCTGTTTGTTCCCGGATGGCTTTCCAGTCTATCTCATTCAATATCGTGAACTGTTCGTCCAGAATGAGATCGTAGCGGATATACTCCCAGTCTTCTGTACGTAAAGCCCCTTTTACCAGATAGAAGAATTTGTCGTTCGTTTCGTATGTCTTACCTATGGCATCGTTCACGCTTTCCAGAAGCAGAGGTTCTATGGTTTTAACTATTCCCTGGGGCTTTCCGTTCTTCAACTCTTCTATACGTACAGAAGTTTTTTTGTGTCAGATAGGAGCTTCTGACAAAGTATCTGTCGCTGTTGTCTATACACTGCACAGTTTCCCCTATCTGTAAAGGGTAGGTACCCACTACTGTGGAACCGGGGATAAGCGGAACCAAATGAAGGTTCATATAGCTTTCTGCCACTTCAAGTGCTTTTGCCGTGTCTTTCGGAGAGTCGGCACACGCACAAAACAGGAATAAGGATATATACAGAAGGAGGATAATGCCGTTTTTCATAACTAACTTTTTGTATATAGACTACAAAACTACTAAAAACTATTTTTTATACCTGTTTTTCGTAGAATAAATAATTTGTGGTGATCCCGTATGTAAGGAAACCCGTACTTTGTTATATACTCCGTTCTATATATACCTATTCAATGGAAAGTGCATATAAAATTTATAAAAAAACAAAAGAACCTTGTCACAGGTAATCAAATCATAGGATGTATTGTTGTAAAAAGACATTAGCAGGGTTACATACATGAATCAACAACCATCCATATATCTGTCTCACGAAAGAATAGAGGAAATTGCGGTTTATACGCTTTCCGATTTCGATTCAGGGCTTCCTCCCTGGGTAGATAACTATATGAATGTCAGTAACGATCTGGATATAAAGTTGCTGGAGAATTCCCGTTCTACGCTGTATTGTAAGGTGACATGTGATCTGTTTAAAGATGAGAACATAGGAAGAGGAGACATTCTGGTCATAGATACCCGGATAATGCCTCAGCACGGAGATCTGATCGCCTGTTTGTGCGACGGAGAATTTATGGTGAAAAAACTGTGTTTGCAAGCGGACCTGCTCCTGCTGATCCCGTCCAATCCGGAACATTCGTTGATACGTGTCTCAAAGAAAAGCAAATTTATGATTCTGGGGGTGATCACTTATACCATTATTAAACAACGCAGAACTAGTTAAATATTTCAGGATGAAGATATTATCATACATGTATATCGTAATGTATAGGTCCATATGTGTTTGATATGTCCAGCGGAGACGCAAATACGGAGTAGTGTCTGCTAAAATAATTTAAGACTTTCAGAACGATCCAATATACGCTGATTTTCTCTGAAAACCCGGAAGGTTTAATATGGATACCCCCAGTGAAGCGAAGGAAGGGTCTTGCCCGTAACGAAGCGACTGGGGGTGTCAGGGTGTACATATCTCTTCAACCCCGAAGTGGGTTGAATATAGAAAATCTACATTCTACATAGCAGGAGCACGATTTGACTTCGTTTTATACCTTAGAAAATCATTCAACCCACTTCGGGGTTGCAGGTAAAGGGCGGATCTATACCCCCGGTCTCTTTACTTGAGGGCACTGAAAAAGTCCCTTGTTTATTTGATATTTGTCCTATTGTTAGTA
>JAJBTC010000166.1 GCA_020861095.1 Bacteroides sp.
TCTCACTTATCTTTTATCTCTCACTTTTTTATGTTAAAACGTTGATAGCTAACTGATTAATTGGGTGATAGATGCAATTTATTTACGGATTTATCTCTCATCAGGAAGGTATCTCTCCTCCTCTCTTACCTCAGGAGCGCTTTTACTCAGAATGGATCGGTTGGTTGCATCCGGTTATCCACTCAAATGGAGTATTTATTATCTGAATAGAGGTCCATCATTCATTCTATACATACGACTCCGGTATCCCTGTAGAGACGCACGGCGTGCGTCTCAGCACACCGAATGGGAATACATAAACTCTGCGGAATACATTTGTTTGTTGGACGAATCCTGTGGAGACGCACGCTCCTTTATTGGACCTGTACCGCGGAGACGCACGCCTTTTTATTGGACGTACATCGCGGAGACGCACGCCTTTTTATTGGACGTACATCGCGGAGACGCACGCCGTGCGTCTCTACAGGTAATCCCTTTCTCTGTAGATGAAGGAACAGAAACTCGTGTTGTGAATAATCTTATAGATACATAGTGTACTGCCTTTCTACACACGGATGCAGTAGGCTATACAATGGATGATGACGACTCACTTATACGTCATATAGCAGATCTAAAAGTAAGCCATACAGTGAGTATACATTCGCTTCATAGATAGATACGGTTTTTTCCATAGACACAATGAATGTCCCACGGGCTGGGACATATCGTTCCACGGCGGGTGCTCATCAGCCCCTTGCGAGTGCCGAAAGGCCCCGCCTGGGGGACACTCTCTCTTCCAATCAATCAACAACCAGTTTCCATAGAAAGAACCTTATATTTCCTTAGTACTCAAACCAAAGATCCTGGCTGACAGATTTACGGCGTATGGTATCCAGGAGATTTCTGCGAGAAAAACCGTTCCTGCGAAATTCATTGCGGCCCTGTTTCCTGTTTCCGCAAATACAGGGAATATTAAATATACCTATCTTTCTCTGAAAAGAAACGATGGGCTCAGGAAGGTAGTCTGATAAGGGGTACTATATATCAGTTAATAAGGTTTTTACAAATAAAATGTTCATGAAAAAGTATTTATAAAAATGGGGTTTACAAAAATGGCAAAAAGTGAGAGGTGAGAGATAAGTGAGAGATAAAACTGTAAATAAAGTTTATCTCTCACTTGTATATCTACCTTGTTTTCACGGTATTATTTAAGAAAAAGTGAGAGGTGAGAGATAAATCGGACTTTTTTGCATAAGAGAGACGTTTATGAAAGGGAAGAACATCTGGCATGAGAAACCTGGGGCCATCTGTTTTCTTTCTGGTACGGGATCAGGTGAAGGTATGAAGGCCGGTGAAAGCTGGAGAAACAGGGTGCCTTCACCGTATATCCTTCTTTATAAAGAAAGTATCTCACAGGTGAAGGCGTGAAAGCTAAAATGCGTAAACACCTGAGTAGGAAAATTTCAGGGCTCTTTCGATAGGTGTATGTTTTATAAAAATACATACATAAAGATACATACAGGGTACTCCGCAGATATAAACTGGGTTTATTCATAAAGCAGATATAAACAGGGGTTTACTCATAAAAAAGTTGCCCTAACACGTATGTGGGGGCAACTTTATATCGGATATCTATGGATACGATCTATCGATTATTCTCTTTCAGGATCACATCGTGTGCGCCTCCTTCCACGATACTGGTAGAGGAAACTAAGGTAATGCGCGCTTTTTTCTGGAGTTCTTTGATGGTGATAGATCCGCAACTACACATGGTCGCTTTCATTTTTCCCAGCGTCAGCGCCAGGTTGTCTTTCATCTTTCCGGCATAGGGTACGTAACTATCTACTCCTTCTTCAAATTTCAGGGATTCCGTACCTCCCATGTCGTAACGCTGCCAGTTCTGCGCGCGGTTCGATCCTTCGCCCCAGTACTCTTTTACGTAGTTGTTGCCGATGCGCAGCTTTTTGGTGGGCGATTCGTCGAAGCGTGCGAAGTAGCGACCCATCATCAGGAAGTCCGCTCCCATAGCCAGGGCCAGTACCATGTGGTAGTCGTGTACCAGACCTCCGTCGCTACAGATGGGAATGTATGTTCCGGTCTTTCTATAATATTCGTCCCGGGCCGCTGCCACTTCGATCAGTGCCGTAGCCTGTCCGCGTCCGATGCCTTTCTGCTCGCGGGTGATACAGATGGAACCGCCTCCGATACCCACTTTCACAAAGTCTGCTCCGGCCTCTACCAAGTAGAGAAAGCCTTCCGCATCTACCACATTGCCGCCACCTACATATACATCGTCTCCGTAGGTCTTGCGGATCCAGCGCAGCGTATCGCCCTGCCATTCCGAATATCCGTCGGAAGAGTCGATACACAGTACATCCACCCCGGCCTCCAGCAACGCGGGAACACACTCTTCGTAGTCGCGGGTATTGATACCGGCACCTACCAGTAGCTTTTTATCTTCGCTCAGCAGTTCGTAGGGGTTTTCTTTGTGACTGTCGTAGTCTTTGCGGAAAACGAAATAGGACAATCGCTGGTCTTTATCTATAATGGGAAGCGTATTCAGTTTGTGGTCCCAGATGATCTGGTTGGCTTCGGTGAGGCTGATGCCCAGTTCGCCCACCACCAATTTCTCGAATGGGGTCATAAACGCGCTGACTTTGAGATCGTGCGGATCTTTCTCGGCGCGGAAATCCCGGCTGGTCACCATACCTAAGAGTTTGCCATCCGATTGTCCGTTGTCGGTTACTCCGATGGTCGAGTGTCCCGTCTGTTGGATCAGTCTGACTACATCCGCCAATGTATGGTCGGGAGTGACATTGGAATCACTTACCACAAAACCGGCTTTGAATTTCTTTACTTTACGTACCATCTCTGCCTGGCTGTCTATCGGTTGCGAGCCGAAGATAAAGGAGAGACCTCCGTTGCGTGCCAGCTCGATGGCCAGGTCCGGCCCCGATACGGATTGCATGATAGCCGATACAACAGGGATATTCAACTCAATGGGAGAGCGTTCACCGCTCTTGTGACGGACCAACGGTGTTTTCAGTAAGACATTGGAAGGTACACATGCTTTGGTGGTGAGCCCCGGGATAAGCAGGTATTCTCCGAATGTTCTGGATACGTTTTCTAAGTAGACTGCCATGATGATACTTTATTACGAGGTGAAAAATAACAAACGGTTTCTAAAATTGCGCAAAGGTACGAATTATTTATGAATAGAT
>JAJBTC010000224.1 GCA_020861095.1 Bacteroides sp.
CTCCAATAGTGACTCCAAGATATACACGGTCATTCAGATTAAATGAAACATTAAAATCATATTGATCAATACCTCCTGTCTCCCAAGAGGTAAAATTCGTATAAGGGACTTCGTCATATATAGATGCAAGACCCACATATTCGCCATCTGTATCAGTAGGATCGATTAGATATCCTTCCCAGCCCAGTGCGGAAAGCCAACCAATATTATTGTCTTTGAACAGATTGGATGAATTCTCAAAATCGTTAACAGATAACTTTTTAGACTGTGCCGCCATCTGATTGGTCTGAGAAAGAATAGCCCCATTAGGTCCTGTATTCAGAAGTCCCGCCATACTCATATTCCGATCAAAGTTCTTTGCCCGTTGGTAGTTAAAACCGAAATTCACATACCTCAGCGGAGTATGATTCCCGATCTTGGTAGAGAACACGAATCCGACATTGTCAAAGGTCCAGTAATCTTTATTCATACTGATCTTATTGGTCCCGTATTTACTATCCGTACCCATGGTCGAATAGCCAAAAGAGACCATCACATCGTTGCTCCGGTATATCCCGATACCGGCCGGATTGGTTCCGATGGTAGAAATGTCTCCTCCCAGGGCCCCCATGGCACCTCCCATCCCTACAAAGCGGGCGGTACCATTCAGATCCTTACTGGTAATTTTAGCAGCATCGTATACCGTCTGTGCGCCTACACTTGCGGCCACACATGCAGAGAGGAAAACGGAAGTCACTATTTTTTTCATATTCAGAGGTTTTTTAGTTTATAATAAGTTATGAGTTATCTTCGGCTACTGCCACCACTGCTACGGCTGCTGCCACCGGACGAAGAACCTCCACTGGAACGGGAAGAGCTACCGCTGGAATAGCTGCTGCCTGAGCGTGAGCTACTACCGGATGAATAACTACGTGTAGAAGAACTATTATTACTTGAACGATTTACACTACCACTATTGTTCACAGATGAACTGCTGCCTCTGTTATAGGTTGAACTGCTACGGCTGGAAGACGAGGATGAACTGCTTCGGGTAGCCGAAGAATTACTCCGGTTAGAAGAAGAACTTCCCGCGTTCACAGCAGTACCCGTTTTGCGGTCGCTGTTTGTACGGCTACTTACACCGCTCGAATTGCCAGAGGATGTGCGTGTGCTGCTCGGACGGGTATATGTACTGGTACGTGAAGAAGAAGCATCTGTTCGGGTGCTCACTCCCTGACGGTCGCCTGTTTGGCGGGTGCCTACCACTCTACCGGTAGTAGATCCTCCGGTCTGGCGGGTACCTGTACCTACATTGCTCTGACGTCCTGTAGTCGCATTACTCTGACGCGTACCGGTTGAATTGCTCTGGCGGGTGTTTGTCTGACGGTTCACCGCGTTGCTCTGACGGTTACCTGTCGCATAGCTGGAACGATTATTCACTGTTGAAGAACTGCGTCCGGCCAGTGACTGACGACTGCCAAATGACTGACGGTGGGTATATACTGCCCGGTTATAAGGTCTGGTCACATGTCCCCATCCTCCACCGTAGTAATGATGGTGATGATGTCCCCAGTGAATACCCCAGTAGCCACCCCAATATCCGCCGTAGTATCCTCCCCAGTAATAGGGACGATACCCCCAGCCCCAGCCAACGGAGCCGTAACGCCAATCCCACCACAACCGGTTGGTAAAGGTAGGGAAGGCATAGGCATACCATCCGTCTGAGTATACATTCCACTCCCATGAGTTCAATCCGTACATCACATCCCAATAATAGGGACTGCTGATATGGATCGCGTACCGCGGATTGCGGAAACGTATGATGCGCTCGGCATATTCATAATCATCCTGCGATCCTTCGAAGCCTCCGATCCATTCTCCGTCCAGAGCCGCATAGTCTCTTTCACGGATATACAATGTATCGTCTTCCACCACGAAGTCATTGTCACGCGCGTCGTAACGGCGGTTGTACTCATCCACATCGCGGACATTCCCTTTGCGGTCCTGTATCACAACAGTAGTCCCCGGAGTGGTGTAGATATTCGTTTCGGCCGGTGAGTCCAATTCGATCACGGTCACTTTCTCCTCTTGCTTATCATCCGCCTTAGCCTCATTGGTCTCCTTCTTACTTTTCGAAGGAGTATAATAAAGGTCGTCGTTCACGCCCTGTGCCCTACTCCCGGCAACAGGGAGACAAAGTGCGATAAGCGATGCTAAAACAATCTTCTTCATATCTTTGTGGTTTATGGGTTATTTTTGCTCTATATATTATCTCTCGTTACAAAGATAAGCAAGGTATTCACCACAAAAAGGAGATTTTCCCCAAATAATGATAGGGATTTCCCTAAATACCCTATCTTTGTTCACACAGAGAGCTTCCCCATCATACAATAGGATACCTTGTATGAGGTTCAGGCAGACCGATTGTAGGTACGATTGACAGATTTACTCCTTCGTCATGACCATTATCTGATGATTAACATCAGGGAACATAACGATATACGATGGAAAAGACATCTGTTATTTTCTTTTAAGATAATTAAACCGGTTTTCCGGTAGGATATAGATACAATCGTATCCTGTTTATCTGATACGGTAATCCAAAATTCGGATGTAATTCAGTAATCGTACATAGAAAAGCGTTCACAATCACAAATCAGTAAATTATACATTATTTTATGCAATATATAGAATTTACCTTCCGTCCTTCTCCCTGCAACGAGACCATCACCGATGTGTTGGCAGCCGTATTGGCCGACGTTGGCTTTGAAAGTTTTGTTCCTTCGGAAGAGGGATTAACTGCCTATATCCAGCAACAGCTTTTGCAGGAAGAGAGGCTGAAGGAGGTTATGGAATTTTTCCCGATCGAAGGCATCGCATTTGAATATACCCGGGAAGAAGCGGAAGACAAAGACTGGAACGAAGAATGGGAAAAAAACTACTTTCAGCCCATTATCATCGACGATCGTTGCGTGGTACACAGTACCTTCCACCGGGACATACCGCGGATGGAATACGACATCGTGATCAACCCGCAGATGGCGTTTGGTACCGGACACCACGAGACCACCAGCCTGATCGTAAGCGAACTGCTACAAGCCGACCTGCAAGGAAAGTCTGTATTGGACATGGGATGCGGCACTTCTATCCTCGCCATCCTGGCACGTATGCGCGGTGCTTCCCGGGTCACAGCCATTGATATAGACACCTGGTGTGTGAATAACTCCTTAGAAAATATCGCCCTCAATCACCTGACCAATATCGCAGTTGAACGGGGAGATGCCTCCCTGCTAACCGGCAGAGGACCTTTTGATGTGGTCATTGCCAATATCAACCGCAACATCCTGCTCAACGATATGGCAGCCTATGTCGGATGTATGCAACCAGGTTCCGAGCTATATATAAGTGGTTTCTATACGGAAGATATTCCTGTATTGCGCGAGAAAGCCGAAGAATTAGGACTTACCTTCATACATTACCGGGAGAAAAACAACTGGGCTGCCGTCAGATTTACCTGTTGATTTTTCCCTATCCACTTTATATAGCTCTGAGTATACAGAATTGGCTGTTACACATCCGGCTATCAGCCAGATGTGTAACCGGATTCCTTACTTTACAAAACAGAATCAGGGCTCTACGTGTGTCCGTCCACTCTCACTTTTGTAATAAGTCTCTCCACATATCCCTGTTCCGTCTTCGACTACCTCTTCAGAAGTTCCGTCGCTGTAATAGACACGTCCTCTTTTGCCTCCCGAACTACCTAATGCGTATTTTAGTATCAAAAGACATACTCCTACCATAAGTACAATGATCAGAGCCCACATGACCAGATAGAAAAATACAAATGCAGTAATGCCATATAAAACCAATGCATAGGCTGCCAATTTTAGTTTAGCTCCGGTAGTAGGCAGATAAGCCATAGCTTTGTATACTTTATAAGCGGCATAAAGCAATACGGCTCCGAAAGCCGTACCAAGAACGGCCACCCCTAAAGATGAATCGGCATTGAACATCTGGAGCAAGAAAACAAGGACTATACCTACTACTGCTGCAGCCAATACTCCAGACGCAATAGAAGCACTCACCGGAACATACGCATCTTCGTGACTTTTAACAATAAACCGTTCGAAGCGATTTAGAAAATTCAAGGAAATCTTTTTCATTTTGAAGTCATTTAATGTTTGAATATTAATATTAAAAATTCTCTTAACCGTTTAATAAGAATTCAAGTGAAATACCAGGAGTATTCCATTACACCCATGAAAAAAAACTCTTTTTCTATGTGATAAAAAATTTTTATGCATATAAAAGAATTTCCTACCGGATGAATTCACTTTATTTATTGTATATAAGCATCATATGATTGACATATTGTTGGGTTTCTTCCACCTTATCCCTTTCTACTTTGCTGATATATATAATATTGTTTTCTATTCTTGCATTGATCCTGATCTCAGGAGGAGTACCGATCTCTACCTGACACAATTGCCGGGCAGCCTTGAACTTCCCCGCTGTATCTACGGTAATGATAAAAGTGGCGATCCTGTTGATATGGCTGACCACATCTATGTTTGTACCGTGTATAATAAAAGCTTTTCCGGCTTCCGACTCATGTAACACAGGACCTTTGATCAATCGCCGCTCATCCCGGGCATGTAATTCTGTAAATTGTGCCCTTTTGAAATCCAGATGTTCCATCTCTGCTTTTGACATATGATTCGCATCGAAATAGGCTTTTACATCCTGTGGGGTAGGCCTCCCATTCAAGAAGTTCTTTAGGTAAGCATCATATACATTGGGAATGGACTTCACATCCACCGGAACGAACTGTGCCGGATCCTGGGCAAAAAGCTGAACATGGCAAAAAAATGTAAAGACAAGAAAAAAGAAAGAATGCGGATTCTTCATATTCATATTATTTAATTTATATTCATTCTATACGTATTTACTATATAAAAAAAGCGTGATACTATAGTTATTTATCCTCCGGGATCTGTAAAAACAGAAGTTTAAATAAACAATAGTTCACGCCATACAAAGCCGTACGGTGAATTATATATTTATTCTCGCCCCATAAAATTTACCAGATTTCACATGTGAGAATAAAACCGGAGTTTTTCCGGCTCCGGATATGTTAATATAAATAGATGGAAAGCCAAAAGCAGAGCAAAATTTACTTCAGCCATACTAAGGCGCATCCTATATTTTACAAATATACAAAAAATATATAAAGTAAATATAGGTTGTAAAAAATACAGAATGACCTTCATCTTATTTTCTTTATACCCAAAGCCTACAAAAGGTAATCGCAGAATAAAGGTTATTTTATAATTCATAGGAGAATCTTCTGAAAAAGAACCCGGCAAAGAAATAAAAAGGAAATATAAAAGAATAGAACAATGGATGTTTACTAACCTCTTTCCGGACTCTACACGCCCGGCCACATCCTTATACAGGGGATCAGGGCAAAGTCAATTGGTGAAGCTCATCCGGCGTACCCCGGTATACATTCAGGTCTACATTCCTGGGGATCCCTTTCATACGCGCCACATCGGAATGTTGCCAGAAGTCCCAATGTCCTTCGTAACGGAGGGTATCTACATGGTAATGAGCAATCCAGAAAGGGTAGGTATTGAAAACAGAGTCACTCAGGTAACTGGTTTTGAACTTATAGGAGGTATAAATGATAGGCTTCACACCGTAATGCCCTTCTACCTTGTCGAGCCAGGTGAGGGCAGCCTGTTGCAGCTCCTTCGGGGTGCGATCACCGATCACTTCTATATCCAGTACAGGGGGCAGATCGCCCGGCTGAAGATCCACTGTCTGTATAAAGAAGTCGGCTTGCTTCACCGGATCGGTTTTGGGAGAGAAGAAGTGATAGGCTCCCCGTATAAAGCCAGACCGACGGGCGTTGTGGAAATTTTCTCTGAAACTTACATCAGGGAAGTCGCCCCCTTCGGTCGCTTTCATAAAGACAAAATAGAGCGGATATTTGCTCTGCCGATGGTGGATCAGTTTCTCCCAGTCTATCTGTCCCTGATGACGGGAGATATCTATACCATGCACCTGATAACCGCGCGGAATGCAGACACTGTACCCGCGCCGTCCGGCACACGGTTTCCAGCGATAGGCATAAGGAAGAATAAAAAGATAGTAGAACCCCGCGGAAAAGAACAACACCACTACCACAGCCAGGCTGTTGCGCAGCCAGTTGGGCATGGTACCACGTCCTGCCGGTTGCTTCTTGCGGCAAGTCGTAGCGCGCCGGGTAGCCGGCCTGCGGGTGGTATTTGCTTTTCGGGGTGTTGCCATTTGTATGCACAGAAGTTTATAAGCTATCCGATCAAAGGAAGTGCTGTAAGTACAACACAAATATACAGGAAAGGATCACTGAATTGTGTCGTGCTTACAGCACCCTATTCGTATGTACGATGTATTGATGTACGATTTGGAATTACAAAATTAAACCAGATCATGTGTCAGAATCACTCTGATGCCTCCGGATTCATCCAAACAAAAGAAGTATGCAATAGTAAATCGTAAATCCGTAAATCGTAAATCTAATCATTTGCCTTGCTCCAGTTGCAGCGTTTTGGTCGGCTGATCACATACTTCGGTAGGACCAAAATACTGGATCGGTCCCGGATATACATAATCCGTTGTGAGCGCCCATTGTTCACGCTGAGCAGCAAACGTCCGGAAAGGAGCACCATCTAATTTCACCAGAGCTTTCTGGATCACCGGCTTCATCTCTCCGTGACGACGTTCCATATTCATCATCATGGTGATAGGCACACCGCCTGCGATCCACTCTTCCGCGGGAGCGGTTGTATTGCGTACGGAAGACATATAACCTGTTTTTCCGGCAGCGATCAGCACCGAAGCCGTGAATCCTAAGGAATAGCAATAGTCCGCATCGTAGTTGGAAGGAGCAGCACAGCGGCCCTCATATCCGAAGAAATGATGCAACGGAGCGAACTTACCGGTGAATTTTCCCTCTTTTTTCCAGGCATCTAATTTATTAGCTACCATTTCGGACAGGAGTTTTTCGGTTTCGATCAGCGATACCTGCACATTTCCGTGTGGGTCGCGATCCAGTGTCAGCTGACGGGCTACTCCTTCGGGCAGACTGGCGTAGATATCGGAATTTTCTTTGGAAAGTTTACTGATGATATACTCACGTTGGTGAGATTTCTTGATATGGCTGAACTCTTCCGCGTTCGCAGCCAGGAAGTCATTGAGTTCGGCGATCAGGCGTTTCATCGCGGGTATAAATTCCACCAGTCCCTCAGGGATCAGTACAGTACCGAAGTTATTTCCCTGAGCGGCACGGCCTGCCACTACCTGAGCAATGTAAGTCACTACATCATCCAGAGACATGTCTTTAGCTTCTACTTCTTCCGATACGATACATACATTCGGCTGTACCTGCAACGCACATTCCAGAGCGATGTGAGAAGCCGAACGGCCCATCAGTTTGATAAAGTGCCAGTATTTACGTGCCGAGTTGCAATCGCGCTGGATGTTACCAATCACCTCTGAGTATACTTTACAAGCTGTATCGAATCCGAAAGAGGTTTCAATCATATCGTTTTTCAGGTCACCGTCAATGGTCTTCGGACACCCGATCACCTGCACACCGTATTTCTTAGCGGCATAGTACTCAGCCAATACACAGGCATTGGTATTGGAATCGTCTCCACCGATGATCACAAGAGCCGTAATACCCAATTCTTTGAGGATCTCATATCCTTTGTCAAACTGCGATTCTTTTTCCAGTTTGGTACGTCCGGAACCGATGATATCGAATCCGCCGGTATTGCGGTACTCGTCAATGATCTCAGCAGTCAGTTCCTTGTATTTATGATCTACCAGACCACCCGGACCCAGGATAAATCCATAGAGTTTGCTGTCCGCATTCAGTTTCTTGATCCCGTCAAACAGACCGGAGATCACATTGTGTCCGCCCGGAGCCTGGCCACCGGAAAGGATCACACCCACGTTGATAGCAGGGAATTGAGTAGTCTCTGTAGACTCCACAAACTGGAGCAGAGGCATACCGTACGTATGAGGGAATAATTTCTGAATAGCTTCCTGATCGGCTACAGACTGAGTAGCAGCTCCTTCATTTACTTTTACAGAACCTCTGAGAGCTTTAGGCAATTTAGGCTGATAGGCAGCCCTTGCGATTTGCAATGCACTTTTTGTCATCTTGTCAATCTATTTAAAGGTGTTAATAAGTTCCTCAAAAAAAGCCTTGCAAATTTCGTTTTTTTTTCTGAATAATAAAAGTACAAACCAGGATATTTACGATTTAACGATTTACGATGTACGATTGAAATTACCTGGTACAAATAAGCTGTGATACGTGGTTCTGTTTCCGATTGAAAATGCCTGGCTGGACAGGACACAGTCCTTTGTCAGGATTCAGTCATTCATTATCTGCATTTAGCAAATGATTACGATTTGAAAAACAACTCCCGATGCTGTCATCCACCCAGCCAGCGAGCGGCAGCGTGCGGCGGAAGCTGTAAGTACAACACAAATATACAGGAAAGGATCACTGAATTGTGTCGTGCTTACAGCACCCTATTCGTATGTACGATGTATTGATGTACGATTTGGAATTACAAAATTAAACCAGATCATGTGTCAGAATCACTCTGATGCCTCCGGATTCATCCAAACAAAAGAAGTATGCAATAGTAAATCGTAAATCCGTAAATCGTAAATCTAATCATTTGCCTTGCTCCAGTTGCAGCGTTTTGGTCGGCTGATCACATACTTCGGTAGGACCAAAATACTGGATCGGTCCCGGATATACATAATCCGTTGTGAGCGCCCATTGTTCACGCTGAGCAGCAAACGTCCGGAAAGGAGCACCATCTAATTTCACCAGAGCTTTCTGGATCACCGGCTTCATCTCTCCGTGACGACGTTCCATATTCATCATCATGGTGATAGGCACACCGCCTGCGATCCACTCTTCCGCGGGAGCGGTTGTATTGCGTACGGAAGACATATAACCTGTTTTTCCGGCAGCGATCAGCACCGAAGCCGTGAATCCTAAGGAATAGCAATAGTCCGCATCGTAGTTGGAAGGAGCAGCACAGCGGCCCTCATATCCGAAGAAATGATGCAACGGAGCGAACTTACCGGTGAATTTTCCCTCTTTTTTCCAGGCATCTAATTTATTAGCTACCATTTCGGACAGGAGTTTTTCGGTTTCGATCAGCGATACCTGCACATTTCCGTGTGGGTCGCGATCCAGTGTCAGCTGACGGGCTACTCCTTCGGGCAGACTGGCGTAGATATCGGAATTTTCTTTGGAAAGTTTACTGATGATATACTCACGTTGGTGAGATTTCTTGATATGGCTGAACTCTTCCGCGTTCGCAGCCAGGAAGTCATTGAGTTCGGCGATCAGGCGTTTCATCGCGGGTATAAATTCCACCAGTCCCTCAGGGATCAGTACAGTACCGAAGTTATTTCCCTGAGCGGCACGGCCTGCCACTACCTGAGCAATGTAAGTCACTACATCATCCAGAGACATGTCTTTAGCTTCTACTTCTTCCGATACGATACATACATTCGGCTGTACCTGCAACGCACATTCCAGAGCGATGTGAGAAGCCGAACGGCCCATCAGTTTGATAAAGTGCCAGTATTTACGTGCCGAGTTGCAATCGCGCTGGATGTTACCAATCACCTCTGAGTATACTTTACAAGCTGTATCGAATCCGAAAGAGGTTTCAATCATATCGTTTTTCAGGTCACCGTCAATGGTCTTCGGACACCCGATCACCTGCACACCGTATTTCTTAGCGGCATAGTACTCAGCCAATACACAGGCATTGGTATTGGAATCGTCTCCACCGATGATCACAAGAGCCGTAATACCCAATTCTTTGAGGATCTCATATCCTTTGTCAAACTGCGATTCTTTTTCCAGTTTGGTACGTCCGGAACCGATGATATCGAATCCGCCGGTATTGCGGTACTCGTCAATGATCTCAGCAGTCAGTTCCTTGTATTTATGATCTACCAGACCACCCGGACCCAGGATAAATCCATAGAGTTTGCTGTCCGCATTCAGTTTCTTGATCCCGTCAAACAGACCGGAGATCACATTGTGTCCGCCCGGAGCCTGGCCACCGGAAAGGATCACACCCACGTTGATAGCAGGGAATTGAGTAGTCTCTGTAGACTCCACAAACTGGAGCAGAGGCATACCGTACGTATGAGGGAATAATTTCTGAATAGCTTCCTGATCGGCTACAGACTGAGTAGCAGCTCCTTCATTTACTTTTACAGAACCTCTGAGAGCTTTAGGCAATTTAGGCTGATAGGCAGCCCTTGCGATTTGCAATGCACTTTTTGTCATCTTGTCAATCTATTTAAAGGTGTTAATAAGTTCCTCAAAAAAAGCCTTGCAAATTTCGTTTTTTTTTCTGAATAATAAAAGTACAAACCAGGATATTTACGATTTAACGATTTACGATGTACGATTGAAATTACCTGGTACAAATAAGCTGTGATACGTGGTTCTGTTTCCGATTGAAAATGCCTGGCTGGACAGGACACAGTCCTTTGTCAGGATTCAGTCATTCATTATCTGCATTTAGCAAATGATTACGATTTGAAAAACAACTCCCGATGCTGTCATCCACCTGTAGAGACGTACGGCGTACGTCTCCGCGGGGTACGTATGTATTCAGCAGGTATTTTCTATGACGGGGCAGCCATCTTATACGATATGTATTCACACATAGCATATATTCCTGTTCTGTACATCTTCCCATGCGGCACGCGGAGACGCACGCCGTGCGTCTCTACAGGATGCGGATCTCTTATGCGGAATCTAAAAAACGGAAACAATTTTCACCAAAATCATTCCCGGTCTTCCCCGTTTTTTTCATACATGGACACAAGTTATCAGTTCCATTCTTCCCCATAGGCTATCTCCTTGTACCGCAACAATCCACTTGTCACGGATCACCTCTTTTTAAAAATACGGAACTATGTGTTACACCTTACCGGCACCAAGCATTTTCAATTGGAAACAGAACCACGTATCACAGCTTATTTAGACTGGGTAATTTCAATCGTACATCGTAAATCCGTAAATCGTAAATTACCTCCATCCTCCGCCCAGCGTCTTATACACCTGTACCACCGCGATCAGTTCGTCGCGGATGGCATTGCTCAGGCCGATCTGCGCGTCGAAATATCCACGTTGCGCGTCCAGCACATCCAGATAGTTGATCACTCCGTTGATGTATTGCAACTGTGCCAGGTCTACATAACTCTTTGCCGCCCGCTCTAAGCTCAGACGAAGCGCGTGCACTTCACGGATCTTATTGAAATCCACAATTGCGTTTTGTGTCTCCCGGAACGCATTCAGTACCGCCTTTTCGTAGCGGTACACCTCCTGTTCATAGGCCGCTTTACGGGCTTTGAGGGCAGCCCGGTTCTTTCCCATGTGGAACAGAGGAGTGATCAGGTTGGCCTGTAGTAACCCATAGGGCGACTTCAATATCGTTTTCAGTTCATCCCCTTCCACCCCGTATTTGCCTGTAAGTGCGATACGCGGAAACATATTCGTATAGGCCACTCCCACCCGGGCGTGCGCGGCGATCAGCTGTTGTTCCGAACGCCGGATATCCGGCCGTCGCTGCAACAGCTCCGAAGGCAACCCTGTAGGCAGGGTCTCCGGGAAATGCAGTTCCTCCAGCGAACGGCTCCGGGTAATCTGTTGCGGAAGCTCCCCCGTCAGAAAAGCAATATCGTTTTGCTTGACAGAGATCTTACGTTCCAGATCCGGCACCAGCGTAGCCGTACGCGCCACTTCCACCTGTGCCTGCTGATAAGAGGTTTCCGAAGTAAGTCCCCCTTCGAAACGGATACGCGCCAATCGTACTCCCTCCTGCCTGGCCTGCAGGGTCTGCTTCACAATGGAGAGTTCATTGTCCAGGACCACCAGTTCGTAATAGGCACTTGCCACCTCCGCAATGATAGTCAGCTGCATGGCACGCCGGGCCTCCACCGTCTGCAGGTATTCGGCCACAGCCGCCTCCTTGCCCCAACGAAGATTTCCCCAGAGATCCAGTTCCCAGGTCAGGGCCAGTTTGGCATCCAGCTGATTGTCCTGTGTGGGTTTCCCGCCCCGGTAATTCTCAAATTCCCGTTCCGCAAACAGTTGCCCGTTGAGCTGTGGCAACAGATTCGCCACACTGATCCGATTCTGCGCCGCCATCTCTTGGATACGCGCGGCAGCAATCAGCATGTCCTTGTTGTGTTCCAGCGCCTTGCCAATGAGCCGTTGCAGGTAGGTGTCTGTATAGATATCGAGCCATTCCCAGTCGCCCAGACTGATGCTGTCGCCCCGGGCAGGCAAAGCCACAGGCAGTTCCACCGCCGGGCGTACATACGCCTTACCCACCTTACACGAAGAGAAGCCTCCGGTCAGCAACAGGAGAAACAGGATCCTTATTCCCGTTCTCCGGAGTATATCGTATCTTTTACTTTTCATGTGTTCTTTGTTTGATTTTTGCCTTTGTCTTATAGACCAGGATAAAGAAGAAGGGCACCAGTACAATACCCAGAACGATGGCGAAGATCATTCCAAAAAATACGCCTGTACCAATGGCGCGCCGGCTGGCCGAACCCGGTCCGCTGGCCAGTACCATCGGCAACATACCCAATAAGAAAGCCAGAGAGGTCATCAGGATCGGACGGAACCGCAGTCGGGAAGCATAGAGGGCCGACTCTATCAGATCTGCGCCTTTGTCTACCTGAACCTTGGCAAACTCCACGATCAGGATCGCGTTCTTGGCCGCCATCCCCATCAGCATCACCAGTCCGATCTGGAAGTAGATATCGTTTTCCAGGCCACAGGCCCAGACTCCCAGGTAAGCCCCCAGAGCGGCCACAGGCAGGGAAAGGAGCACCGCCACAGGCAGCGTCCAGCTCTCATACTGAGCAGCTAAGAAAAGGAAAACGAACAGGAACACCAGAGCGATCACCAGTCCGGTCTGCCCCTCGGCCTGCTTCTCCTGATAAGAAAGGCCGCTCCAGTCGAGCCCGATGGTCTCGGGCAGGTGTTCACGCGCGATCTGCTCCATGATCTCCATGGCCTGTCCGGAGCTATATCCCTGCGCGGCTCCTCCACGGATCACAGCGGAAGTAAACATATTGAAGCGTTTGATACTCCCCGGTCCGGTGGTATAGGAAGCGGTACCCAGGGTAGACAGCGGGATCATGGCCCCGTTGGCCCCCCGGACGAAGAAAAGATTTATATTTTCCTTGTGTTCTCTGTAGTTGGCTTCCGCCTGTATATATACCCTGTAGATACGGTTGAACATATTGAAGTCGTTCACATATACCGATCCGGTATAGGCCTTCATGGTAGAGAATACGTCCGCCAGCGGCACACCTACCATCTTCACCTTGTCCCGGTCTACATCGAAATAGAGCTGGGGAATATCGGATTGCAAAGAAGAAGAGAGTCCGGTGAGCTCTTTCCGTCGCGAAGCATAGTACATCAATGTATCCGCCGCCTGCACCAGCATCTCGAAAGTGGCATCTCCCCTCGCCTCCAGCTGCAACTCGAATCCGCCGGAAGTACCCAATCCCGGGATCACGGGCGGAGTAGAAAGATAGACTTTGCATTCGGGGTAGGTTCTCAGTTCGGCCACCACCTCCGCCATGATCTTGTCTATGGTTGTCTGTTTGCGTTCGTTCCACGGTTTCAGGATGACCGTCAGTTCGCCCCGTCCCTGGTTGCTTCCTACCCGTGGACTGCTACCGGTGACATTCTGCACATATTCGATATACGGATTCCGGTTGAGATACTTCACCGCGCGTTCTGTCACGGCCCGCGTACGCTCTAAGGTAGCCCCCTCCGGCAATTCCAGTTCGATCTTGAAATAGCCCTGGTCTTCCACCGGAAGGAAACTGGTTGGTATCAGCCGATGGACCAGCAGGATCAGCAAGACCGCCACCCCAAAAGCGGCCAATACCCGCCGGGGATGGCCGATTGTCTTTCGCAGAACGTCTATATACCGGTGATTACCGATATGGAGCCAGATGTTTATCTTGCGGAAGATGACATTTTTTTTCTTCCCACTGTCCGGTTTCAACAGCAACGAACAGAGCACCGGACTCAGGGTGAGCGCTACCACCGTAGAGATCAGTACAGACACCACGATGGTGATGGTAAACTGCCGGTAGAGCTGTCCGGTGATCCCCGCCAGGAAACTCACCGGGACAAACACAGCAGCCAGTACCAGGGAAGTGGCGATCAGCGCACTGGCCAGATTTTCCATGGCCTTTTTGGTGGCTTCATAGGGCGGGAGCTTCTCTTCTTCGATGATACGCTCTACATTCTCCACCACCACAATAGCGTCATCTACCACGATACCGATCGCAAGCACCAGTCCGAGCAGCGTAAGGATATTGAGTGAAAAGCCAAAAATGAGCATACACCCAAACGTCCCGATCAGGGAGATAGGCACTGCCACCAGTGGAATGAGGGTAGCCCGCCAGCTTTGCAACGACAGGAAGACAACCAGTACTACCAGTACTAAGGCTTCGAAAAGGGTCTTGTATACTTTATGTATCGATTCGCTGATGTAGGTGGTCATATCGAAAGGGATCTCATAGTTCATTCCCTCCGGGAAGTTGAGGCTGATCTCTTTCATCACCTCCTTCACACTACGGGCCACCTCCATGGCATTGGAACCGGGAAGCATATAGACAGACAATACAGCCGCGTTCTCTCCATTGATACTGCTTTCCGTATTGTAGGAAGAGGCCTCCAGAGAGACACGTGCCACATCTTTCAGACGGATGATGGAACCGTTGGGATTGGCACGCACTACAATGTCTTCGAACTGGCTCACCGTAGAGAGGCGGCCTTGTGTAGTAATGGGAATGGTGATATCCAGTCCCTGTACCGGTTGCTGACCCAGCACGCCCGCAGCCGACTCGCGGTTCTGATCTTTCAGGGCACTTTGTATGTCCTGTACCGTGAGCCCGAAGTGGGCCAGTTTGTCGGGCTGCACCCAGATCTGCATGGCATAGTAGCGGCTTCCGACGTTGGACACACGTCCCACACCCGGTATACGGCGCAACAGGTCCAGCACATTGATCGTGGCAAAATTGCTCAGATAGATCTCATCGAATTTAGGATCGGAAGAGGTCAGACACACCGTCATCAGCTGACTGGGAGCCTGCTTCTCTACGGAGATCCCGTTCTGAACCACCTCCGCGGGCAAGCGCGATTCGGCCAGTTTGATCCGGTTCTGGATCTCTACGGCTGCCAGATCGGCATCGGCCGAGACATCGAACGTGATGGTGGCAGAGAAACTTCCCGAATTGGAACTGGTAGATTCCATATAGAGCATCCGCGGAGTTCCGTTGAGTTCCTGTTCGATGGGCGTAGCTACTGCCTGAGACACCGTGAGCGCGCTGGCTCCCGGATAGGAGGCACTCACGCGCACCACCGGCGGAGTAATCTGGGGATACTGATCGATGGGCAGCATCGTGAGCCCGATGATCCCGACGATCACGATCAGGATAGAGATGACTGCCGAAAATACAGGACGATCTATAAAAAAACTTACTTTCATAGTCTACTCCGTTTCCTCGTTAGGTACCTCAGCAGGCTCCACTACTTTCACCTTTACTCCCGGTGCCAGCTTGTGTTGCCCTTCTGTGACGATATATTCCCCGGCTGCCAGCCCGCGCTCCACCACCGTCTTGTTACCAAACTCAGGTCCCAGCTCAATGAAACGATTCTCTACCGTAGAGTCCCGCCGCATGACATAGACATAGGCTCCGCCTTTCTCTATGGTGACTGACTTTTGCGGTACCACCACGGCTCCTTCGCGTACATCCAGCAGGAGTTTCACTTTGGTAAACTGTCCGGGTAACAGGATGTGGTTGGGATTGGGCATCTCGGCCCTGACGGAGAAGGTTCCGGTCTGGGGATCTACTTTCGGATCGGCAAAGTTCACAAAGCCTTTATACGGATACACCGAGTTGTCTGCCAGGGTAATGGTGATGTTGGGCTGCCAGGAGCGGGTGGCATCCTGCTGGCCGATATTGATGTTGCGTTCCTTGCTGTTGAGATAGTCAAGCGCCGTCATACTGAAATCTACCAGTACGGTATCACTTTTGACAATAGTGGCCAACAGCGATTTCCCGCCCGGCCCTACCAGCGTCCCAAGATCTACGTTTCGCTCACTGATATGCCCCGCCAGGGGCGACCGTACCACCGTATAGCCCAGTTCCAGATCGGCTTGCGCCAGATCGGCTTCACTCATAGACACCGTAGCTACGGCACTCTCATAAGCAGCAATGGCATTGTCGAGATCCAGCTGGCTGGCCGCGTTCTGTTCGTACAGCGGACGGATACGTTCCAGATCTCTCTCGGCTTTCAGGGCCTGTGCCTGCTCTTTCTTCAACTGGGCACGGGCTTTGTCAGCCTTGGCACGGTACTGATCCTGATTGATCACAAAGAGCACCTGGTTCTTATTGACATAGGTACCTTCTGCAAAAAGCATCTCTTCGAGATAGCCTTCTACACGCGCGCGTACTTCTACGAATTGCTGGGCGCGGATGCGTCCGACAAATTCTCCATAGAGTTCTACGTCTTCTAAGGAAGCAGTCTCTATCAGTACGGTAGGGGATTCCTGAGGTTGAGGTCGTTTGCGGGTCAGAAAAAAGACAATACCCACAAGAAGCAGTATTCCGAGGATAGTAGCCGCGACTCTTTTTTTCATAAGGCCCTGAACAAGGCCCGAAAAAATTGTTTTCATGTTTGTTCCTATTGAAAATTCATTGTCAGGTGTACCTTTGGCAGTTGTGAGGCGGATGGATCCGTTTTTCTATCCGCATACAGGCTGCAAGTGGCACACATACACTTTACGCACGTATAGATATTCAAATACCATACCAGTAGGGCACAGTACTGTAGACATTTTACATACAATGATTTAATAGGTGACGGCAGGAAGGATCAGATGGGGAATCAACTCCCCAGATGTGGAATATTTCCACAACCGGCCGCACAGAAGTATCTCTGCAAAGGCGATCCGAGATAACAAATATACAAACTTTTTTTAAATAATTGTGTTGTTATACATAATTATAATTCACGCAGAGTGTCGGCCCTGATAAGAATTTATAGTTACTTATGTATGGTTCCGTTACCCTGTACAAAAGCGATATACTATATAACCATAAGCACATCCACAACATGGGTTTATAGTACTTCGTTTACAGAGAAAGGGATTACCTGTTGTAGAGACGCATATTTGCGTCTCCGCGGTGCAGGTCCAATCCAGGAGGGTGCGTCTCTGCGGTGCGGATGCAACCCAAAAGCGTGCGTCTCCGCGACCCACGTCCGACATAAAAATGTATCCCACCGGGTATATACGTTTCCATTCGGTATGCTGAGACGCACGCCGTGCGTCTCTACAGGTTATCGGAGTCAAATACATACAATGAATGATGAATTTCTACTTATATATAGTTGTGTCTATGAAAAAAATCGGTTCATATCTCCTGATCGTATGGCTGATGTACAGTTTACCTTCTGCTCTTTCTGCCCAGGAACGAAAAAAGGTAGCGGTGGTACTGAGTGGCGGCGGTGCCAAAGGAGCCGCCCACATCGGGGCACTGAAGGTGATCGAAGAGGCAGGGATACCCATAGATTATGTGGTAGGCACAAGCATGGGTGCCATTATCGGCGGGCTATATGCCATCGGCTATACGCCCCACCAGATGGACAGTCTGGTGAAGGCACAGGACTGGCCCTTTGTATTGAGCGATAAGATCCGCCGGCAGGACGAATCGATCCCGGAAAGAGAAGATTCGGAGAAATACCTCTATACAGTTTCTTTCCGCAACAGCCTCAAGGAAGCAGGGGACGGAGGGATCATCCGCGGACAGAATATTGATAATTTGTTGGCGACACTCACCATCGGCTATCACGACTCCATCGACTTCAACAAACTACCTATTCCTTTTGCCTGTGTATCTGAAGATGTGGTGGAAGGGAAGCAGATCGTCTTTCAGAGCGGGGAACTGCCCAAAGCGATGCGGGCCAGCATGGCTATACCCGGTGTATTTGCACCGATACGTATGAACGACTGGGTGCTGGTAGACGGAGGCATGACCAACAATTATCCCACGGATGTAGCCAGAGACCTGGGAGCGGATATCATTATCGGAGTAGACTTGCAGACCCCTCCCCTCACGGCCGACAAATTGGTGGGAGTAGGTGATATACTGGGACAGATCCTGAAACTCACCACGCAAAACAATCACGATGAAAATGTGGCTATTACAGATACGTATATTCTGGTAGACGTAGAAGGGTATTCTACTTCCAGTTTCACCCCTTTGGCCATGGATTCGCTGACACACCGGGGCGAGAAGGCTGCCCGGGAAAAGTGGGACGAACTGATCGCGCTGAAAAGCAAGATCGGCATACCGGAAACTTACCAGGCTCAACGCGCTGCTCCCTATCAATCGGTTTTCCAGGACGATGGCAAGATCCAAGTAAGATCCATTGTTCTGGACGGTGTAGATGCCAAGAATCAGCGTTACCTTCTTCACCGGAGCGGACTGAAAAGCAACAGTATGGTAGGACTGGAACAGATAGAAAAAGCTATATCGGTGATGTGTGGCAGCCAGTCTTATATAGGAGGAGCTTACAAACTGCATGAAACACCCGAAGGATATATACTCACTTTTCCTTTGCAGGAGAGAACCGAAAAGGACCTGCGCGTAGGACTGCGTTTTGATACGGAAGAGATGGCGGCACTGTTGTTCAACGCGTCGCTCCGTATGAACACCCGCATTCCTTCCACTCTTTCCGGTACCGTGAGAGTGGGTAAGCGGGTATCTGCCAGCTTAGACTATAATCTGGAACTTTTCCGGCTCAAGAATCTGGACATCTCTTACATGTATCAGTACAACGACATCAATATATACAACAAGGGCAGCCGTGCCTACAACACTACCTATAATTTCCATACCGCCACATTCGGGATCACGGATATACACCTGAGCAACATACTCTATGGGATGGGGCTCAATTGGGAATATTACCATTACAACAAACTACTTGTGGAGGAAGGAGAAGAAGAGCTCCATCTATCTTCGGATCATTATTTCAACTATACCGCTTTCTTTCACTACGACAACCTGGACAAAAGGTATTTTCCTCAAAAAGGCCAGTCTGTCCGGGTGAACGCGGCTTTGTATACAGACAACCTGATCGGGCACAAAGGGGGCGCTCCTTTTGGTTCGGTCATGGCAGGATGGAGCGGCGCGTTCTCTCTGACCGAACGCTTTACTGTGCTTCCCTCCATTTACGGTCGCGTACTCATTGGCAACAATGTGCCTTACGCGTATAAGAATATGATCGGAGGAGATGTTTTCGGTCATTATTTTCCGCAACAATTGCCTTTTGCCGGAGTGAACCATGTGGAAGCTACTGAAAACGCGCTCACGATAGTAGGTCTGAAGCTACGTCAACGCCTGTGGGGAAAACATTATGTCACACTCAACGGAAATGCCGGATGGAACAACAATGATTTCCTGAAACTGTTCAGCGGAGAAAAACTGTACGGTGTAAGCGGCAGTTACGGGATCAATACCCTGTTTGGCCCGCTGCAAGGGACGATCAGCTATTCCAACCGGACGAAAAAAGCAGGATTTTATATCAGTCTGGGATACGATTTCTGATCAGGGAATAGAGGTGAGATTATTGAGATCCGGGCGACGGTTCTCGTTGATCAGTTTCATATTTTCTTCGGCTTTAGCCACATATTCTTTCACCATAAAATCGTTGCTGAAAGCAGACGGGGCATCTTTGAGGATGTCTTCGATCTGTGGGGTCAGCACCGGATAGGGCAGGCTGCTGCAAAGCATGATAAACACACTGGGCCCCAGAATGGTCTCGTAATTGTCACTGATGAAAGTCTTGATATACGCGTTCATCTCCTCTACCAGCTGCTCCGTTTCTTCTACGATCTGCAGGCGCACCGTATCCCAGTCGCCACCGTCCATGAGCAGACGCGCCTCTTTGCGATCCAGTTCGTACAGACGGGTTTCCATATCGTTGCGCTTGTCTATGAAATCGTACAACGCGTCGTTGTGCCTCGTACCTCTGACAGAAAGCTCGTTGTTGGAAATATGGATGCGTATAGAGCCTTTCTCCAATACCAGCGGCATGATGTTGGTATCTCCCAGGTATAAGGTAGCCATCAGGATCGTATCTACTTTTCCCCGCATAGAGAATACACCGTGCACTACTTCCGCCGAGTCGATAACCACCCACTCTCCATGATCCATTGCCTTGATGAAAAGCATCTTTCCATCCAGACTGGTTACCGAAGAGGTTCCTTCAATCTTATACTTCCGGCCACACGAACAGAGCGTCAGAAGCAAAAGTAAAAAGGGCAAAAGGATTCTATTCATTCAGTCATGTTATTACGATTGCACATACAAAGTTACAACCTAATTCGTTATACTGAGATACATTTTATTAATATTTAATTCTTGTAAAACTCTTTTCTTTTAATAAAGCTTATAAACGGCCCGGGCTAAATGTTTTTTCAATTAATTTACCTAAATTTGCACTTTCTCACTAACGTTTTGTCATATGTCCGCGACCTTTGCTCCTTTTGCCAGACCACTTTACGTGATGCTGAAACCTGTCGGCTCCGTATGCAATCTGGCCTGTGAGTATTGCTACTACCTGGAAAAAAGCCACCTCTACCGGGAAACTCCCCGGCAGGTGATGAGCGACGAATTGCTGGAAAAGTTCATGGAAGAATACATCCAGTCGCAGACCATGCCGCAGGTATTGTTTACCTGGCACGGCGGGGAAACCCTCATGCGCCCGCTCTCTTTCTACAGGAAAGTGGTGGAATTGCAGCAGAAATACGCCCGCGGACGCACCATAGACAACTCGATACAGACCAACGGAACATTGCTTACCGACGAATGGTGCCGCTTTTTCAAAGAGCACAACTGGTTGGTGGGAGTCTCCATAGATGGCCCGCAGGAGTTTCACGACGAATACCGGAAAAACAAACAGGGTAAGCCCTCTTTCCATAAAGTGATGCAGGGCATCCGCCTGCTCAACAAACACGGGGTAGAATGGAACGCCATGGCGGTAGTGAATGATTTCAATGCCGACTATCCACTGGATTTCTATCGCTTCTTCAAAGAGATAGGCTGTCACTACATCCAGTTCGCGCCGATCGTAGAACGCAGGCTCTCTCCTGCCGATGGCCGTACGCTGGCTTCTCTGGCTGATGGCGGGAAAGGAGAGTTGACCGACTTCTCCGTAACCCCGCAGCAGTGGGGTCGTTTCCTGTGTACGATCTTTGACGAATGGGTAAAAAAAGATGTGGGTACGTTCTACATTCAATTGTTCGATTCCACCCTGGCCAACTGGATCGGCGAACAGCCGGGAGTATGCACCCTGGCAAAGACTTGCGGCCACGCGGGAGTGATGGAATTCAATGGCGATGTGTATATGTGCGACCACTTTGTGTTCCCGGAATACAAGCTGGGCAACATCTACCGGCAAACGCTGGTAGAGATGATGTATGGTGAGAAACAGACACAGTTCGGGAACAACAAACAGGCTGCGCTGCCGGAGCAGTGCAGAGCGTGTGCATTCCTGTTTGCCTGCAACGGAGAGTGTCCCAAAAACCGTTTCTGCCACACACCTGCGGGAGAACCCGGCCTGAATTACCTGTGCGAAGGCTACAAACAGTTTTTCAGCCACGTGGCTCCGTATATGGATTTTATGAAAAACGAACTGCTGCACCAACGCCCGCCGGCAAATGTGATGAAGTTCAGACCCGGCATCCGGTAGAGCTTCCGCTTAGCAGATCACCTCCGGCAGGTAATTCCCGGCCCTGAAGGATACCGGACCGGAAGATGTGCACAGAAAAAAATATCTATACATTTTTAAAATTATAAACGCGAATGAAAATGAAAAGACTCAGAAACCTTCTGCCGGCACTTCTGCTGCTGGTATCCCTGACTGCCCGGGCAGATGAGGGAATGTGGCTGCTCCAGCTGATGCAGGAACAGCATGCGATCGACCTGATGAAAAAACAAGGACTCCAACTCAATGCACTGGACCTGTACAACCCGGACAGGATCTCCATCAAGGATGCCGTTGGTATTTTTG